>NZ_LFJJ01000005.1 GCF_001189365.1 Candidatus Burkholderia verschuerenii | reverse complement strand
CGTGCTGACGATTGCCTACTTCGATCGTCTTGGCATGCCTCGCCTCACATAACCTCAACTTCCCGAACCGCCCGGTGCGGACCCGCACGCCGGGTGGTGTGGCAGGGTGGTGTGGCAGGGGACCGGCTAGCTTGCTGGCCGCCCCTATGCCGATTAAACCTTCACGCGCAACGCCGTCTCTTCGAGCCAGTTCGCTCGCATCTCCGGCACCGATCCGATCAGCATTTCCGTATAAGGATGACGCGCCTCGTTCAGCAACGCGCTGCGATCGCACGCATCGACCTTCTGGCCTTTGAACAACACGGCGATATCGTCGCAAGTCGTGCGCACGGTGGACAGATCGTGGCTAATGAACAGATACGACATATCCAGTTCATGACGCAACTCGACCAGCAAATCGAGAATCGCCGCGCCGACTACCGTATCGAGCGCGGACGTCACTTCATCGCAGATGATCAATTCCGGCTCGGCCGCAAGCGCGCGCGCCAGATTGATGCGCTGCTTCTGTCCGCCCGATAACTCGCCGTGCCGTCGCATCGCAATCGATACAGGCAACTTCACCAGATCGAGCAGACGCGCGACGCGTGCGGGTATCTCGTTGGCCGCGCATCGACTGAACAGCTTCAGAGGCCACGCGAGAATTTCGCCTACATCGCGCGAAGGATTCAGCACCTTGTCCGCGTTCTGAAACACGAGTTGAATGCGTCGATACAAATCGCGATCGCGCTCTGCGTGACTGCCCGCCAGCGGCTTGCCCATGAAACGAATGCTGCCCTTGGCGGGCGCGAGCAATCCCGCGATCACATGCGCGAGCGTCAACTTGCCCGATCCCGATTCGCCGATCACGCCGAGCGTGGTGCCGCGCCGCAGCACCAGATTCACGCCATCGAGCACGCGCACGGCGGGCATGCCGGAACGATCGCGCTCGCCGTATCCAGCCGTCAGATCGGTGATCTCGAGTAGCGGCGGTTGCCTGCACGCCTGCTCCGCATCGCGATCCGTGAGGCGCGAGACCGGCTCGGCCGCCGCGATCAAACTGCGCGTATAAGGATGCACGGGTGCATCGATGATCTGCGCGAGCGCGCCCTGCTCCTGCATCGCGCCGTTGCGAAGTACAAGCACGCGATCGGCGATTTGCGCGACCACCGCGAGATCGTGCGACACATACACCGCGCTGATCTGAAACTCCTCGATCGCGCGTTTGAACGCGCGCAGCACTTCGATTTGCGTCGTCACATCGAGCGCGGTAGTCGGCTCGTCGAACACGACGACTTCGGGATCGGACATCAGCGCCATCGCCGCCATCAGCCGTTGCAACTGCCCGCCCGACACCTGATGCGGATATCGCTCGCCGATACTCTCAGGCGACGGCAACGCCAACGCACGAAACAAGCTAACGGCCTTCGCGCGCGCCGCTTTGCGATTCATGATGCGCCGCACGCACACACCTTCGATCACCTGATCGATGATGCGCAGCGCCGGATTGAACGATGCCGATGCACTCTGCGCAACATACGCCACGCGACGTCCGCGCAAATCGCGCAATTGCGCTGGCGATGCCGCCAGCACATCGGTGCCGCCCACGCTCACGCTGCCGCCCGAAATGCGACAGCCGCGCCGCGCATAACCGAGCAGCGTCAACGCGATGGTCGTCTTGCCCGAACCGGATTCGCCGATCAGCGCAAGCACTTCTCCACGAGCGATCGAAAAGCTCACGTCCTTGACGATTGCAGTGTCGATGCCGTCTTCACCGCGCGCCACGACATCGAGATTCGATACTTCCACCAGAGGCCAGTTCATAGCTCACCTCGACGCGCGCAAGTGCCCGCGCACAGCAAGACTGTCGATCAGCAGATTCACGCCGATGGTCAGCGTCGCGATGGCGAGCGCAGGCATGATGACCGCGGCCGCGCCCGACGACAGCCCCGACAGATTCTCGCGCACGAGCGAACCCCAGTCCGCATACGGCGGTTGCACGCCGAGGCCGAGAAAGCTCAAGCCGCTCAGCATCAGCACGTTATAGACGAAGCGCAGACCGAAGTCGGCCATCATCGGATGAATCATGTTGGGCAGGATTTCACTGCACGCGATATGCAGCGTGCTCTCGCCATTGAGCCGCGCGACCGTGACATATTCCATCGCGTTGAGTCCGACCGCCTGCGAATGCGCGATACGAAACGCTCCCGGCATATAGATCACGCCCGCCGTGATCACGAGAACGTTGAGATCGGAGCCGAAGATCGCGATCACCAGCAACGCGAGAATCTTGCTCGGCGTCACGAGCAATGCATCGACGATGCGGCAGACGATCTCGTCGAACCACTTGCCGATCACCGTCGATATCAACGCAAGCAAGGTGCCGCTCACGCTGGCGATCAAGGTCGCGGCAAGCGCGAGACCGATCGAATAACGCGCGCCGTAGAGAATGCGGCTCAGCAGATCGCGGCCCAGAAAATCCGTGCCCAACGGATACGCGAGGCTGCTCGATGCGAAGACCTTGCCGCCACTCATATCCATCATGCCGTACGGCGCGATCAGCGAGCCGAACATCGCAATGAAGACCCAAAGCATCGATACGCATAAGCCGATGCGGCCGAGCATCGATAGCAACAGAAAAAAGCGCCCCAATGCGCGCGGAGAAGAGAGAACGTGTTTCATGGATCAACGCAGCTTGGGGTTGAAGACGATCGTCACGACATCGGCGATCAGGAGCAGCAGCAAATAGCACGTGCTGAAGAACAGCACGCAAAATTGCACGATAGGCAGATCGCGATTGCTCACTGCATCGACGAGCGTGCTGGCGAGACCCGGATACGAAAAGATCGCCTCCACGATAATCACGCCGCCCAGCAGATACGAAAGGCTCAGCGCCATCGCATTGACGATCGGGCCGACCGCGTTAGGCAGCGCGTGACGCAACACCGTGCGCGCCGGATGCAAGCCCTTGAGCACGGTCATTTCCGCATACGGCGCATCGAGTTGATTGATGAACGCCGCGCGCGTCATGCGCGCCATCTGCGCGACCACCACGCAGCACAGCACGAGCACCGGTAAGCTGTACGACTTGAGAAACGCGCCGACGCTCGATGTATCCGCACTCACCGATACCGCCGACACCCAATGCAGCTTCACCGCGAACACGAGCACGGCAAGCGTTGCGAGCAAGAATTCCGGCACCGCGACGACCGACATCGTCAGCACGCCGATCACGCGATCGAGCAGCGTGCCGCGCACCATCGCCGCGACGATGCCGAGCACGAGCGCGATCGGCACCGATGCAGCGGTGGCCACGCCCGCGAGCATCAGCGTGTTGGGAATGCGCGCCATCACAATGCTCTTTACCGGCACATTCGCCGCATACGAGGTGCCGAAGTTGCCGCTCAACAAGCCACCGAGCCAGGTGAAGAAACGCACGATGAGCGGTTCGTCGAGGCCCAGTTGCTTGCGCAACATCGCGACGGTTTCGGGCGTCGCGTACTGGCCGAGCGCCATTTGCGCGGCATCGCCCGGCAACAGGCTCGCCATGAAAAAGACGAGCGCGGCGACCAGCAGCAAGGTCAGCGCGCCGATGGCGAAGCGCCGTCCCACGATGCGCACCACGACGTGATTCATCACGACACCGCATCCTTGAAACGGAAATACGCGCCCACCAGCGGCAAGAACCATTCGCGTCCCACATAGCCCGGCAGCGCTTTCCATTCCGCGCGATGCCACGGATTCTCGCGCTTTGCGCCCATCACGATGTCGCACATCACATCGCCCATGTAGGTGGACATCTGCGTGCCGTGGCCGCTGTATGCCATCGAGTAATACAAGCCTTCGTGCTTGCCCGCCGATGGCAAACGATCGGCCGTCGCTTCCACCAGTCCGCCCCAGCAATAGTCGATGCGCGCATCCTTCAAACTTGGCAGCAATGCATCGAGCGATGCCTTCAGGATCTTGCCGCTCTTGCGATCCGACGCCGGATTGCTACGCGCAAAGCGCGCGCGTCCGCCCCACACGAGACGATCGTCCGCCGTCACGCGAAAGTAGTTGCCGAAGTTGAGACTCGTCACATAGTTGCGGCGCTTGGGCAGCGCGATATCGAGCAGCGGCGTGATCGGCTCGGTAACGATCACGAAACTGCCTACGGGCACGATGCGCCGTTGCCACCAGCCGAACGGCCCGTGATTCGAACATCCCGTCGCGAGCAGCACGCGATCCGCTTCGATCGCGCCCTTCGCCGTCGTCACGCGATGCCGATCGCCGCCGATATTCGTCAGCTGCGTCACCGCCGCGTGTTCGAAGATGCGCGCGCCGTAGCGCGCGGCCGTCGTCGCGAGTCCGGTGCTGAACTTGCCCATATGCATCTGGCCGCCGCGTGTGTCGAGCATGCCACCGTGAAAAGCATCGGACGCGAGTTCGCGCTTGACGTCCGCCGCCGACAGCCATTCGACCGGCGCATCGAGATGCTTGCGCAGCGCGTCGAAGTTGCGTCGCATGCCCGCGACATGCGATTCCTTGCTCGCGAGCTTGAGCTTGCCGCGTCGCGTGAAATCGCAATCGATCCGTTCGTCGGCAACGATGCGTTCGACGTAATCGACCGCATCGGTATAGACCTGATAGTGATGCTTCGCGACATCGAGCCCATAGCGATCGGTCAGATCCACCAGGCCTTGCGCGGTGCCCGGACTGCAATGTCCGCCATTGCGTCCCGATGCTTCGCCGTGGATGCGCCCCGCTTCAAGCAGCACCACATCGACGCCCTTGCGCGCCAGCGACAACGCCGCCGACAGCCCCGTGAACCCGCCGCCGACGACGACCACGTCCGCGCGCGGGCAACGTTCCCGTCGCGCCCGATGTGAACGCGGGCGCCGAAGCGAGCCAGTACGGTTCGAGTTTCATAGTCCGAGGACGGCCGCCAGCCCGCCGATATCCTTGATCTCCGTATAGCCGTAATACGGATTGGCCGGCTCGTGTCCGCGCGCGACGAACACCTTGTGCTTGATGCCCATATCGTGCGCGGTCATCAGGTCGTAGCGGAAGCTCGACGACACGTGCAGGATGTCTTCCGGGCCGCAGCCGAGTTGATCGAGCATATATTCGAAGGCCTTCATTTGCGGCTTGTAGGCCTGCGCCTGTTCCGCCGTGTACACCGCATAAAACGGCACGCCGAGCCGCGCGATGTTATGCGGAATCTGCACGTTCGACGCATTCGTCAACGCGACCAGCGGAAACTCCTTTGCGACTTCCGCGAGTCCTGCCGTAGTATCGGGATGCGGGCCCCAGGTCGGCACCTGATCGTAGATCGCCCGACCATCGCCTTCGCGATACGGCGTGCCGAATCGCTTGCAGGTGCGACGAATCGCGTTGTCCACGACCTGCTCGTAGGGCTTCCACGCGCCGAGCACTTCATCGAGCCGATACGCGGCGAACGCATCGGTGAACGCGCGCATCTGTTCCGCTTGCGCGCGGTCTTCGTACAGCGCGCGCGCCGCGTTCGCCATCTCGAAGTAGATGAGCGTGCCGTAGCAATCGAAGGTGATGAACTTGGGCTTAAACAACGACATGACGTCTCCTCGTGCGTGAATGCGTGAACGCGTGAATTCAGAAGTCGATCAACACGGCCTTGTAGCGGAAGTTCGCTTCGAAAGCCTGACGCCCGAGATCCTTGCCGATGCCCGAGCCTTTGAAGCCGCCCGTCGGTAGGATGAAATCCCATGTGCGCCCGAAGCGGTTGACCCACACCGTGCCAGCCGGGATGCGACGCATCGCGCGTAACGCACGGCCGATATCGCGCGTATGCACGCCCGCGGCAAGGCCGTATGTCGGATGATCGGCGAGCGTGAGCGCTTCTTCTTCATCGTCGAAGGTTTGCACCGTCAGCACCGGGCCGAAGATCTCTTCGCGCACCGCGCGCGATGCGCTCGTCACATTCGCAAGCAATGTCGGGCGATAGTAAAAGCCCTTGCCCGCCGTATCGAAACACGCGCCGCCGCACAACGCGCTCGCGCCTTCGTCGATGCTGTCGCGCACGGCTTGCTGAATGCGCGTGGCCTGAAGTTCGCTGATGATCGGCGGAAAGCGCGTCGATGCGTGCCATGTCGGACCGGGTTCGAGCGTGGCGACACGCGCGATCACCGCATCGATCAGGTGCTCGGCGATACCGCGTTGCACGATCAGACGCGTGCCCGACACGCACGCCTGCCCCGCGTTCGATGTGAAGCCGCGCACGATACGCTGCGCGACTTCGTCGATATCGCCGGCATCGTCGAACACGACTTGCGGACTCTTGCCGCCGAGTTCGAGCGTCACGGGCTTGGTGCCGAACTGCGCCGCTTCGCTCATGATGCTCGCGCCCGTGCGCGTGGAACCGGTGAACGACACCTTGCCGATCAGCGGATGACGCACGAGCGCCGCGCCCGCGCCTTGTCCGCGTCCCTGCACGATATTGAAGATGCCCGCCGGCACGCCCGCTTCCACCGCGAGTTGCGCGAAGCGCACGATGGAATGCGGCGTGAGTTCGGAGGGCTTGAGCACCATCGCGTTGCCGGCGGCAAGCGCGGGCGCGCATTTCCACGATGCCATCGTCAGCGGAAAATTCCACGGTGCGATCGCCGCGACCACGCCATAAGGTTCGGGCAGCACCATACCGAGACTGTCGTGACGCGTGGGCAAGGTGTCGCCGCCGAACTTGTCCGCGCATTCCGCGAAGAAGCGGATGCACTCCGCCGTGAACGGTATGTCGAACGCGCGCGCTTCGCTGATCGGGCGCGTGGAGCCGACCGCTTCGAGTCGCGCGAGTTCGTCGGCGTGCGCATCGATGAGATCGGCCCAGCGCAGCAGCACGCGTGCACGTTCGCGCGGCGCGCAGGTGCCCCACTTGCTCGCGCGCCAGTTGCGATGCGCGTTCTCGACCGCTTCATCGACGAGGCTGTCAGACGCATCCGGGATAACACCCATGAGCCATGCATCGGATGGGCGGATCACTTCGATATCGCTCGCACCGGCAACGATGCGTCCGTCGATGAAATGGCCGCTCGGCAAGGCAATCTGGTCGGGGTCGAAGTCCAACATGGCAGCTCGTCGAAAGCCGCTTGCGTATGCTCCGGACAAGGCTTGTTCGCGGGCGTCGCAGCGGAAATGGATCAGGTTCCGGCGAGTTTAAGAAGGCCATTTTTCTTTGACAAATGCGCATATAATCGTGGGCCATACCATTTTGATATGCCCCTTCTCCGATGCTGAATTTTCGCGAAGTGCAAGCCTTCCGCGCAGTGATGCTATCGGGTTCGATGACGCAGGCGGCCAAGGATCTGCATACGTCTCAATCGAACATCAGCCGCGTCATCGGGCAACTGGAACGGCGCATCGGCATCAAGCTGTTCGAGCGGCAGATCGGCAAGCTCATGCCCACGCTCGAAGGGCAAGTGTTCTTTCGCGATGTCGAACATACCTTCGCGAGCCTGCGCGGTCTCGAAGAGAAAGCGGACCTCATCCGCAAGCGCGGCAGCGGCAGATTGCGCGTGGCGGCCGTGCCGTCGATGGCGATCGTCGCCGTGCCCGACGCCATTCATCTGTTCGCGCAAAAGTTTCCGGATGTCGATGTCACGCTGCATGTCGCGGACTCGCTGACGGTGTGCCAATGGCTCGCCACGGGCTATGCGGATGTCGGCATCGCATCGGAGATATTCAACGGCACGAGCGTCGCGCACGAAGTGGCGTGCAAGAGTCTTGGCGTGTGCATCACGCCGCCGGATCACAAGCTCGCGCGCAAACGCGATGCCGTCACGCCCAAAGACCTCGCGGGCGAGCGCTTTCTGTCACTCAAGTCAAGCGATGTCATGCGCAAGCGGATCGACGATGCATGTCAGATCGGCGGCGAGGAGAAGCGCATTCTCGCGTATGAGTCGCACTTCGCGGCGGCGATCTGCCGGATGGTCTCGCGCGGCATGGGCGTGAGCGTGTCGAACCCGGTCGTCGCGCGCGAGTACGCGGGACAGATCGCCATCTTGCCGTTCGCGCCGCGTATCGAATTTTCGACGTACCTTGTCTATCCGCTCAATGTTCCGATGAATATGCTGGCCAAGGCCTTCGGCGAAGCGTTCCGCGAAAGCACGCAATGACGCGCGCCTGAGACCGTCATATCAAATCGGCATCCCCGTCACGCAAAACCGTATTTGACGGCTTATATCGTCGACCCTAGCCTTGGCTTGCTCTCGGGCTTGCGAAACGTCCGGCATCCGGCCGGAAAGCGCGCGCAACGCCGCTTTCACCGGACATCATGTCAGTATCCGCCGATCGCCATCGCAATGATCACGAAGGATTCGCCGGTCTCGTCGACTGGCTGATCGCGCATCGCATCGACACCATTCCCGCCGATGCCATTCACGCCGGCAAGCAATGCATGCTCGACGGCATCGCGTGTTTCAGGACGGGTCTGCATACCGTGCAGATGAATGCATTCCGCCGCGTGCTCGCCGCGAATTCAAACGGTCACGCCAGCCTGTTCGATACCGTGCAACTCTACGCGCACGCGGCCAACATCCTCGACTTCGACGACTGTTTTCGCGGCGAAGCGCCATCGCATCCGGGCGCGACGATCGTCGGTCCGGCACTCGCTTGCGCGCATCGTTTGAAGCGCAGCAGCAGGGACTTGCGCACGCGGTCATCGTCGCGTACGAAGCGTCGCTGCGCATCGGCGCGATGCTGTGTCCGAGCGACGACGCGCCTTCAAAAGATATCGGCTATGCGTCGTGGCAAATCTTCGGCGCGTTTATCGCGGCGGGCATGCTGCTCGAATTGGATCGCGCGCAATGGTTGCAGGGCTTCGGTCTGGCCGCGCAGCAAGCGCCCATGCCGATGATCGTGCGCGCCAATCCCGGCGGCGGCTATACGTGGCTCAAGAATGGTTATGGCGCGGCGGCATCGGCGGGCGTCATGTCGGCGTATCTTGCGAAAGAAGGTTTTATCGGCGATCAGCATTTCTTTTCCGATGCGTTCGGCTTCCGCCATCTCTACGGCTCCGACCGCATTCGTCCCGAACTATTGCGCACCGTGCCCGGCGACGATTGGTGGATACGCCGCGTCGAATTCAAGCAGTGGGCGTGTTGCCGCTGGTCGCATCCGGCGATCGAAGCCGCGCTCGACATGAAGCCCTCGCTCGACGTGAACGCGATCGCGCGCATCGACATTCACTCGTTCCGCGAATTCGTCGATACGCTCGATTCGCCTTTCCCCACCAATCTGGTCGATGCGCAATTCAATGTGCGCTTTCTCGTCGCGTGCGCCTTGTTGACGGACGATATCAACGCGGCGCTGCGCGAGCCGGATTTCGAATCGGCCGCGATTCGCTCGCTGTTCGCGAAGATCGACGTGCATCACGAACCGGCGTTCGATCTTCAGCATCGCAGCGATATGTCGATCCCGACGCGCGTCGTGATTACGCTCGACGATAGCACCGAGCACAGCGCCTTGCTGAGCGAACCGCCCGGCTCGATCCGCCGCGAAGCCGTGTTGATGGAACACACCGAGGCCAAGTTCCGCGCGACGCTCGATCCGCTGATCGGCACGCAAGCCGCAAGCAACGCACGCGACATCGTAATGCATCCCGAGGCACACAGCGCATCCGATTTGATGCATGCGCTGTTCCCAGCGACATGAGGATCAACCGTGCCCGCGGCCTCTGCTGATCTGCGACGCGGCGTTCATCACCGCGCCCGCCCATTCGCCGATACGGCCTTCCTCGAAGCGCGATTCCGGCATCGAGATGCACACGCTCGCCACGACGATGCCGCTCGCGTCGAACACGGGCGCGCCGATCGCATAGATCGCGTGACGATACTGCCCGAGGTTCATCGAATAGCCGCGCGCGCGGATGCGTTCGATTTCCTCGCGAATCAGCGCCGGATCGTTGATGGTTCGGTCTCCGTATTTTTTCAGATCGCGATTGAGGATGGTCGCGATCTGGCCTTCGTTCATAAATGCAAGCAGCGCGAGACCGTTGGCCGTGGCGTGAAACGGCGAGACGTCGCCGATCTTGTACGCCGTGCGCACGAACTGCTTGCACTCGATTTCTTCGACCAGAACCATCGCGTTGGTGCCATCCGGAATGGACAGATGCACGGTCTCGTTCACCGCGTTGCACAGGTCCTGCATCGGCTCGCGCGCGGCTTTTTGCAGCGCGCCGCCCTTCAGCGCATTCGGCCGCACGCTGATCACGCGCGGACTGATTTCCCAGCGCGTGATTTCGCCGCTCGCCTGCCGCAGCCAGCCCGCTTCCTGAAACGTCATGAGCACGCGCTGCACGCTGGATTTGGGCATTTCCAGCAGCTTGGCGAGCTCGCCCACGCCGACCGGCTGATGCTCCGACACGGCCTCGATGATTTCGATGCTTTTAAGAAGACTGTTCATTTTTGAATGCCTTGCGATGGCAAATATCGCATGCTACCTTGTACCACGATATTAAACGCTGTGCCGTATTGTGGCACGAAGGCGAGTTAGCCGCAAGCACGTACCGCACGCGCCGGGGAAGTTTTCGATGAATCAACCGCACAGGAAGACGATGAAGACGATTGCCGTTCGTAGCGCCGCCCTCATGCTGGGTTCCCTGTTCGCCGCATACGCGGCGCTCGCCGCCGATCTCACCGTGACCGCGTTCGGCGGCACGTGGGAGAAGGCGTATCGCAAGTGCTTCGTCGAGCCGTTCGAGAAGAAGACCGGCAAGAGCGTGGACGTGACGCTCGGCAATCCGCTGCAATGGGTCAATCAGGTGGCGGCCAGCCCCGACAAGCCGCCTATTGACGTGATGGTGAGCACGCCCGAGGCAACGCATATCGCCGTGAGCCGCAACGTGCTCGATCCGATTTCGGCCAAGGACGTGCCGAACATGGCGCAGCTCGATCCGCGTCTCGTCGAATACGGCAAGGGCTACGGCTTTCCCATCACCTACGGCGATTTCGGCCTGATGTACAACGCCAAGCGCGTGAAGAATCCGCCGAAGACGTGGAAGGAATTCGTCGACGGCGTGGTCGCGGGCAAGTGGCAAGCGAGCATCCCCGATATCAACTATGTGGCGACGCCGGCCGGTCTCATCACGCTGTTCAATCAGCTGTACGGCGGCTCGCCCACCAACATCCAGCCCGCGCTCGATCAGGTCAAGCGCATGCGCGACAGCAAGAACGTCACCTTCTTCAGCGATCCGAACGCGCCGCTCAACGCGATGCGCAACGGCGATATCGATATCGCGATGTACTACGACGGCCGCGCCTGGGCCGAACACGACAGCGGCAATCCCGATATCGCGTGGGTCAATCCGGGGCCGGGATCGGTCGCGTTTCCGAACATGGCCGTGAAGGTGAAGAACGGTTCGCCGCTCGGCACCCAATTCCTCAACGAACTCGCATCGGCGGAAGGCCAGAGTTGCTTCGCCAACACGATGCAGTACACCGCGTCGAACACCAAGGTCACGTACGAGCTGAAGGTCAAGCCGCGTATCGCAACGGTCGACGGTTCGATCTGGGTCAACTTCGAGGACATCGGCAAGTACGTGCCGCAATGGATCGAAGCATGGAACAAGCAGATCGGCCGTTGATCGACGCAAGGCTCGAGGATTAGCGCAGCGCTTCAGGCAGGCAATTCGCGCCTGCTCAACCAGACAGGGACATTGCAATGGGCTTGAGAATCGGAGTGGATATCGGCGGCTCGTTCGCCGACTTCGCGGTGCTGGACGACGAGACGCGGACGACCCGCACGCTGAAGGTGTTTTCGCGGCCCGATAGCCCGGGCAGCGGGTCATCGACGGCATGCAGGGACTCAGCGAGCGCTTCGGTATCGATCCGCGCGACGTGGTGTATTTCACGCACGGCACGACCGTCGGCGTGAACGCCGTGGTGCAGCGCAAGGGCCTGCGTCTCGCGCTCATCACCACGCGCAACTTCGAGGACGTGCTCGATATCGCGCGTCTGAAGATTCCCGACATGTATCACCTGATGTCGCGCCGTCCCGAGCCGCTCATCACGCGCGATCGCGTGTTCGGTGTCGATGGCCGCATGCGTCCCGACGGCAGCGAGGAAACGCCGATCGACGAAGCCAGCGTGCTCGCCGCGCTCGATGCGCTCGATGCGCTCAAGGCCGCGCAATGCGAAGGCGTGGTGGTTTCGCTGCTGTATTGCTATCGCAATCCGGCGCATGAATTGCAGGTGAAGGCGATCATCGAAAAGGCCGCGCCGGGCTTCTTCGTGTCGTGCTCGCATGAAGTGTGGCCGATCATCCGCGAATACGAGCGCACGGTGACGGCGACCATCGGCGGCTATGTGCAGCCGCGCGTGTCGCAGTATCTGACGCGTTTGCAGGCGGCGCTTGCGGAGAGCGGCGTCGGCGCGGACCTGAAGGTCACCAAGTCCAACGGCGGCGTGATGAGCGCCGAAAACGGCAAGAACAATTGCGTGCAGATGATTCTCTCCGGCACGGCGGCGGGCGTGATCGGCGCGTCGTATCTCGCGGGCATGTGCGGCATTAAGGACTGCATGAGCCTCGATATCGGCGGCACGACGGCCGACGTCGCGCTGATCGTCGACGGCAAGCCGCAGTACGCGACCGGCGAATATATCGGCGATTTCCAGATCCATATTCCGTCGGTCTCGGTGTCGTCGATCGGCGACGGCGGCGGCTCGATCGCGTGGGTCGATGATTTTGGCGTGTTAAAGGTAGGACCGGAGAGCGCGGGATCGAATCCGGGCCCGGTGTGCTACGGACGCGGCGGCACGCGCCCGACCATCACCGACGCGTTCGCCGTCATCGGCGTGCTGGGCCGCGCCTCGCTCGGCTAAAACGCGGTGCAGGTCGATGTCGATGCCAGCCGGCGCGCCATCGAGCCGCTCGCGGAGCGCCTCGGGATAGACGTGCATCAGACGGCGGCGGCGATCATCGACGTGTCGGTGTCGGGCATGTACGGCGGCGTGAGCCGGATCGTGTCGCGCTTCGGTATCGATCCGCGCGCGTTCTGGCTGATGCCGTTCGGCGGCGCGGGCCCGATGCTCGGCGGCTTTCTCGCGCGCGCTGAATATGCGGCATATCGTGGTGCCGACCACGCCGGGCGTGCTGAGCGCGCTGGGCGGTTTGATCGCGGATACGAAGAACGATTTCGTTCGGATGACATACTATCCGATCGACGCCGAATCGCTCGGCAAGCTCGCCGACGATCTCGCGATGCTGGAATCGCAGGCGCGCGAGTGGATCGTCGGCGAAACGGGAACGGATGCGGGCGCGGAGATGACGGTATCGGCGGATATGCGTTATCGCGGGCAATCGTTCGAAGTGGACACGCCGCTGGATGCGCAGTCGATCCGCGCGCGCGACATGTCCGCCATCGCCGATGCATTTCATCGCGAGCATCACCGGTTGTACGGTCATAGCGACGAGCGTTCGGCGGTGCAGGTGGTGGCGTTGCGTCTGGTGATCAGCCTGCCGACGCCGGAGCCCGAAATGCCGAAGGTCGCGCGCGGCGAAGGCAAGCCCGTCGTGGAAGCGATGATCGACGTGTATCTGGACGGCGCGTGGCGCACGGTGCCGGTGTATCGGCGCGCTTCGCTGCTGGCGGAACATCGCTTCGATGGCCCGGCCATCGTCACGCAGGACGACACGACGACCTGCGTGCTGCCCGGCTTCGAATGCGTCGTCGACGAATACGGCAATCTGCTGCTGTCGGCGCAGTGAGAACATACAAGGAACCCATCATGACGTTCAACCGGTCCGTTCTTCAGATCTTCTCGAACTACTGCGTCGCGGCCGCCGAAAGCATGGCGCACACGCTCATGCGCACCGCGCATTCCGCTTTCGTGAAGGAAACGGAAGACTTCTCCTGCACCATCATGACGCCCGAGGGCCTCACCTTCGCGTCGCCGAAAACGCTCGGCGCGACGTGGTATCCGGGCCTCGACTTCGGTTCCGTGATCGATGCCATCGATCATTACGAACCCGGCGATATCGGCATGACCAACGACGCGTATAGCGGCTACGTCGCGACGCACACGCCCGACGTGATGATGTGGAAGCCGGTGTTCTACCAAGGCGAAATCGTCTGCTACGTGGGCGGCCATATTCACAACACCGACATGGGCGGCGCGGTGCCTGCGTCGCTGTCGCGCACGCTGACGGAGATCTATCAGGAAGGCATTCGCTGGTCGCCGACCAAGATCGTCAGCGTGGGCGTGCTCGATGAAAAGTTGCTCGATCACATGGCGATCAATGTGCGCGCGCCCGAACAGAATCGCGGCGACCTGAAAGCGCAAATCGCCATGCTGATGACGGGCGACCGGCGCGTGCTGGAGATCATCGAGCGCTTCGGCGTGGAGGATTTCAAGTCCGGCATGTACGCGATGATCGACTACTCCGAAGAGCAGGCGCGCGCGCTCGTATCGGCGATGCCCGACGGCGAATACTTCTTCTGCGAGTTCACCGATGAAGACTCGCCCAACGGCAAGCCGCTGCGCGTCGCACTCAATCTCAAGGTGCAAGGCGAATCGCTCGTGCTCGATTTCACCGGCAGCGATCCGCAGCTGAATTCGTCGCTCAATATGCCGACCGGCGGTAAGGAGCGGCATGTGCTCGCGCTGGTCGGCCTGAACTACGTGCTGTATTCGCTGCATCCCGATCTGCTGCTGAATGCTGGGATGCTGAAGGTCGCGCGCTGCATCCTGCCCGAAGGCACGATCATGAATTGCGTGCCGCCTGCCGCAGTCGGCATGCGCAGTCTGACCTGCAAGGTCGCGCAGATGGTCACCTTCGGCGCGTTCTCGATGGTGTGTCCCGAGCGCTTGTCCGCGTGCCCTGCCGGCGGCATGTCGATCCTCAACGTGCGCACGGTCGGCAGCGACGGCAGCACCGTCATCGCGGCGATCGGACCGGTCGGCGGCGGCGCGGGCGGCATGGCGAGCGGCGACGGCTCGGATGCATCGGGCGCGAACAACGCATTCCTGCGCAATACGCCGGTTGAAATCAACGAAGCCGAAGTGCCGATCCGCATCCTCAAATACGGTCTCGTGCCGGGCAGCGCGGGCGCGGGACGTTATCGCGGCGGTCTGGGCACGATCATGGAGTTTCGCGTCTTCTCGCCGGGCACGCTCGTCACGGCGCGCAATCGTGACCGCTCGCGCTTCGCATCGTGGGGCGTGCTGGGCGGCAAGGCGGGCGCGAATTCGCGCTTCACGCGCAATCCGGGCACGGCGGGCGAAGAGAATTTGGGCGTCTCCGATCTGGTCGTCTGTTATCCTAACGATGTGATCCGTCTGGAAGGGTGCGGCGGCGACGGTTACGGCGATCCGTACCAACGCGATCCGCAGAAAGTCGCGACCGATGTGCAACGCGGCTATCTGACCGAAGCCGAAGCGCTCGCGCAATACGGTGTGGTGGTACGCGCAGGCGTCGCCGACACGCAAGCAACGGAAGCACAGCGCGCCGAACTCGCCGTCGATGCGTCGCGCACGCCGCCCGCGCACTTCAACTACGGCGCGGCACGCACGGCCTACGAAGCGCGCTGGACACCCGCGCGCTATGCCGTGCTGACGGAGATTCTCGCGTCGGCGCCGGTCATCTGGCGTCACTTCCTGAAGCACAAGATCTTCGATGCCTTCGATGCATGGGAAACCGCCGGCAAACTCACCGAAGGCGCGGGCGTCGTGCGCGAAATTTTCGCGGACGTATCGAAGCAGTATCCGCAATTGCTGGAGAGCAAACGCGCCGCGTAAGTGGTGGCCATGAATGGTCTCCTTCGGAACGAACCGTCTCACTCCTGTCGATGAAGGTGCATGCGATGTTCCAGTCCGCCAATCCCGTCTCCGATGCCGCGCTCGATGCTCGCGCGCCCGCCGCTTCGGCGCGTTCGCAACCGCTCTCGCTCGACGGCCTCAACAAGCGCTTCGGCGCGATCACCGCGCTGGAAGACCTGTCGCTCGAAGTGCGCGCGGGCGAACTCGTCGCGCTGCTCGGACCGTCGGGTTGCGGCAAGACCACTACGTTGCGCCTGATCGCGGGCTTCGAGTTTCCCGATACGGGCGCGATCCGCATCGCGGGCCGCGACGTCACGCATGTTCCGCCGAACAAGCGCGGCCTCGGCATGGTGTTTCAGAACTACAGCCTGTTTCCGCATCTGACGGTGGCCGACAACATCGCCTTCGGCTTGCGGATGGCGGGCGTGCCGAAGCGAGACCGCGCGCCGCATGTCGCGCGCATGCTCGATCTGATTCGCTTACCCGGCTTCGGCGAACGGCGTATCGCGCAGATGTCGGGCGGGCAGCAACAGCGCGTGGCACTGGCGCGCGCGATCGTCACGAATCCGTCGGTGCTGCTGCTCGACGAACCGCTCGGCGCGCTCGATAAGAACCTTCGCGAAGGCATGCAGTTCGAGCTGAAGCAGTTGCAGAGCGAACTCGGCGTGACCAGCGTAATGGTCACGCACGATCAGGAAGAAGCGCTGACGATGAGCGATCGCGTCGTCGTGATGAATCACGGGCGCATTCTTCAGGCGGGCACGCCGCGCGAGGTGTACGACCGGCCGCGCACGCGCTTCGTCGCGGAATTTCTGGGCGCGGCGAATATCCTGCCGTTCACGGTCGTGCGCGGCGAACAGAACTAGCTCAATATTTCCATCGGCGATGCACGGCGCGCGCCGCCCGTGACGTGCCGCATCGGTCACGCGTTGGGCAAGCCGCTCGCCGCGGGCGCGACAGCCGAACTCGCCGTGCGCCCCGAAAAGCTGCGTCTCGATGCCGCGCGTCCCGACGATATCCGCTTCGCGGGGCAAGTGTCCGCGCGCGTGTTTCGCGGCTCACAGCATGCGTATCGGATCGACGTGCCGATGCTCGGGCAGACCTTCGGCGTGTATCAGCAGGCAGCATCGGCGAACGCTCTGGAGCCGGGTGAAAACGTGACGCTTTCGATCAGCCCCGACGATCTCGTCGTGCTCGAAGGAGAACCGCAATGAGTTCGATCGCCTTGCCCTCCGCGCGCGCGCGTTTCTGGATTTCGCCGACTGTCGTGTTGTGCGCGCCCGTGCTGATCGTGCTGGTGATGTTCTTCGGCATGCCGCTCTATGAGAACGCGCTGCGCAGCGTCGGCATCTCCGCGATTCCCGGCGCACATTCGGCCTTCACGCTTCAGTACTATCACAAGCTGTTCAGTTATCCTTACTATATCAGCATCATCGTCGAAACGCTGAAGATGAGCTTGTGGACCACGTTCTGGTGTCTTATCGTCGGCTATCCGGTGGCGTATTTCATGGTGCGTCGCGCGGGACGCTTCGCCGGACCGCTGATGTTCGTCCTGATCATGCCGCTGCTCACCTCGATCATCATGCGCACGTTCGGCTGGAACGTGCTGCTCGGGCGGCACGGCCTCGTCAACGATGCGCTGCTCGCGCTCGGCTTCATCGACCGGCCGTTGCGCATGACGCAGGGCGAGGCCATCGTCTATGTCGGCAACGTGCATGTGATGGTGTCGTTCATGGTGCTGTCGATCATTCCGGTGCTGCGTTCGGTCGATCAGCGGCTGGAAGAATCGGCGCGCGTGCTCGGCGCGGGCGCGTTGCGGGCGTTCTTTCTGGTGACCTTGCCGCTGTCGGTGGAAGGCATCATCACCGGATGTCTGATCGTGTTCATGATCATCAACGGCAGTTTTATCGGCGCGCTGCTGCTCGGCGGCGGCAGCGTCGTCACGCTACCCTTGCTGATCTTTCAGCAGTTCAGCCAGGCGCAGGATATGGGCTTCGCGAGCGCGATGGGCAACTTGCTGCTGATCATCGTGCTGATCTGCCTGTATGTGCAAGGGCGGCTGACCGGCCGCAACAAGGAGGCACGCTGCTCGATGCGCCGCAAGGTGGCTCGCGTCTGCCGGAAAGGCTCGGCAATGGCTTGCTGGCCGTTTATATCGCGCTATTCGTGGTGTTTTTGCTCGCGCCGATCGTGATCGTGGTGCTCGCGTCGCACGCCAGGCGAGTCGGTCGCGGTGTCGCTCGATGGCGTGTCGCTGCGCTGGTATCGGCGATTTCTCGAATACAAGCCCTTCACCGATTCGCTGATCACGAGCCTGCTGCTCGCGGGTGCATCGACGGTGCTGGCGATCGTGCTAGCGGTGCCCGCCGCGCTCGAGCTGGCCCGCTCGCATTCGCGCACTGCCAACGCGGTCACGTCGTTTCTGCTGTCGCCCATTGCCGTGCCGCCGCTGGTGGTCGGGCTGTCGTCGCTGTATTACCTGTCGGAGTTGGGCATCGGCAATTCGTTTCTGGCGCTGCTGATCACGCATACGTGCGTGTCTGTGCCGTATGTATTGCGCACGACGATTGCCGCGTGCAGGAACCTCAGTCCGGGTTACGGCGAAGCGGCGTCCGTGCTCGGCGCGAGCATCGGACAGCGCTTCGTGCACGTCACACTGCCGCTTATTTCGCCGGGGATTTTCGCGGGCGCGCTGTTTTCCGTGCTGATCTCGCTCGACAATCTCGGCGTGTCGTACTTCTTCGGCAGCGCGAATACGACGACGCTACCCGTCGTGATGCTCTCGTATTTGCAGAATCAGTTCGATCCGTCGATCGCCGCGATCAGCACCGTGCAGATGACGATCGCGATCGTGTTTCTGCTGGCGGTCGAACGCATTTACGGCCTGCGTTCGATGAACGGCTGATCAAGCCGTATCCCACTGCGGCGCCCACGAGACCTTGCTGATGCGTCCATCGGGCGATGCGAGTCCGGCGATGCGATGCATCTCGTCGTCATCGAGCGCGAAGTCGAACACGTCGATGTTCTCGCCGATACGCTGCGCATTGCCCGACTTCGGCAAGGCCGCGACGCCCGGCTGCTGCACGAGCCAGCGCAGCAGAATCTGCGCACTGGTCTTGCCGTAACGCCGCGCGATATCGGCGATCATCGGATCGTCGATCAGCCGCCCGCTGCCGAGCGGCATATGCGCGACGAAGCTCATATCATGTTTGGCGCACGCCGCCAGCACCTTCTGCTGATTCAGATACGGGTGATACTCGCACTGATTCACCGACAGCTTCACCGGCGACGCCGCGACCGCGCGCTCCAGCCACGCCACCGGAAAATTCGATACGCCGATCTTGCGCGCCAGCCCTTGCCGATGCGCATCGGCCAGCGCTTCGAGCGTTTCCTCAAGCGGAATATCCGGGTTCGGCCAATGTATCAGTAGCGGATCGACGTAATTGAATTTCAGCTCGCTCAGGCTGCGTTCCACCGAACGGCGAAACGCGCCCGCATGCAGTTCCGTCCACCAGACCTTGGTCGTGACGAACATCTCGTCGCGCGCGATACCGCTTTGCCGGATGCCCTCGCCGACCGCCGCTTCGTTCTCGTAACGCGCGGCCGTATCGATATGCCGATACCCTTTTTCGATAGCGATGCGCACGGCCTTCACGCCGTCGTCGTGTTGCGATTGCCACGGGCCCAGCCCGATGGCGGGCAGATGGAGCGTCGAAGTCATGCGGTCCTCAAGGTATCGTCGAATGCGAGTTGCATGCGCCGCACGATCTCGTCGGCCTCGTCGCGCGTGGTGATCAGCGGGGGCGCAAAGCCCACGATGTCGCTGCCGAGCGCGCGAACCAGCAGCCCATGCCCGCGCGCCGCCGCGACGACGCGCGCATTGATGCGATGCTCGGGCGGAAACGGCGTGCGTGTCGCGGGATCGAGCATCAGTTGAATCGCCATCAGCATGCCGATGCCGCGAACATCGCCCACCGACGGATGCGCGCCAAAGGTCGCTCGCAAGCGTTCGAGCAGATACGCGCCCACGCTGTCCGCGTTCGCGACGAGTTGCTCGCGCTCCATGATGTCGAGATTCGCCAGCGCGGCGACCGCGCCCATCGGACGCCCGGAATAGGTCCAGCCGTGGCCCATCATGCCGTGCTCGCGCGAGCCGTACATCAGCACGTCCCAGAAGGCATCGCCTACGACGACTGCCGATAGCGGCGCATACGCGCTCGTCAAGCCTTTCGCGAAGGTCAGCAGATCGGGCCCCGGATATCGAAGCGCTCGCAACCCGTGCGCGCGCCGAGACGTCCGAAGCCGCACACGACTTCATCGGCGATCAGGAGAATGTCGTGACGGCGCAGCACGTCCTGCACCGCGCGCCAGTAACCTTCGGGCGGGGGCACGATACCGCCGGTGCCGTTCATCGGTTCCGCGATAAATGCAGCGATGGTGTCGGCGCCTTCGCGCTCGATCAGCGCTTCGAGTTCCGCCACGCAATGCGCCGTGAACGCCGCTTCGCTCATGCCGGGCGCGGCGTTGCGATAGTAGTCGGGACACAGCATGCGCAACACGCGATCGAACGGCGAACGAAGTTTGCGTGATAGACCGGCAAACCCGTAAGCCCGCCCGTGACGATGCCCGAACCGTGATACGCCCGATCGCGCGCGATGATCTTCTTCTTGTTTCTGCGGCCAAGAATGTTGTTGTAATACCAGACCAGCTTGATCTGCGTCTCGTTGGCATCCGAACCCGACATGCCATAAAACACCTTCACCATGCCCGGCGGCGCCCATTGTTCGATCAGGCGTTGCGACAGCTCGATCACCGGTTCGTTGCTGCTGCCGACATACGTGTGATAGTACGAAAGCCGCTTGCATTGCTCGGCCATGCGATCCGCGATCTCGTCGCGGCCATAGCCTACGTTCACGCAATACAGCCCGGAAAAGCCGTCGATATACTCGCGGCCCGCTGCATCGGTCAGATGAATACCGTGACCTTCCGTGACGATGAAACCTTCCAGCGCGCCGGTCGCGTGATCGTAGGCATGTGTGCCCGGATGAAAGAAGTGACACCTGTCCGCTTGTTCGAGTGATTGCATCGTTGTCCTGTGGTTCGTCAGAACACGGGCGCGCGCGCCGCCGCATCTTCGTCGCGCGGCGTGGTCTGGAAGCGCTCCAGTTCTTCCTCGCTGCGATGACACAGCACCTGCGCGCCGTTCGCAAGCGTGCGCTTCGCGGGCGCGGTGCGATTGCATACGCCGTCGATACGCATCGGGCAGCGCGGCAGGAAGGTGCACAGTTCCGGGTTGTCGTCGGATGCGCCGATCGGCGTCAGCGTCTGATGACAACGCTCGCTCGCTTCATCGAGCCAACCCGCGCGCAGTTCCGGCGCGGACGACACCAGCAGATGCGAATACGGATGAAACGGCGGCGCAGACAGAGCCGCGCGATCGCCCGTTTCCACGCGATGCCCCGCATACATCACGACGATGTCGTCGCTGATCGCACGAACCTTGGCAATATCGTGCGTGATGAAGAGATACGACACGCCGAGCTTCTGCTGCAACTCGCGCAGCAGATCGAGGATTGCCGCGCCGACGACCGTATCGAGCGCGGACATCACTTCGTCGCAGAGAATGAGATCGGGTTCGGCGGCGAGCGCGCGCGCCAGATTCACGCGCTGCTTCTGTCCGCCCGACAATTCGCCCGTACTGCGTTGCGCGCACGACGCGGGCAGACGCACCAGTTCCAGCAATTCGGCCACGCGCCGCCGCGCCTTTTCGCCCTTCAAACCGTGATAAAACTTGAGCGGCCGAGCCAGCGTGCGCTCGACGCTATGCACGGGATTCAACGCCGTATCCGCGTTCTGAAACACGATCTGGATGCGCCGGAACTGTTCGCGCGTGCGGCGGCTGAGATTGCCCGACAGCGGTTCGCCGTCGAGCAGTAACTGGCCGCCCGCCATCGGCATCAGACCAGCGATGACCTTCGCGAGCGTCGTCTTGCCCGAGCCGGATTCGCCGATCACGCCGACCGTCTGACCACGGCGTATCGTCAGATCGACATCGTTGAGGATGATCTTTTCGGGCCAGCCCTTCGCGCTCTTGCGGCCATAGCCCGCCGTCATGCGACGCACTTCGAGCAAGGGCGCGGGCCCGTCCGCCTGCGCCGCGGATGCGCACGCCGACACCACCGGCTGCACCGCCGCAACAAGGCTCTGCGTATAAGGATGCCTCGGCGCGTGCAGAATCTGTTCGGTCGCGCCGACTTCGCGAATCTGTCCATCGCTCAGGACTACGATTCGATCCGCCATCTGCGCGACCACGGCCAGATCGTGCGATACGTAGACCGCCGTCATGCCGTACTGGCGAATCACGCGGCGAAACGCCTGCAACACGTCGATCTGCGTGGTGACGTCGAGCGCGGTGGTCGGTTCGTCTAGAATCACGAGCTCGGGATCGGTGATCAGCGCCATCGCCGCCATCAGCCGCTGCAACTGCCCGCCCGACACCTGATGCGGATAGCGCCGCCCGATCGTTTCCGGCTCCGGCAACGCCAGCGCGCGAAACAGTTCGACGGCCTTCGCCTGCGCATCGCGCTTCGACAGCGTGCCGTGGATCATCGCGCTTTCGATCACCTGATCCATGATCGCGCGCGACTGATTGAAGGCCGCCGCCGCGCTCTGCGCGATATACGCGACGCGTCGTCCGCGCAAGCCTTCCAGCCCTTTCGCGGAGAGCGAGCGCACGTCGGTATCACCGATGCGGATCGAGCCGCCCGTGATGCGGCAACCGCTGCGCGCGTGCCCCATCAACGATAGCGCGATGGTCGTCTTGCCCGAGCCCGATTCGCCGATCAGCGCGAGCACTTCGCCGCGCGCGATCTCGAAGTCGATATCGTGAACAATGGTCGTGTCCGCTTCGCCGGGGCGGCTGCCGACCACGCGCAGGCCGCGCACGTCGACGAGATTATGGGTGGCGTCGTTCGCGGCAAGCGTGCCGCGATGCAGGAGTTCGGCACTCATTCAATGTCCTCCATCGGCATCGGCGTTGCTTGCGGCGGCTTGCTTGCGGCGGCGTCCGCGATGCGGCACGCCGTCGATCAGCAGATTGACGCCGACCGTCAGCACGGCAATGGCGATCGCGGGCAGAATCACGACCGCCGTCCCTTCGCCGAGACCCGCGATGTTCTCGCGCACCAGCGAGCCGAGATCGGCATACGGCGGCTGCACGCCCAGCCCGAGAAAGCTCAGGCTGCTCAGCAGCAGCACGACGAAGGTGAAGCGCAAGCCGGTATCGGCCAACATCGGATGAACCATGTTGGGCAACATCTCGAAGCACGCGATATACAGCGCGCTCTCGCCGCGCGCCCGCGCCACCTGCACATACTCGAGCGTGCCGATATTCACCGCCAGCGAACGCGCGATGCGATACGAGCCCGGCATATAGCTGAACGCGGCCGTAAGGATCAGCAGCGTCAGCGACGAACCGAACGCGGCCACGATCATCAGCGCGAACATCTTCGACGGAATCGACGTGATGGCGTCGAGCAGACGGCTCATGGTCTCGTCGATGCCGCGTCCCGCGACGGCGGCGAGCAGCCCGAGCGTGGTGCCGACCAGCGCCGCGAGCAGCGCGGTGGCGAGCGCGAGCACGACCGTTAGTCGCGTGCCGTAGATGATGCGCGTGAGCATGTCGCGGCCGAGATAATCGGAGCCGAGCGGCAGCTTCGCGCTCATGCCGGCGAACACGTCGTTCGTCACGATGGAGCCGACCTGATGCGGTGCGAGCCACGGCGCGAAGGCCGCGACGAACAGCGCGCACGACACCATCGCGAGGCCGATCCAGCCGCCCGTCGACAGACCCATGCGCTGCGTCAGACTGCGGCGGCGCGGCGGACGCGCGGGCGGCGTCGGCATGCCGCTGCCGTTCGGACGCATCGGCTCCGCGTTGCCGGGCAGCATGCTGCTGCGCTTGAACGGATCGGCGTGATCGGTGTGAATCGAAACGGATCGATGATGATTCATGTCCGCAACCTCGGATTGGAGAGGATGGCGCACAGGTCGGCCAGCAGCACGAGCACCAGATAACCCAGGCAGAACAGCAGCGTGCACGCCTGCACGAGCGGGAAGTCGCGATTGCTGACGGCATCGACCATCAGCTTGGCGAGACCGGGATAATTGAAGATGGTCTCCACGACGATCACGCCGCCCAGCAGATACGACAAGCTCAGCGCAATCGCGTTGGCGATCGGGCCGATCGCGTTCGGCAACGCGTGACGCAGCACCACGCGCGACGGGCTCGCGCCCTTGAGCATCGCCATCTCGACATACGACGAACTCAGTTGCTCGATCACGGCCGCGCGCGTCATGCGCGCCATCTGCGCGATGACGACCGCGCAGAGCGTAACGACGGGCATCGCGTAGGCGCGCAGGAAGTCGTGCACGCTCTCGATTTCGCCGTCGTACGACAGCGCCGACAGCCAGTGCAACTTCACCGCCAGCACCAGCACCGCGACCGTCGCGATCAGAAACTCCGGCGTCGCGACCAGCGAGAGCGTGCCCAGACTCACGATGCGATCGATCACCGATTCGCGATTCACCGCCGCGAGGATGCCCGCGGACACCGCCACCGGCACCGACACGAGCGTCGTGATCGCGGCGAGCGTGAGCGACTTGGGCAGGCGTCCCGCGATCATCTCCGAGACCGGCATGCTGCTCGACAGCGACAAGCCGAAGTCGCCGTGCGCGAGGCCCATCAGCCAGTGCAGATAACGCAGCCACGGCGCCTGATCCAGTCCGAACTGCTGGCGCAGCGCGGCGACGGTTTCGGCGGTGGCTTCCTGACCGAGCGCGGCCTGCGCGGCATCGCCCGGCAGCAGGTTCGTGATCACGAAGATGATGATCGAGACGATCAGCAGCGTCAGCGCGGTGACTGCAACGCGCCGGCCGATCAGCCCGACGATGTTCCGGTTCATCTGTCAGCCCTCCATCCAGTGAGTGGGCAAGGCGGCGGCGTGCGGCCGCCGCTTCGGCTCGATCAGCGGGTCACGCGTTCCACCAGACATGCTCGGCGAAGGTGAAGCCCATCATCGCGCCGGTCGGAATCGCGGTGAGACCTTGCACGCGCTTGTCGTTCGCATCGAGCAGGCTCAGGAAGGTCGGAATGCCGATGCCGCATTGCTCCGACACGATCACCTGCATGTCGCCGTACATCTGCTTGCGCTTGGCGTCGTCGGTTTCGGAGCGCGCGGCCGCGAGCAGCTGATCGAACTTCGGACTGTTCCAGCCCGACTCGTTCCACGGCGCATCGGATTTGAAGAACTGCGTGAACAGCACGTCCGCGCTCGAACGCGGATTGATGCTGCCGAAGCCGAGCGGATGCTTCATCCAGTGCTGCGACCAGTAACCATCGGCAGGCACGCGATTGATGGTGAGATTCACGCCGATCTTCGCGGCCGACTGCTGCAGCAGCACGCCCATTTCGATGGAACCGTTCGCGTCGGTGGTGGCGTAGATCGGCGGCAAGGTCGTGCCGACTGCGCCCGCTTTCTGGAAGTGGAACTTCGCCTTGTCGGGATCGTGCGGACGCTGCGGCAGCGAAGCATTGAAGTAGCGATGTTCCGGCGGAATCGGCTGATCGTTGCCGACCACGGCATAGCCGCGAAATACTGCGCTCTTGACCTGCTCGCGATCGAACAGATACTTCATGCCCTGCACGAAATCGGGATTGCCCGACATCGTGTTGTCGCGCCGCATGATGAGGTCGGTATAGAGACCCGACTTGGTTTCGCGCACTTCATAGCCATCCGTCGATGCGATGCGCTGCGTCGAACGCGGATCGACCGAGTTGATCAGATGCACGTCGCCGGACAGCAGCGCGTTGATGCGCGCCGCATCGTCGCCGATACCGATCAGTTCGATCTGATCGAGATACGGTCCGCCGCCGGTCTTCCAGACGTTGTCGTTGCGCACGCCGACAGTCGAGACGCCCGGCTTGAACGACTTGAGCTTGTACGGCCCCGTGCCGACCGCCGTGGCGAAATCCGTCGTGCCGTCCTTGACGATCACGAACTGCGGCGT
Source organism: Candidatus Burkholderia verschuerenii (assembly GCF_001189365.1). Classification (GTDB taxonomy): domain Bacteria; phylum Pseudomonadota; class Gammaproteobacteria; order Burkholderiales; family Burkholderiaceae; genus Caballeronia; species Caballeronia verschuerenii. Next base: position 51,621 of record NZ_LFJJ01000005.1, on the reverse strand, counting down.
CGCGAGAATCACCGGCAAGTCGGTATTCGCGGAGGCGAGCGTGAGCGTGATTTCGTTCGGGCCGGTCTGCTTCGCGTCGGTGAACTGGTCGGCGAGCGTCTTCACCTTCGATGCGGTCGCCGCGTTCTTGTGACGCATCAGCGAGTAGACGACATCGGCTGGGCCGAGCGGCTTGCCGTCGTGGAAGTTCACGCCTTTACGCAGCTTGATGACCCAGACCTTGCCGTCGCTGCTGTCGACCGCTTCGGCGAGATCCATGCGCGGCGTGAGCGACGCATCGAGCTGCGTCAGACTGCTGTAGAACATGAAGAACCGGATGTAGTCCGAGCCGGACGATCCTTTCGCGGGATCGAGCGTATCCGCCGTCGATGCCGCGTCATACGCAACGCGGATCTTGCCGCCCTTCTTGGGCGCGGGCGCGGGCGCGGCGATCGCGGGCGTCGCGCCCACGAGCAACCCGCCTGCGCCAGCCGCTGCCATGCCCCCGGCTGCCAACACGCGCAGCACGTCGCGGCGGCTCATGCCGCCTTTTCTGATTACGTCGTCGTACATGACACCTGCTCCTCATTGACGGGTGGAACGTTGGAAATGCCTTACTGACGAATCCGGCTGCGCGATACTGATTTAATCACCGCAAAAAATGCCGTTCATCGCATATCGGCAGGTTCGACCATTCGAAATCACGGTTTTGCGTGGCTCGAACAGCATGGTCTGCCGTCGTCGGGAAAGACCCTTAGATCAAGGCTTCACGTGTTTTCAGCGTGCACACGAAAGCCTTCGTCCAGCTTTTAAGCGCGTGCAGCACAAAATGCTGCGCGACGGGTGCAAAACGCGGCGCACGCCCTTTTTCAGGGCACTTTTGGCGAAACGCCGCACGGGCATGCATCGCTAACATCGGTACTACCCCAACCCTTCGCGCGGAACACGGAACACATTCGACGATGAACGGCAACGCGAAACTCGACCACATCGATCTGCACATCCTGGCGCAGTTGCAGGAGCAAGGCCGCATCACCAACGTCAAACTCGCCGGCGCCGTCGGCCTGTCGCCAAGCCCGTGTCTTGCGCGCGTGAAGCGGCTCGAACAGGCGGGTTACATCGCGGGATACGGCGCGCAACTCGATCTGCGCAAGCTCGACGACGTGCAGATCGTGTTCGCCGAAATCACGCTTGCCGACCGCCGCCGCGAAGACTTCGCGAAGTTCGAAACGGCCATTCGCGCCGTCGATGAAATCGTCGAATGTCATCTGGCAAGCGGCGAATACGACTATCTCCTCAAATTCGTCACACGAAGCGTCAGCCACTATCAGCGCGTGATCGAAGCGCTGCTGGCGCGCGATATCGGCATCGATCAGTACTTCAGTTATGTGATCGTCAAGACGGCCTTCGAGAGGAGCGGCTATCCGCTCGACTCGCTGTTTCCGTCGTCGCACTCTTCAGATTAGCGACGCGCGCGGCGTCGCCGCTCAGCCATTCGCGCGGCGTTGCGCCCATCACGCGCTTGAAGTGCCGGCACAGATGGCTCTGATCGAAGAAGCCGACTTCGGCCGCCACCACCGACGGCGGCAAGCCGCCGCTCAACAAACGTTGCGCATGCCGCACGCGCACCAGTCGCACATACTGGTGCGGCGAAATGCCGACTTCGGCATTGAAGCGCACCGCGAAACGCGAGATGCTCAGGCCCGCGATACCCGCCAACTCCGACAAGCTGATCGGCTCGGCAAAACACGCTTCGATAAAATCCAGCGCGCGCTGCACGGCCTGCGTGGCGCGCAGGCCGAGAGCGGAAGCAGGCGAGAAAGTGGCACGCGACATGGATGGTCCTCAGGTATGCGGTCATGCCGTTTATCGACATGACGCGCGGCATCCGTTCAATGCAAAACGTCCTGCAAGCGGTAATACGCGCCGACCAGCGGCAGAAACCACGCGCGTCCGAAATGCCCTGGAATCGCGGGCCATTCGAGCGTTCGCCACGGATTGCGCGCGGCCGCGCCGAACATCACGTCGGCCATCACGCGGCCCATGTGCACCGACATCTGCACGCCGTGGCCGCTGTAGCCCATCGAATAAAACAGGCCTTCATGCTGACCCGCGCGCGGCAGCCGATCCGCCGTCATATCGACGAGTCCGCCCCAGCAATAGTCGATGCGTACATCGGCAAGTTGCGGAAAATACTGCGCGATGCCCGCTTGCAGAATGCGCCCGCTCTTTTCGTCCGAACGCGGATTCGACATCGCGAAGCGCGCACGGCCGCCGAACAGCAAACGCTCGTCGGGCGTCGCGCGAAAGTAGTTGCCGATATGACGCGTCGTCACATACGAACGGCGCGTGGGCAGCAATGCGTCGAGCTTGGCTTTACCGAGCGGCTCCGTCGCGACGATGAAACTGCCCACCGGCGCGATGCGTCGGCGAAACCATTGCAGCGGTCCCGTCAGCGATGCGCCCGTCGCAATCAACACGCGATCCGCGCGCATCGCGCCGCGCGCGCTCTGCACTTCGAACACGTTGCCACCGAGCGGCTTCAGGCCGGTCACCGGCGAGTCCTCGAAAATTCGCGCACCGCGCCGCGCTGCTGCTTCCGCGAGTCCAACGCCGAACTTGCCCATATGCATCTGCATGCCGTTGCGCTGCACGAGGCCGCCGAAGAAACCATCGGAGGCGATCTCGTCGCGAATACGTTCGCGCGGCACGAGTTCCACATCGGCATCGACTTCGCGCCGGATCACGTCATACGACTTCGCCAGCGACGCGAAATGCTGCGGCTTCGCGGCGAGCTTGATCTTGCCGCTATCGCGCAAATCGCAGTCGATGCCTTCCTCGCCGATGATCGCGCGCACCGTTTCCACCGCGCCCGCATACGCGCGATAAAACTCCGCCGCGCGCTCGCCGCCGATCCGCGCCGACAGCGACGCATAGTCCTGCGCGACGCCCGTATTGCAATGCCCGCCGTTGCGTCCCGACGCCTGCGCGGCGAGCCGCCCCGCTTCGAGCACGATCACCGACACGCCGCGCTTCGCAAGTTCGAGCGCCGCCGACAAACCCGTGAAGCCGCCGCCGACCACGACCACATCCGCGCGCGCGGGCAGGTCGCCCTGCGCGAGTTGCGAGAAGCGCGGCGCGGTATCGAGCCAGTAGGAATCGAGCTTCATGCGGGTGCCTTACAGGCCGAGCAGCGATGCGAGTTGCGGAATGCCCGACACTTCGTTCACGCCGTAATACGTGTTGAGCGACTCGTGACGGCGATTCACGAAAGCCTTGTGCTTGATGCCCATGTCGTACGCGGTCATCAGGTCGTAGCGGAAGCTCGACGACACATGCAATACGTCTTCGGGATTGCAGTCGAGTTGCGAAAACATATATTCGAAGGCCTTTTGCAGCGGCTTGTACGCCTGCGCCTGCTGCGCGGTAAAGACCTTGTGGAACGGCGCGCCGAGCTTGTCGACATTGCTGTGAATCTGATCGTTCGATGCATTCGACAGGATCACTAATTTATATTTGCTCGCAAGGCGCGACAGCCCTTCCGGCACGTCCGCATGCGGGCCCCACGTCGGCACGGCTTCGTAGATCTTTTCAGCGATGGCGAGATCGAACGGCACGCCCGTGCGCTCGCAGGTGCGGCGCACCGAATTCACCACCACGTCGCGATATGGCTTCCATGCGCCGAGCACTTCGTCGAGCCGGTAGCCGCGAAAAAATTCGATGAACTCTTCCATCTTCTCCGGGCTTAGCTTGTCGGCATAAAGCTGACGCGCGGTTTGTCCCATCTGGAAGTTGGTGAGCGTGCTGTAACAGTCGAAGGTGATGTACTTCGGCTCGAAATCGATCATGGTGTGCATCCTGTCGTCGTGGCGAATCCGATGCGGATTCAGGTTCAGTGTCGTCGAATCTTTGCGCGATCTTTGCGTGAAGCGGTGATGCCTACATCTGGTCGAAATCGATCAGCACGCTTTTGTGACGCATGCTCGCCTCCAGCGCCTGACGTCCGAGATCCTTGCCGATGCCCGATTGCTTGAAGCCGCCGGTCGGGATCATCATGTCGCCGCTGCTGCGGCCGTACCGGTTGATCCAGATCGTGCCCGCCGCGATACGACGCATCGCGCGCAGCGCCTGGCCGATGTCGCGCGAATGCACGCCAGCCGCCAGGCCATATGTGGGATGTCCCGCGAGCGCGATGCCCTCGTCTTCATCCTCGAAGGTTTGCACGGTAAGCACCGGGCCGAACAGTTCCTCGCGCACGGCGGGCGTCGTGGCGGTCACGTTGGCAAGCAGCGTCGGCCGATGAAAATAGCCTTCGCCCGTGCCTTCGAAATAGCCGCCACCGAAGATCACCTCCGCGCCGGACGCGCGGCTGTCGTCGAGCAGACGATCGATACGTTCGGCCTGCGTGCGGCTGATGATCGGCGAATAAGCGGTTGCGCCGCTCCAGAGCGGACCGGGTGCGACATTAGTTAGTTGTACTTTTATCGCTTCGATCAGCGCATCGGCAATGCCTTTGTGCACGATCAAACGCGTACCCGCCACGCACGCCTGACCGCCGTTGGCGATAAAGCCGCGCGCGATGCAGCGCGCCGTGTGCTCCAGATTCGTCACGCGTTCGAACACGAGTTGCGGGCTCTTGCCGCCGAGTTCCAGCGTGACGGGCTTGGTGCCGTGCATGGCGGCATCGCTCATGATGGCAGCGCCGGTGCGCGTCGAACCGGTGAAGCTGATCTTCGCGATATCGAGATGTCGCGTCAGCGCCGCGCCCGTGCTCGCGCCGCGTCCGTTCACGATGTTGAAGATACCCGGCGGCATGCCAGCTTCGATCGCCAGCTCGGCGAGATGCAGCGTGGAGAACGGCGTCATTTCGGAAGGTTTCAGCACAACCGCGTTGCCGGCCGCGAGCGCGGGGCCGCACTTCCACGAGCACATCGACAGCGGAAAATTCCACGGCGTGATCGCGCCGATCACGCCATACGGTTCGGATGCAACGAAGCCGAGACTGTCGCGCCGCGTCGCCGCGATATCGCCGCCGAGCTTGTCGGCCAGTTCCGCAAAAAAGCGGATCGCTTCGGCGGTGAACGGCACATCCGATGCATACGATTCCGCGATCGGCCGCGTCGAGCTGACGGTTTCGAGTTGCGCGAGGCTCAGCGCGTGGCGGTCGACCAGATCGGCCCAGCGCGTCATCACTTTCGCTCGCTCGCGCGGCGGGCGCGTGGCCCAGCCGCTGCTTTTCAACGCGTCGAGCGCGTTGTTCACCGCAAAATCGACCGTATCCGCCGATGCATCGGGCACGTGGCCGAGCAGCTTGCCATCGGACGGACGAAGCACGGCGATCTGCGCTTCATCGGTCCGGTGATACGCGCCGCCGATGAAATGCCCTTGCGGCAATGGCACGGCGGACGGATCGAAATCGAGTGACGGAGTTGACATGCCCGGCCTGTTCGGTAAGCGCCTCGCAGCGCGTTCAGGGGATGCTGCCGCCCGTTCTTCAGCGTGCGCCGAAATGAACGAACATTGAATGAAATTCATTATAGTGAACACAAAATGAATTCCTAGTGATAAAAAATAATCCGGCGAAAAGTCGATGTGGCGATGCGCGACGAGACCGGCGCGAAGGCGCGTCAGGCCTTGCGGCACGGGGATGTGCGCCGCAACGGGCAAACGAGGATGTTGGGGAAAACGAGCAGGCGGGACGTGACCCGAATCGAACTGAAAATGAACGGCGGCCCGTCACAATGAACGGACCGGATACGGCGGAAGAACAGTCAGAGGTGAATGACGGGCGGCTGCGTGTTCATGATCCACAGCAGACGCGCGGCTTTTCGGCTTTCATTGCGCACGCTATGCGGCACGGTGCTCTTGAACTGGAAGCTGTCGCCCGCGCGCAGTTCACAGCGCCGGTCGCCGACATTCAGCACGACCAATCCTTCCAGCACGAGCCCCGCTTTTTCGCCGATGCCGACCAGCACTTCTTCGGAACCGGAACCGGCGGGCAGCATGATGACCATCATCTGCAGATCGTGATCGCCGTGCGGCGACAGCAGTTCCTTCTGCATGCCGTTCTTGCCGACTTCGAACAGCGGACGTTCGGCGGCGCGGCGCACGAAATCGCCTGCGACGGGATCGGACACCGCGTCGTCGTCTTCGAGCAGCGCGCTCAGCGGCACTTCGAGCGCCTGCCGCAACTTTTCGAGGATACGCACCGAAGGATTCGCCTTGTTGCGCTCCACCTGGCTGACGGTGCCGACGGACACGCCGGCGCGCATCGCCAGTTCGTTGACCGACAGGCCGTGCGCGATGCGCAGCGCCTTCAGCCGCGCGCCGACATCGGCATGACTGAGTTCGGGCGTGCCCCGCTTGTTGAGTGTTGTGCGCTGCATGTGGTTTCTATCCGATGACGCCGATGACGATGCGGGCGCGACCGCCGCACGCGAGAGCGGCATTGAAGAATCGCGCGAGTTTGCTCATTATATTGAATAAAATCGCTTTCGCTGAACTTCGATTTTGAAAACTCGGGTTAGCGAGCGTGTCGAAGGTTTGCGTGTGGCCAACGCAGGAAGATCGTCCTATCAACCGAACGGGGCCGCGTGGGAGAGTCGAATCTCACTATGCCGCCCGCAGGAGAACGCAGTGTCAGACTCGCGTGTCAGCGCCGCGCCGCGCTATCGCGCCTTTACCGCCGACGATATTCCCGCCGCGCACGGCTTGTCCGTGGCCGTGCAGTGGCCGCATCGCGCGGAAGACTGGCGTGAGATGTTCGACGCCGGGACCGGCTTCGTCGCGGAAGACGCGGGCGTCGTGATCGGCACCGCGCTGTGCTGGAAGTTCGGCGCGGATCGCGGCACGCTCGGACTCGTGATCGTGTCGTCGGAACAACAGGGCCGCGGCATCGGACGCAAGCTGATGGAACTCGTGCTCGAGGAACTCGGCGGACGCATCACCTTTCTGCACGCGACCGAAGCGGGCAAGCCGCTCTACGAGAAGCTCGGCTTCGCGGAATGCGGATCGATCGATCAACATCAGGGACCGATCGGCGATGTCGCGGCGATCGCGCCGCCCGAAGGTGAACGCCTGCGCGCGATGACGCGCGACGATCTCGCGACGGTCGTCGAACTCGCATCGCGGGCGAGCGGCTTCGATCGCAGCGCGACGATTCCCGCGCTGCTCGAATCGGCGCACGCGCAAGGCATCGTGCTCGAACGCGATGGCGCCATCGTCGGCTTCTCGCTGCTGCGGCGCTTCGGACGCGGACAGGTGATCGGCCCGGTCGTCGCCACCGATGCGATTCGCGCGAAATCGCTGATCACGCATTGGCTGGCGCAGCACGCGGGCGCATTCGTGCGCATGGATGTGCCCGCGGGCACCGGCATCAACGACTGGCTCGCGAGCGTCGGCCTGAAGCATGTCAGTTCGGTCGTGAAGATGGTGCGCAACGCGCCCGCGAGCGAACACGGCGGCCCGCCAGATGCGACATATCGCGCGTTCGGCATCATCAATCAGGCGATGGCCTGACATCATGACGGTTCTTTATAAAGCCGATCCGGTGCGCGGCGCCGTGTGGGCCGAACGCTTCGCCGCGCTCGCGCCGGAGCTGCCCTTTCGCATCTGGCCGGATATCGGCGACGCGGACGCGATCCGCTATCTCGTCGCGTGGCAACCCGGCGATCTCGCCGCCACGCTGCCGAATCTCGAAGTGATGTTTTCCGTCGGCGCGGGCGTCGATCAACTCGATCTCGCGCGCATTCCCGCGCATTTGCCGGTGGTGCGGATGATCGAACCGGGCATCGTCGATGGCATGGTCGAATATATGACCGAAGCCGTGCTCGCCATTCATCGCGATCTGTTCGACTACGCGTTGCAGCAGCGGACGCGCACCTGGCGCGCGATGCCGTTGCGTCCGGCCGTGTCGCGCCGCATCGGCGTGCTCGGGCTGGGCATGCTCGGCACGGCGGTGCTCGAACGACTGCGGCTATTCTGTTTCGATTGCGCGGGATGGAGCCGTTCGACGCGCGAGATAGAAGGCGTCGCGTGCTTTGCGGGCGAAGCATCGTTCGATGCCTTTCTCGCGCGCACCGATGTGCTCGTGTGCCTGCTGCCGCTCACCGACGCCACGCGCGGGATGCTCGATAAGCGCGTATTCGCGAAGCTCCCGGCGGGCGCATCGCTCGTGCATGTCGGACGCGGGCCGCAACTTGTCAGTGCCGATCTGCTCGACGCGCTCGAACGCGGCCATATCCACAGCGCCGTGCTCGATGTCACCGATCCCGAACCGCTGCCCGCCGATCATCCTTTGTGGACACAGCCGCGTGTACGCATCACGCCGCATATCGCGAGCGCGACGCGTCCCGAAACGGCCGTCGATGCACTGCTCGACAACTTGCGCCGTCATCGCGCGGGCGAACGGATGATCGGCGAGATCGATCGGGCGCGTTGTTATTAAGGAAACCTTATGGATAACTATCCCATCGAAGTCGAGTTTCCCGATATCGGCGCGCACGCGCAGGACAATACGGGCATCGCGTATGTGCATACGTTCGATTCCGGCGTGGCCGGGCCGCACGTCATGATCAACGCGCTCACGCACGGCAACGAAGTGTGCGGCGCGATCGTCGTCGATGCCTTGCTGCGCGCGAAGCTGCGCCCGAAACGCAGCACGCTGACGCTGTCGTTCGCCAATGTCGATGCCTACGCACGCTTCGATGCGGCGATGCCGGATCGCGCGCGTTTCGTCGATCAGGACTTCAACCGCGTGTGGACCGCCGCGAAGCTCGACGACACCGCCACGCGTACGACACCGCCACGCGTTCGTCGGAACTCGATCGCGCCCGCGCGATGCGCCCGGTCATCGACACGGTCGGTCTGCTCCTCGATCTGCATTCGATGCATGAAAAGAGCCTGCCGCTGATCGTCGCCGGTCCGCTCGACAAAGGCGCGGAACTCGCCGTGCAACTCGGCACGCCCGCGACGGTGATTCGCGACGAAGGCCATCCCGAAGGCCGCCGCATGCGCGACTACGAGGGTTTCGGCGATGCGGCCAGCCCGAAGAACGCGTTGCTGATCGAATGCGGGCAACACTGGGAAGCGCGCGCGGTCGACGTCGCGCGCGACAGCACGGCGCGCTTTCTGCTGCTCGCGGGTATCGTCGACGCAAGCGATCTGCCCGCCGATTGGCTCCGGCCGCTGCCCGATGAAATGCGCGTGGTCAGCGTGACGCAACCGGTCGTCGCGAAGAGCATGGACTTTCGTTTCGCGGGCGCTTATACGGGGCTCGAAGTGTTCGATCGCGCGGGCGCGGTGATCGGATGGAACGATGGCGTCGCGGTCACCACGACCTACGACGACTGCATGCTCGTGATGCCGTCGCTGCGCCAGTTGCGCCCCGGCGTGACCGTGGTGCGGCTCGGCCGCATCGAACGACGCATCGATCTCACTCCACGCAAATCACGCTAACAGGAAGCCACGACGTGAAAGTTCAGCAGATCAAACAGGCCGTCGAACTCGAAGGACTCGAAGACTGGGGCACGGCCGCCCTGCCCGGCACGGACCCCGTGCGCGTGAGCGGCCGCCAGATGGTGATTCCCGGCCTCGAGGCGATCGATACCGGCGTGTTCGAATGCTCGCCCGGCGCGTATCGGCGCTCGGTGAAGCAGGCCGAAGTGATGCATTTCATCGCGGGCGCGGGGATTTTCACGCCTGACGGCGAAGACACCATCCACTTTCGCAGCGGCGATACGCTGTTTTTTGAAGCGCAGACGGAAGGGCTTTGGGAAGTGGTTGAGACGATGCGCAAGATTTATGTGATCTTCTGACGCGGCGCATCGCTCGCCGCCTCACATCATCTCCGGACTATGCAACCGCGTGCCATCGCTGAACCGGTTCAGCCGATACGGACCGGTATCGAATTGCGGCACTTCTTCCATCACCAGACGGCTCACCAGCATGCCCGCGCCCGGGCCCAGACCGAAGCCGTGTCCGCTGAAACCGGATGCGATCACGAGGCCCGGCTTCGCATCGACCTTCGAGATGACGGGGACGAGATCGGGCATCGTATCGATCGCGCCGGCCCACGCGTGCGCGATCCGCAAGCCCGACAGTTCGGGAAATACGCTCGCGACGTTGTGCAGCGATCGTTCGAGCCATTCCACATCGGGACGCGGATCGAGCACGCGAGTCTTTTCGAACGGCGTGATATCACCGTCGTTCCAGCTCGCGCTCGCTTCCGGCCCCTGAAAAAAGCTCGCGCCGACGCGGATCTTCAGTTTCTTCTTGAGCTTGCTGCGGAACATGGTGCGGAACTTCACCGAATGCCGCAGGTTTTGCGGCGCGAGTTCGACGCGTCCGTAACCCGGCACGGCGATCGTATAGCCGCCGTCGAGCCTGCGCCGCAGCGCGAAATTCGGCCCTGAAAAACAGCCTTCGATGACACCCGGCGCTTCCGCCGTGCGCAAGGCCGTGCCCATCACGTTGATGGCGGGCAGATCGATGCCGTGACGCTGGCAGAACAGCGCGCTCCACGCGCCGCCCGCGAGCACGACGGTATCGGCCGCGAGCCTGCCGCGCTCGGTCCAGATGCCGGAGACGCGGCCCGCGCCTATATCGAGGCCGCGCACCGCGCAGTTCTGATACACCTTCGCGCCGAGCCGTTGCGCGCCGCGCGCGATGGCGGGCGCCGCCTTCGACGGTTCCGCGCGGCCATCGGTGACCGACCACAGGCCGCCCGCCCATTTCGCGCGCCCCGACGGAATGCGCGACGCCAGTTCGCGCGCGCTCAGAATCTCGCTGTTGAAACCGACTTCGCGCGCGCGGGCGAGCCACGATTCCCACTGCGCGACATCGGCCTGATTTTCCGTGCCGTACAGAATGCCGGACTTGCGAAAACCAATGTCCTCGCCGAGTTCCTCGCTGAGTTCGCCCCAGCGCCTGAGGCTCTGCATCGCGAGCGGCAATTCGTAGAGATCGCGGTTCTGCTGGCGCACCCAGCCCCAGTTGCGACCCGACTGCTCGCCGCCGATGACGCCCTTCTCCAGCAGCACCACCGACACTCCGCGCCCCGCCAGTTCATACGCGGTGCTGACGCCGACAATGCCGCCGCCGATCACCGCGACGTCGCATCGTTCGGGGAAACCTTCGCTATTGGTGACCTCATCTAGCCTGAGCATGGTGTGCTGACCGTGTGATTCCCGGCACGCCGACGCGGACAATGTCGCCGCATCGCCCGGAGTGGATGTCGATCGAATATCGCCGGCCATAGCCGACGCTGTTGCGGCAAATGTCGCACCTTTTGCGCGGTAAGGATAGGACGTTCTTTCTGCCGGCGTCGCGGGAGGATCAGCGATAAAGCTGCGCCTTCGCGGCATTTCCCGCGCGGTTCCAGATTTCCGCATCGGTCAGCGTCGTTTCGATGAACTCGATCGGCATGCCGGCGTTATCGATGACCGCGACGCGAAAATCGTCGAGCGGCTCGTAGGGACCGAGAATCACGCGATGACCTTCGATCGCCGCCGCGAGGTTGTCGACCTTGTAGGCGATATGCGGCTGGCTGCGCATCGGCTCGGCCAGCGTGCAGTCCGGCCCGAAGCGATGCCATTGAATCGGCAGCGGCCCGGTGAGATCGTCGGACGTGTACATGTCGACGCTCGCGGCATAACGTTCGCCGGGCCGCGCCGCGTCGGTGGGAATGCCGATGTGATGCAGGGTGTAGCTCACGCCTTCTCGTCGCATGCTGGCGGCTCCTCGGTTATCGTTGATTCGCGCAGGACGAATAGACCAGCTGGGCGGCATAGTCGTTATCGACGCCGGGAAGCGAGCGAAGCAGGCAGACGTAGGCCTGCTTGTCTGCCTCGCGCATCATGCTTCCTTCATACCAGACCTTCTGGCAGCCGTTCTCCATCATCTGGACGGCGGCGACGCGGCGCGTGCCGCGCATCGCGGCAATCACGCATTGATGATAGCCCGCCGTTTTGTCCTCGAATCCTTCTTCGGCCGCTGCAGGGCGTGCGTGCACGGAAAACATCGCCGTGGCGCACGCTGCGGCCAGTGCCGGCATCGACAGCCGACGAAAAACCATGTTCGTGTTCATTTCCCTACCTCTCTCGCTTTTTATTTCTCGTTGACGCGGAAACGGAGTGTAGGGATCGACAGTTAGAAAAGAATGAGCGGCGCCCGGCGTGTGATTTGCTCAGACGGTTTCGGGAATCAGCAGGATCTTGCTCGACTTCGCGCGGCCCGCATGCAGATCCGCGAAGGCTTGCGCGCCCTCCGCGAGCGGCCGATATTCGAGCCGCGTCAGCGCACCGAACGCGCCCTCGTGCAAGGCGCCGACGGTCGCGCGCAGATCGGCCATCGTGTAGGTGTAGGTGCCGAGCAGCGTGATTTCGGCGAGCGTCAGTTTGCGCATGTCGATTTCGCTCGACCAGTCCTGCAGGCCGATATGCATCACCACGCCGCCCGGCTTGATCGCCGCGAGCGCGCTGTTGCGCGTGACTTTCGCGCCGACGGCATCGATCACGCAATCGAAGCGGTTCGGTTCCGCGTCGTGCTCCAGCGGGCTATAGGTCTTGCACTTCGCTTCGTGCTCGGCGAGCGCGCGGCGGGCGGCGTGCGTTTCGGCAATGGTCACGTCGCGGCATCCGTAGGACTTCAGCAGCAGCGCGCAAAACAGCCCGATCGCGCCGCCGCCGACGATCAGCGTCCGGCATTCCGGCAGCGGGCGGCTCAACGCGCGCATCATCAGATTCACCGCGTGCAGCGCCGTCGCCGCGGGCTCGGTGGCGGCGGCCACGTGCGCGGGCATATCCGCCGGAATCGCGACCAGGCTCGACGCCGGAATCGACATGTAATCGGCGAACGCGCCGGGACGCGTCATGCCGACCATCGTCCGATGCGCGCAGAGGTTGTCGCGGCCCTGCACGCAGTATTCGCACGTGCCGCAGGTGATCAGCGGATTGCCGGTGACGCGCGTGCCTTCGCGCCATCGCGCGTCGCGGCTTTGCGCGATGATGCCCGCGAACTCGTGCCCGAGCACCAGTCCCGGCTGGCGACGCGGATCGTGGCCGTGATACGCGTGCATATCGGAGCCGCAAATGCCGACGGCTTCGATCTTCAGCACGACTTCGCCTTCCCCGGCGACGGGTTCCGGCCGGTCTAGCAATTGCATTTCGTTGGGTTGCGTGTAGACGAGCGCTTTCATGTGAGGGTCTCCGGATGGTTCATCGAACCGTGTTCGTTTCGCGCGCGCGAAGGCGCTCGCAACGCGGCGATTTGCGATGCCGCGCAAGCCAGACGCAGCTCAGCGCGCTGATGGTTCCCGCCGCCAGCACGTAGGCGCACAGGAACCAGGGCTTGCCGCCCTGAATGCCGGTGAGCCAGGTCGCGGCCACGGGCGTCAGACCGCCCGCGAACACGCCCGCGAACTGATAGACAAAGGAAATGCCGCTGTAGCGCACATCGGGTTCGAACGCTTCGGAGAACAGCGACGACATCGTGCCGAACACGGCCGCGTGAAACACGCCGAACGGAATGATGATCGCGATCCACACCGGCCACGCGGAACCGTTCGAGCCGTGCATCAGCATGAAAGCCGGATACGCTGACAGTCCCGCGAGCAACGCGCCCATGCCGTAGACGAGCGGCTGGCCGATCTTGTCCGACACGCGGCCCCAGAACGGAATGAAGAACGTCATCACCGCCGCGCCGAACACGACGCCGAGCAGCGCCGTCGTGCGCGGAAAATGCAACGTCTCGGTGAAATAGTGAATCGAGAAGACGCCGAACACGTTGAAGAACACGCCGTCGATCACGCGCGCGCCCATGCAGGCCAGCACCGTGCGCGGATACTTGCGGAACACGTCGGCAATGGGCAGCGTATCGCGCTTCGTCTTCTTCGCCTTGTTGAAGTCGTCGGTTTCGGCGACGTGCTTGCGCATGTAGAACGTGACGATCACCAGCACGCCGCTCGCGATAAACGCCGCCCGCCAGCCCCACGCGAGAAACTGGGCATCGTCGAGCGTGAAGGACAACACGGCGACCACGCCCGATGCCAGCACCAGCCCGAGCGACATGCCGATCTGCGACAGGCTCGCGTAAAAGCCGCGCTTGTCCGCCGGCGCCGATTCGTACGTCATCAGCACCGCGCCGCCCCATTCGCCGCCCAACCCGATTCCCTGCACAATCCGGCAGACCAGCAACAGCAAGGGCGCGGCAATGCCGATCGACGCATACGTCGGCACGAGTCCGATCGTCACGGTCGCGCCGCCCATCAGCAGCAGCGTGAGCATGAGCATCTTCTTGCGGCCGAGGCGATCGCCGAAGTGGCCGAAGATCACGCCGCCCACCGGCCGCGCGACAAAGCCGAGCGCGAAGGTCGAGTACGCGAGCATCGTCGAGACGACGGCATCGGTCTGCGGAAAATACAGCCGGTTCAGCACGACGCCCGCGACCACGCCGTAGAGAAAAAAGTCGTACCACTCGATGACGGCGCCGAGCACGCTGGAAAGCGTCACGGCCCTGAGGTTGTCGGAACCCAACGCGGTGCGGCCATGCAAGGCATCGCTCGCGCCCTGCGCGTGACTGTCCTGTATCAACATGCTTGTCTCCGCCGATGTCGATCAACGTGCGGTGTATCCGCCATCGATCATGATGGTTTGACCACTGATATAGCCCGATGCGTCGCTGGCGAGGAACACGGCGAGGCCGTCGATGTCCTCGAGCCTGCCGTTGCGGCCGAGACAGGTCTGTTCGGCGTGACGGCCGGCGAGCGCTTCATCGGCGAATACGGATGCGGTGAGCGCCGTCGGAAAAAAGCCCGGTCCGATGGCGTTGCACGTAATGCCGTGACGGCCCCATTCCTGCGCGATCGCGCGCGTGAGCTGCACCACGCCGCCCTTGCCCGCGCCATACGGCGCGCTATTCGCGAACGCGCGATACGACTGCAGCGACGCGATATTCACGATGCGTCCCCACCCGCGCGCCTTCATCTGCGGCGCGAGCGTCTGCGTGAGAAAGAACGGCGCGCCCAGATGCAGCGCGAGTTGCGTGTGCCACGATTCGGGCGTGACTTCGGCGAACTGCTACCGCAGATTCACGCCCGCCGCGTTCACCAGAATGTCGATGCGTCCGTTCAGCGCGAGCGCGTCTTGGCCGCACTGCATCGCAGCTTCGGGCGTGCCGACGTCGGCCACGATGCAATCCGCCGCGATGCCCTGCGCCGCGAGCGTCGCGGCGGCATCGCGCAATGCGCCTTCGCGGCGCGCGGCCAGCACGACGCGCGCACCGGCGCGTCCCAGCGCGCTCGAGATTGCAAGACCGATGCCGGCGTTACCGCCGGTCACGAGCGCGACGCGTCCTTCCAGACTGAACATGCTTGCGAGTTCCATCGTTCGCTCCTTCTCGAATGCGCGGCGTTCAGACCTGCACCGCGTCGCCCTTTTCGAACTGCTCGTTCGGGAAATACTTCTTCAGGCGATCGTCGGCCGTGCGCGCGTGCGCTTCCATGCCTTCGAGCCGCGAGATGCGCGCGGTCACTTCGCCGATGCGTCGCGCCGCATCGCGCGTTATGCGCTGCCACGTCAGCGTCTTGACGAACTTGTGAACGGAGAGGCCGCCCGAATAGCGCGCCGCGCCCTTGGTCGGCAGGACGTGGTTCGGGCCGCTCGTCTTGTCGCCGAACGCAACGGTCGTTTCCTCGCCGAGGAACAGCGAGCCGTAGCAGGTCAGCTTGTCGAGCCACCAGTCGAGCTCGGCGGCATGCACTTCGAGATGCTCCGACGCATAGCGATCCGACACCTCGACGACTTCCTCGCGCGTATCGCAGACGATCACTTCGCCGTAATCGCGCCACGCGGCGGCGGCGGCATCGCGCGCGGTCGGCGGCAGATCGTCGATCAGGCGCGGCACCAGCGCCATCACTTCGGCAGCAAGGGCCTTCGACGTCGTGAAGAGCCAGGCTGGCGATTCATGGCCGTGCTCGGCCTGCCCGACCAGATCGCTCGCGACGATGGCCGGATCGGCGGTTTCGTCGGCGATCACCGCGACTTCCGACGGACCCGCGAACACGTCGATGCCGACCTTGCCGAACAAGGTGCGCTTCGCTTCCGCGACGAACTTGTTGCCCGGACCGACGACGACATCGGCCGGCTTGCCCGTGAACAGCCCGTACGCCATCGAGGCAATCGCCTGCACGCCGCCGAGCGTCATCACGACATCCGCGCCTGCTGCCTTGAAGCCGTACAACACATACGGATGGATGCCGCCGCCGCGAAACGGGCTCGAACACGCGATCACCGTCTTGACGCCCGCGGCCTTCGCGGTCGCCACGCCCATATATGCCGACGCGATATGCGCGTAACGGCCGGCGGGCGCGTAGCAGCCGACGACATTGACCGGAATCACGCGCTGCCCCGCCGTCACGCCGGGATGCAGTTCCACCGAAAAATCCTCGATCGAGCGGCGCTGCGCGACGGCGAAGTCGTGCACCTGCTTCACGGCGAAGTCGATGTCGTCGCGAATATGCTTCGGCACCTCGCGCGCGCGACGCTCGATCTCCTCGCGCGGCACGATAATCTCGCCGTCCCAGCGGTCCAGCTTCTTCGCGTACTCGCGCACCGCCGCTTCGCCGTTCGCTTCGATTTCGGCCAGCATGTCCGTGACGACCCGCTGCGTCGTGGCGGTTTCGGTCTCCGGGGTTTTGGTGGCTTTCTTCAGATAAAACACCGTCATGGCTCCGCTCCTGAATGGAAAACTGTCTCGATCCACCCGAAATGCAAGCGCTTGCATTTCATGTTCAAAAATAAGCCGGATAGCGTCCGGCTGGTCTGAATCGCTGCGCCCCTTCGATGCAAGCGCTTGCATTTATAATAGTGAAACCTCGCCGACGATGAATCGGTATTCATACCTAGAAGCTTTCCAGCCGCGCCGATGTGATGCTTGGCGCGGTAATCCGACGATGCAAGGCATCCTGAATGAACGACAGCACTGAAGGTCGTCCCCGGCTTTCCGATGTCGCCGCACTGGCCGGCGTGTCCACCGCGACGGTCTCGCGCACCTTGTCGAATCCAGACAAGGTCAAAGGCGATACGCGCGATCGCATCATGCAGGCGATCGCCCAGCTCGGCTACGTACCGGATGGCGCGGCCCGCGCGCTTGCGCTGGGACGCGCGCGCATGGTCGGCGCGATCGTACCGACGCTCGACAACGCGATCTTCGCGCGCGCGGTTCAGGGACTGCAAAGCACGCTGTCCGGCGCGGGATATCAGCTGCTGATCTCCGCGCACGAATACAGCCTCGCATCCGAAACCGAAGCGACGCGCGCGCTGCTCGAGCGTGCCGTCGACGCGCTGGTGCTCGTCGGCGCCGAACACGCGCATGAAACGTGGGACATGGTGCGCGCGAGCCGCATTCCCGTGCTCATCACATGGACCAATGCCGCTGCCGCCAGCGAAATTCTGACCACGACCGCGCCGCTGATCGGCTTCGACAATCGCCTGATCGGCACGCTGGCGGCGGAACATCTGCTGTCGCTGGGACACACGACCTTCGGCATGATTTCCGGCATGACGCGCTATAACGATCGCGCGCGTCACCGGCTCAACGGCTTTCGCACGGCGCTCGCGGATGCCGGCGTGCGTCTGCCCGACGCGAACGTGATCGAGCAGCCGTTCGACTTCGACGGCGGCCGCGCCGGACTCAAGCATCTGATGCAACTGCGTCCGCGTCCAACTGCCGTGTTCTGCGGCAACGACGTGCTCGCGCTCGGCGCGTTGTTCGAAGCACAATCGCTAAATATAAGGATTCCGGAACAATTGTCGATTGTCGGCTGCGATAACCTGCCGATTTCATCGCAGATCACGCCGGGACTGTCCACTGTGTTGCTGCCGACCTACGAACTCGGCCAACGCGCGGCGCTCGCGCTGCTCGACTGGCTCGACACGCAACGCCCGCCCGCCGATGTCTGTTTGCCGATCGAACTCGTCGTGCGCGGCACCAGCGGCCCCGCGCCCGCTTAAGTATTCATCGCGTCACGACTTTGGGCGGCATGCCGAGCGTTTCGCGCATGCAGACGTCGTCGCGCTGACGCTCCCAGTGCGCGACAGCGACGGTGGCCACCACATTGCCGATCATATTCGTTGTCGCGCGAATCTCGGCGATAAAGCGATCGACGCCCAGCACAATCGCCGCGCCTTCGATCGGAATATGCTTGAACGCGGCCAGCGTCGCGAGCAGGCAGATGAAGCTCGCGCCCGCCACGCCCGCCATGCCGCGCGAGGTCAGCATCGAGATGCCGACCAGCACCGCCTGTTCCGCCACTGACAACTGAATGCCGAACGCCTGCGCGATAAACACCGCGCAAATCACCTGCGTGACGCAGGTTCCCGCCAGATTGAACGTGTAGCCCATCGGCATGACGATGCCGACGACGCCGGTCGGACAGTCGAGCGCTTCGAGTTTCTTCACGAGTTGCGGAAACGCGGCTTCGGACGATACGGTCGCGATCACCAGCAGAATCTCGCCGCGAATGTACTTGAGCAGACGCCACAGACTCACATCGCACATCAGGCAGATGCCGCCGAGAATCAGCACGATATACGCGAGCGTCGCAGCATAGACCGTGACCAACAGCATGAACAGCGAGTTCATCGTGCCGAAGCCGAACTTGCCGACCGCATACGCCATCGCGCCGAATGCGCCGATGGGCGCGAGCCGCATCACGATACGCACGACGCCGAACAGCGCGCTGCCGACGCCTTCGAAGAACTTGTACGCCGTCTCGCCCGTCTTGCCCGCATGCGACAGCCCGATCGCGAACAGCACGGAAAACAGCACGAACTGAAGCATGTCCGCGTTCGCGAACGCCGACACCGCGCTATCGGGAATGATGCCGAGCAGAAAACCCATCACGCCGCCGGATGCGTGCATCGAACGTTCATAGCCGTTCAGCACGCTGGCATCGATGGAACTCGGCGTGAGATTCATGCCCGCGCCAGGCTGAATGGTGTTGACGGCCCACAAGCCGATCAGCAGCACGATGGTCGTCGTCAGCTCGAACAGGATGATCGATTTGCCGCCGATGCGCCCCATCGCGCCCGCGCCGCCCATCTCCTTCGCGCCGAGCACGATCGTCACGAAGATCAGCGGCGCGGTCACCATCTTAACGAGCTTGATGAATGCCGTGCTCAACGGCGCGACGCTTTGCCCGACATGCGGAAAGTAATGGCCGAGCAGCGCGCCGGCGACGATTGCGATGAGAACCTGCACGTAAATCTGACGAAAGATCTTGCGCATGCTTGTCTCCGGGCGTCTCGAAGGAGGCCTGTTTTTGTATCGCTGGGGAAGGAGCTTGCCGGTTGTTGCTTATCCTGTTCGTTCGTGTGATCGTGATCGGCTCTGCTTCAGAGCGCGTCGGCCCGGTCGTTGGCGAGCGTCTTCAATTGTTCGAATAATTTACGATTCAACGCGATGCCCGCGCTTGCGCTGGCCGCCGCGATCTCGTGCCGCCGATAGCCGGGCAGGCGCACGTCGTCATCGACGAGCATCAGTTCGATGAGCGTTTCGATGCGCTGCTGATAGACGCGCGAGCCCGCCAGCGCATCCGGATCGAGCAGCCAGAACAGATGCCCGACGCGCGAACGCGGTCCGTCTTCGGTGAGAAACGAGCCCGCTTCTGAACCGAATTGCGCGCCCGATAGCGCCGCCGCCAGCAGTTCCACCATCAGCGCGAGCACCGCGCCTTTCGCGCCGCCGAACGGCAGCATCATGCCGTCGAGCGCGGCGCGCGCGTCGGTGGTCGGCTCGCCGTCGATGGTCGTAGCCCACCCTTCGGGAATCGGCTTGCCGTCGCGCACCACGTGCGAGAGCGACAGATCGATCATCAACGGTTCCGCCTTCGCGCGCGGAAACACGGCAGCGATCGGATTGGTGCCGAGCAAGGGATGCTTGCCGCCCCACACGGGCATCGAGCCCGGCGCGTTGCTGAACGCGAGACCGACGAGCCCTGCCTTGCCGACCGCTTCGAGGTGATACGCGCCCGCGCCGAAGTGATGACTGCGCGTGACGCTCGCCGCCGCCGTGCCGAAGGTGCGCGCGCGTTCGATGCCGGTCGAGATCGCCAGCGCGCAGGCATCGAACGCGAGGCCATCGGCGGCATCGACGAGAAACGCCGCGCCCTTGTCGCGCACGATGGCGGGCACCGCGGCGGCATCGACGCGGCCGTTGCGCAATTGCGCGAGATACATAGGCAAGCGCGCGACGCCGTGCGACGAGAGGCCGCGTGCATCGGCGTAGACCAGCGCGTGCGCGGTGGCGTCGGCAGTGGCGGCGGTCGCGCCCGCTTCGAGCAAGGCGCGGCGCGCGAGCGAGTGCAGTGTGGCGGGCGAAAGAACGATATCGTCGGTTACGGTCATTTCTGCATATCCTGCGCGGATTCGATCAACATGCGGCTTTCCTCTTTCAGGGCAGCGCGCGGGTCCGCGAGTATGGCACGCGCCGTCTCGACATCGAACACGCCTTCCCAGCGCGCGACCACCAGCGTCGCCACCGCATTGCCGATCATGTTGACGAGCGCGCGAATCTCGTTGAGCACGCGATCGATGCCGATGATCAGCGTGATGCCCGCCACCGGAATGATGTTATGCGACGACAGCGTGGCCGTGAGCGCCACCAGCGCCGTGCCCGCGACGCCCACGCCGCCCTTCGACGTCAGCAGCAAGATCGCGAGCAAGACGAGTTGCTGCATCAGCGTGAGATGCGTGTTGGTCGCCTGCGCGATGAACAGCGAGGTCATCGTCAGATAAATGGCCGCGCCGTCGAGGTTGAACGAATAGCCGGTCGGCAGCACGAGGCCGACGACCGACTTCGGGCAACCGAGCCGTTCGAGCTTTTCCATCAGACGCGGCAACACGGATTCCGTCGTCGACGTGCCGAGCACGATCAGCAATTCCTCGCGCAAATAGCGCAGCAGCGACCATAGACTCACGCCCGCCCAGCGGCAGGCGGTGCCGAGCACGAGCACGACGAACACAATGCTCGTCACGTAGAAGCACAGGATCAACAGCCCCAGTTGCTGCAACGCGCCGATACCGTATTTGCCGACGGTGAAGGCAATCGCGCCGAATGCGCCGAGCGGCGCGAGCCGCATGATCATCTCGACGATACGCATCAACGCGTCGCCGAGTTGTTCGATGCCTTGCGCCAGGAACTTGCTGCGCTCGGACATCAGCGACAAGGCCACGCCGAACAGCACTGAAAACAGCAGCACCTGCAACAGATCGCCGCGCGCGAACGCGCCGACGACGGAGTTCGGCACCAGTTCTTCCAGCAGGCTCTTGTTTTCCGCCGAATGCACTTCGGTAACGAAATGCGAAACCGCGCCGGGATCGAGCGTCTTCGGATCGATATCGAGACCCGCGCCCGGATGCACGACATTCGCGACGATCATGCCGATGACCAGCGCAATGGTCGTAACCACTTCGAAGTAGAGAATCGTCTTGAAGCCGACGCGTCCGACCTGCTTCAGACTCTCCATGCGCGCGATGCCCACGGACACCGTGCAGAAGATCAGAAGCGTGATGAGCATCTTGATCAGACGGATGAAGGTATCGCCGAGCGGCTTGAATTGCACGCCGAGTTTGGGCGCGAAATAGCCGACAAGAATGCCGGCTGTCAGGCCGATCAGGACCTGGACGTATAGATGCTTGAGCACGCGCAAGATGGTGTCTCCTCCACTCGCTGCTGCCGGATGTCGACGGGCGCGCAACCCGGTTCGCGCCGTTTCTGTGACGGCTGTCGAACCGGCGCGCGCACCGGTGTCTGGTTTGCCTCTGATGCCTTGTGTGCTCGCGTGCTTACGCGCTTTCGAACAGACGCGTCAGCACGAACTCGCGATGGCCGAGCGTTTCGGCCGACGTCCAGCGGCCGTTGGCGGTCGCGAGCATGCATTCGAGCAGCTTGTCGCCGGTTTCGTCGAGGTTCTGCTCGCGTTGCAGCAGACCCGATACATCGACGTCGATATGCTCGCCCATCGTGCGAACGGTGCGCGGATTCGCGCAGATCTTGATGACGGGCACGATCGCATTGCCGATCACATTGCCTTGGCCGGTGGGGAAGAAATGCACCGCGAAGCCCGATGCCGCGCACAGCGTCACCATTTCGGCGGCGGCGGACGACGAGTCCATGAACCACAGCCCCGCGTGCGTCGGCTCTTCGGCCTTGTCGAGCACGACGTCGACCATGCACTTCTTGCCGATCTTCTGAATATTGCCGAGCGCCTTTTCCTCGATGGTCGTGAGGCCGCCCGCGATATTGCCCTTTGTTGGTTAAGATTCCGAAATATCGTCGGTCTTCCAGCGATTGATCATGTCCTGATAGCGATCGAACATGAACTGGAAGCGCTCGCGCACGCTGTCGTTCGCGCAGCGCGCCGCGACTATCTGCTCGCCGCCGGTCAGCTCCGACGTTTCGCCGAACACGAGCGTGTTGCCGAGTCCGTAAAGCTTGTCGAACGCGTTGCCGACGGTCGGATTCGCGCCGCAGCCCGAGGTCGTGTCCGACTCGCCGCACTTGGTCGATACCTACAGTTCGCTGATCGGACATTCCTCGCGTTCGAGCGTGGTCGCGTACTGGACCATTTCCTTCGCGGCCTTCGATGCGCGCATGATCGTATCGTGATCGCCGTGCAGTTCGATGCCGAAGCCCATCACCGGCTTGCCCGACTTCGCGATGCCGTCGACCACGCGTTTCGTCCAGCCTTCCTCGATGCCGATCACGATCACCGCCGCGACGTTCGGGTTCGAGCCCGCGCCGATCAGCGTGCGGAAATGCAGGTCGAGGTCCGCGCCGAATTGCAGACGGCCGTAGGGATGCGGAATCGCCATCGTGCCTTTGATCGCGGCTTCGACGGCCATCGCGGCGGCATTGGACAGATCGTCCACGGGAAGAATGATGACGTGGTTACGCACGCCGACGCGGCCGTTTTCCCGGCGATAACCGCGGAAAGTAGTGTCCAGTTGAATCACGCTCATGATGTCTCTCTCGATGTGGGGTGAAGGTGCTCCGATCCGACTGATCTGACGGCGCGGCTTACCAGCGCTTCGTCTTGATGTTGTGCACGTGCGCGTGCTCGCCCGCCGTGATGGGCGCAACGACCTTGCCGATATCCACGCCGTACTTGAACACCGTGTCGCCGACCTTCATGTCCTTGAGCGCGACCTTGTGACCGATGGGAATGTCCTGCTTCGCGGGCACCGTGACGATTTCGTCCTCGTCCATGATCCACGCGTTCAACTGCGATCCCGCCTTGATGCCCTCGACTACCGCGACGCCGACCGTGTCCTTGGCTTCGTGCAGCACGATATGGATCGTCCTGCGTTCGCCCGCTTCCGCCTTGGCTGCACCGCTTGCTCCCGCTGCTGCGTAACTCATGTGCTCCTCCTTTTGGTGATGGTCCGAAAGGCCGGCCGACACGGCCTGCGCCTGTCCGTTGAAATGCATAGTAGGCGTCGATATCATCCATGCCAACTAACTCATCTATATGTGTTACATGTTTGCGCCGCACGGGTACAATCGAGGCACGTTCAGAGAGAAGTCGAGGGAGGCGCGATGAGCACAGTCACGGCCATGCCGGTCGGTCCCGGCGGTACGCGATACAAGGAAGTCAAGGAGGCGATGCTGGCCGCGCTCACAGCGCAGGAATGGAAAGGCGGCGAGGTGATTCCGTCCGAGAAGAAGCTCGCAGAACGCTTCGGCGTGTCGATCGGCACGCTGCGAAAGGCCATCGACGAGTTATGCGCGGAGAACATCCTGATCCGGCATCAGGGGCTGGGCACCTTCGTCGCGCAGCATCGGCGCGACCGGCATTTCTTCCGCTTTTTCCGCGTGGCGCGGCGTGACGGCGACCGCGCTTATCCGGTCGTCACGCTGGTCAACTTCAAGCGCGCGAAGTGTCCGCCGGCCGTCGCCGCGCGCTTGGGGATCAACGATGGCACGCGTCTGTTCGTCTTCACCAATGCGCTCGCGTTGCACGACAAGGTCGTCGTGGTCGATACGGTGATGCTGCCCGAGACGAAGTTTCCCGGACTCACCGAAAGCATGCTGCGCAGCCGCCCAAATACGCTTTACAACTTCTATCAGGATGCATTCGGCATCAACGTGACGGGGACGGACGAACGCCTGCGCATCGCGCGCGCGAGCGAACTGGAAGGCAGGCTGCTGGAACTGGAGACGGGTGCGCCGGTGCTGGAAGTGGAACGGGTCGCGTATTCGATCAATCAGAAGCCGGTCGAATATCGTCTGACGCACATCAACACGGAAGAATACGAGTACGTCGCGGGGACCTTCAAAAGCGGCGACGTCTGAGCTTATTTCTTGCGCAGCGACGTGCCGCCGAGATCCATTTCGACGCGCACCACGTCGCCGCGATACACCACGTCGGCGTAATAGATCACCAGCCCGTCGCGATCGTTGAACACGCGTTCGACGCGCGCGATCGGCGAATCCGCGGGCACGCGCAACAGCCGCGCGGTTTCGGCATCGGCGCTGCCGATGGTCAGCGTCTGATGCGCCTTCGCGATCGGACACGGCTTCAGGTCCATCAGCAGCGGAATGACCGTCTGCGTGCGAAAGCGCTCCGGCGATGTCGAGAAAATCCGCTCGTCGAGATAGAGCGAGATCACGCAATACAGCGCGCCATCGGTGGAATGCACGCGCTTCATGTGCGTATAAGCGGGCGCGAGCGTGCCGAGCGACGCGCCGACCGCGGGCACGCGGCTGTTTTCATCGACGGTGAGCAGTTCGGGCGTGGTCGAGCGATACATCTCCGCCAGTTCCTGCAGATTGGTCACCACCTGCACCGGTTTGATCGACGGCGCCGCCGCCGACACGAACGTGCCGCGCCCGCGCTGCGGCGTGAGCGCGCCTTCGGTCATCAGCAATTGCACCGCTTGCCGCGCCGTGACGCGCGCGACATCGAATTCTCCGGCGATCTGTTCGAGCGTCGGAATCAGCTGGCCTTGCTGCCACACGCCGCGCGCAATACGGTCGCGCAGCGCATCGGCGATCTGAAGATAAAGCGGGATGGGACTCGCCAGCGAGGCACGTGTCATTGTCAGCATGTCTGGACTATAGAACCTCTACTATAGTGCCTCGGCCAGCGCCGGCGCGGAGATGCGTCCCTGAACCAGCACCGCGCCCTTTTCGCCGATCATGATCGCGGCGGCGTTGGTGTTGGTCGAAATCATGTTCGGCATCACCGATGCATCGATCACGCGCAACTTGTTGACGCCGCACACGCGCAGTTCCGAATCCACGACCGATGCATCGTCCGAACCCATGCGGCAGGTGCCAACCGGATGGAACACCGTGCCGCCCTTCTGCCGCGCGAACGCTTCGAGTTCGGCGTCGCTGCGCAAACCCGTGCCCGGCAAATGTTCTTCGCCCGTCACGAGCGAGCGGAAAGTCGGTTGATCGTAAATCTCGCGCAGCAGTTTGAGACCGGCGACGAGTGTCTTCACGTCCTTCGTTTCGCGCAGATAGTTCGCGTGGATCAGCGGCGGCGCAAACGGATCGCCGCTGCGCAAACCGACCGTGCCCGCCGATTCCGGCCGGCATTGCGTCGCGGATGCGGAAAAGCCCGAGAAGCCGTGCAGCGGGTCGCCGGGTTTATCGACGGAAAGCGGCATCACGTTGAAGAGAACGTCCGGACGGCCGCCCTGCGCGTGCTCCGTCGCGACGAGTCCGCCGACCTGCCCCGCGCCGACCGTCAGCGGCCCGCGTTTGCCGAACAGCCATTGCGCGCCCATGCTGGCGAGCTTGAGCGGATTGCGCACGTCGTCGTTGAGCGACATGCGATGCTTCAGCTTGACGATGACGCGCGCCTGATAGTGATCGCGCAGATTGCGCCCGACTTCCGGCGCATGCACACGCGCGCCGATGCCATGTTGCTTCAGCAGCGCGGCATCGCCGATACCGGATAGTTGCAGCAGTTGCGGCGATTGCAGCGCGCCCGCCGCGAGCAGCGTTTCGCGTTCGGCGCGCGCCGTGTGCGTCGCGCCGTCGAGCACGTATTCGACGCCGGTCGCATCGTCGCCGTCGAACAGCACGCGCGTCACGTGAACGCCGGTCGTCACCGTCAGATTCGGGCGATGCATCACCGGATGCAGAAACGCGGTCGCCGCGCTGCATCGCCAGTGTCCTGCGATGGTCAGTTGATACGGACCGAGGCCGTCGTCCTTTTCGCCGTTGAAGTCCTTGGTGCGCGAGAAGCCCGCTTCCTGTCCCGCGCGCAGCCACGCCTCGCAATAGGGATGATCGTTGCGCAGGTCGGAGACACCGAGTTCGCCCGACGCGCCGTGATACGCCGTCTCGCCGCCCGCGTATTTCTCCGAGCGCTTGAAGAACGGCAGCACGTCCTTGAAGGACCAGCCGCGCGCGCCGAAGGCTTCCCAATCGTCGTAATCGGCGCGCTGGCCGCGAATATAGAGCAGCCCGTTGATCGAACTCGATCCGCCGAGCACGCGCCCGCGCGGCCAGACGATATCGCGCATGCCGGTGGTCGCTTCCTTTTCCAGCTTGAATTGCCAGGAAAAACGCGTGTCGTAGATGCTGCGGAAATAGCCGACCGGCAGCTTCAGCCAGAAATGGCGATCATTGCCGCCCGCCTCCAGCAGCAGCACGCGGCAGGCGGGATCGGCGGACAGCCGGTTCGCCAGCACGCATCCCGCCGACCCCGCGCCGACGATGATGTAGTCGTAACCGTTCTGTTTATTCTGCATGGCGTGTCTCCTTTGACCTGATTGTGAACCGATGCGCCGTCAGGGAAAGCCCGCACCAATCCCGATTGCCAAGTTCTAAAACATGGTAGTACTATAAACCATACTTTATAACTTTAGAATAAACCGAGGAGGCAGGCAATGACCGAAACGCGACGCGGAGCGTTTCCCCGGCTGGACACGCACGGCATCGAGCCGGTTGCCATCGAGCGCGTCGAGGCGTTCGTGTTCCGCGCGCCGATTGCGACGCCGGTACGCACATCGTTCGGCACGATGACCGACCGCCCCGCTGTATTCGTGCGCATCACCGATTCGGACGGCGTGCAAGGCTACGGCGAAGTCTGGTGCAATTTCCCGTCGGTGGGCGCGGAGCATCGGGCGCGGCTGGTCGAGTCCGTGTTCCGGCCGATGCTGATCGAGCATCCCGTCGTGCATCCCGCTGATACCTTCCACATGCTCACGCAGCGCACCGAAGTGCTGGCGCTGCAATCCGGCGAGCCGGGACCGTTCGCGCAGGCGATTGCAGGCATCGATCTGGCGCTGTGGGATTTGTGGGCGCGCAAGGCGAAGCTGCCGCTGTGGCGTTTGCTCGGCGGCGCATCGGGCGAGATCGAAGTCTATGCGAGCGGCCTTAATCCGGTCGGCGCGGAAGAATTGGTGCGCGAAAAAGCCGCCGAAGGCTATCGCTCGTTCAAGCTGAAAGTGGGCTTCGGGCGCGAGCGCGATCTCGGCAATCTGGCGAGCCTGCGCGAGATCATCGGCGACGCATGCACTTTGCAGGCCGATGCGAACCAAGCATGGGATTTGCCTGCCGCCATGGAGATGTCGCGCGAATTTGCATCGTTCGATCTCGGCTGGCTCGAAGAACCGCTGCGCTGCAATCGTCCAGTCGCGGAATGGCGCGCGCTGATCGAGCAATCGCCGGTGCCGATCGCGGGCGGCGAAAATCTGGCGGACGCGGAGAGCTTCGCGACCTTTATCGAACAACGCGGCTACGACGTCGTACAGCCCGATGCCGCGAAATGGGGCGGCATCTCCGGCTGCTGGCCAGTGATTCAGGCGACGCGCGCGGCCGGTTTGCGCTACTGCCCGCATTACCTCGGCGGCGGGCTCGGCTTGCTCGCGTCGGGCCATTTGCTCGCGGCGGCGGGCGGCGACGGCATGCTCGAAGTCGACGCCAATCCGAATCAGCTGCGCACGCTGCTGTGCGGGCCGATCGCGACACCGAAGGACGGGCGCGTGTCGCTCGGGGAAGCGCCGGGCATCGGCATCGTGCCGGCGCTGAACGAACTGGAAGAACGCATCGGATAAGCGTCACCAACAGATAAAGCACAGGAGACACACACATGGATCGGTTAGTCGTCAAATCGGCGCAGGACATCGAGCGGTTCGTCGATGCGCACCCTTCGGACAAGCGCACGCTGTTGCTGACGCTCGTCGCGCTCGGCGGCATCTTCGTCGATGCCTACGATTTCGCGAGCCTGGGCGTCGGCATCGTGCAGTTGCGGCAGGCGTTTCATCTCACGCCGACGGAAGTCGGGCTGATCACCGCGATCATGGCGCTGGGCGCGTGTCTGGGCGGCATCGTCGGCGGACGGTATATCGACCGGCTCGGGCGCTTCAAGATTCTGATCATCAACGTGGCGCTGCTGGTGGTCGCGGCCATCGGCGCGGCGCTGTCGACGAGCTTCGAAATGCTGCTCGGCTTCCGCTTGCTGATGGGCATCGGCGTCGGTCTCGACTTTCCGGTCGCGCTTTCGTATGTGGCGGAGATCGTCAACAAAAAGTCGAAGACGGCGAGCGTCGGCGCGTGGCAAGTGATGTGGTACGTCGCGGCATCGTGCAGCGGTCTCGTCATTCTGCCGTTCAATACCGACGTGTTCGGCGATCATCTGTGGCGCTTCGCCATCGGCTTCGGCGCGATTCCGGCGCTGATCATTCTGATGGCCCGCTACTTCTTCGCCGATGAAAGCCCGCGCTGGGCCCCGCACAATCTGCCGCTCGATCAGGCCGCGAAAATTCTGGAAAAGACGTACAGCATCAAGGTCGATTTGCAGCCTACGGGCTTCGCGGAAAAGCGCGAAGAACGGCAGACGCTGTCCGCGCTCTTCAAGGGCAAGTATTTGCCGCGCACGATTCTCGCGTCGGCCGTGTGTATCACGCAGGCAATCGAATACTTCTCGGTCGGCTTCAATATTCCGTCGATGTCGCAAGCCATCTTCGGCAATTCGATGGAGAACGCGATTCTTGGCGCGGTGTGCTTCAACGTGTTCGGCATCATCGGCGCGGCTCTTGGCGCGAAGTATTCGGGCAAGGTCGGCGTGCGCCGCATGTCGATGTTCGGCTACTGCATCGTCGCGGTCAGCCTGCTGCTGTTCGGCACGATGCACGCGCATCTGAGCCCCTACGTCATGGCGATTCTGCTCGCCGCGATGATCTTCGGCCACTCCATCGGTCCAGGTCAGGGCATGACGCTCGCGACGCTTTCGTACCCGACCGAACTGCGCGGACTCGGCTCCGGCTGGGGACAAGGCATGGCGCGCGGCGGCAGCATCTTCGGCTTCTTCCTGTTCCCGATCATCATGGCGTCCGCCGGCATGGCGACGACGCTGCTGTATATCGCGGTGGTGCCGGTCGTCGGCCTCGTGATCGCGCTGATGATCAACTGGGATCCCATCTACGAAGACAACGAGGCGATGCCGAAGGTCATCTCGACATCGCGTACTTAACTCTCAGGAGCGTTGCAGGCAATGGCTGCAGAACATTCGAATCACGCATATCCCGATACGCTGCTGCATATCGGCGGCGCATGGTGCACGACCGGCCGCGCGCAAACCGTCGTCAATCCGGCGACGGAAGAGACCATCGGCCAAGTCGCGCTCGCGGATGAACGCGATCTGGAAGAGGCCGTGCAAGCGGCCAGGCGCGGTTTCGCGGCATGGCGCAAGACGTCCGCGTTCGTGCGCACATGATGCGCAGCGCAGCGCATCATGTGCGCACGCGTGCGGAAGCCATCGCCGTCATGATGACGATGGAGCAAGGCAAGCCGCTCGCGGAATCGCGACTGGAAACGCTGGCCGCCGCCGACACCATCGAATGGTTCGCGGAAGAAGCGCGGCGCACCTACGGCCGCGTGATTCCCGCGCGCGCCGATGGCGTCACGCAGATCGTCACGCGTGAGCCGGTGGGTATCGTCGCCGCGTTCACGCCGTGGAATTTTCCGCTGAATCAGGCGGTGCGCAAGGTATCGGCGGCGCTGGCGGCGGGCTGTTCGATTATCCTTAAGGATCCTGAAGAAACGCCCGCGAGTTGCGCGGCATTAGTGCAGGCTTTTGTCGATGTCGGTCTGCCCGAAGGCGTGCTCAATCTCGTGTTCGGCGTACCCGGCGATGTATCGAGTTATCTGATCGCGCATCCTTCGGTCGCCAAGATTTCGTTCACGGGATCGACGCAAGTCGGCAAGTTGCTCGCGTCGATGGCGGGCCAGCATATGAAGCGCGCGACGATGGAACTTGGCGGCCACGCGCCCGCCATCGTCTTCGCGGATAACGACATCCCGCGCGCGGCCAAGCTGCTCGTCGCCGCCAAGTTCCGCAACGCGGGGCAAGTGTGCATATCGCCGACGCGCTTTCTCGTCGAAGAAAAAGCATGCGAGGAATTCACGCGTCATTTCGTCGATGCGGCGCGCGCCCTGGAAACAGGCGACGGTCTACATCGGGGCGTGACGATGGGACCGCTCGCCAACGCGCGCCGCGTGGACGCGATGGAGCGGCTCGTCGCAGATGCGCTCGGCCACGGCGCGAGCATCGCGCTCGGCGGCAAGCGTCCGAACCGGCGCGGCTTCTTCTTCGAGCCGACCGTGCTGACCAACGTGTCCGTCGATGCGCGCATCATGAACGAGGAACCGTTCGGCCCCATCGCGCCGATCGCGACCTTCCGTTCCTACGATAAAGTCATCGCCGAAGCGAACCGTCTGCCGGTCGGACTCGCGGCCTACGCCTACACGCGCGATGCCGCCACACTCGGCGCGCTGTCGCGCGATATCGAAAGCGGCATGATCTCGCTGAACCATCACGGTCTGGGCTTGCCGGAAGCGCCGTTCGGCGGCGTGAAGGAATCCGGTTACGGTTCCGAAGGCGGCACCGAAGCGATGGAAGCGTATCTCGTCACGAAGTTCGCGTCGCAGTTGACGTAAGCGCCGCTCGTTCGGCATCAGGCCGCGTGCGCGCGGCCTTTTCGCGTTTGACGGGCGGCACGTCGTCGCGCTGACACACGAGATCGACCAGCGCGCGTCCGCTCGGCGACAGCGTGCGCTCCTTGAGCCACACCATATGCAGTTGCCGTTCGATATGCATCGCAACATCGATCGTCCTGAGCAGGCCGCGCTGCAACTCGTCCTTCACGCTGAGCACCGACAGATACGCGAGCGAGCGATTGGCGCGCAGCAGCCGCTTGATCGCTTCGGTATCGCTCACCGACATGAGCGGCTCGATACGCAGATTGCGCTGCGCATACGCATCCTCGACGATCGCGCGTGTGCCCGAGCCCGGCTCGCGCATGATCACCGCGCGGTCGGCAAGATCGGACGGATCGACCTTCTCGCCGCACATCGGATGATCCGCCGCCGCCGTCACCGCGATCTCGTCGCGGCCGATCGGGCACGCATGCAAAATGGAATCGTCGAACGGGCCTTCGACGAAGCCGAGCGTGAATTTCAGCTCGCGCAATCCGGCTTCGACGCTCTCCGTGTTGGTCACCGTGAGATCGACCGATACGCGCGGATGCTGCGCCGAAAATCGCGCCAGCAGATCGGGCACGAGATAGACGCCCACCGTCGCGCTCGCGCCGATACGCATATGCCCCGCGTCGAGTCCCGCGAGTTCCTTGAGCTGACTCTGCGCGGCATCGGCGAGGGCGAAGATCTTTTCGGCGTAATCGAACAGCATGCGCCCCGCTTCGGTGAGCGCGACGCCGCGCGGCAGGCGATCGAACAGCGCGAGGCCGAGACGGTCCTCGAGTTCGCGAATCTCACGCGTGACGGCGGGCTGACTCACGCGCAGCCGTTCGGCGCCCGCGCTGATGCCGCCCGCTCTCGCGACTTCGTAGAACGCGTACAGATGCGTGAAGTTCATCGGTCGGTCGTATGTGCGTCGAAAGGCTCGATTCTGCGCTGATTTGCTTTCGGCAGGCTGTCCGTCACAGTTTTCCGCCCGCGCGCAAGGTGCCGCCATTGGGCGTCGATCGGCTGCCGAGCGGCGCGCCGCCGTTCACGCTTTGCCCGTACATCGACTGCGGCGAATCGTGGAACTGCTTGCGCGTTTCCTCGACCGATTGCGTGTAGCGCGGGTCTTGCGGCCGGTCGTGACTGTCGATGAACATCGCCACGTCCCACGCTTCCTGATCGCTCAGCGTGCAGCCCTGCCCGAGCGGCATATTGCCCTTGATGAACGCCGCCGCATTCTTGATGCTGCCCATTCCGGCGCCCCAGTTGAACGACGCATCGCCCCACAGCGCCGGGAACGCGCTCGCCCCGTTGCGGGCGCGCTGGCCGCTGCCATCGGCCGCATGACACAGCGCACAACGCGCCTGATAGACCGCTTCGCCGCGATGATAGTCGGGCGTCTGCGCGGGCTTGGCGATCTTCGTATAGCCGCGCCCCGCGATCTTCGGATCGAGCGGCGCGCCTTGCGCGAGCCAGTACGAATACGATTCGAGCGCGACGAGCACCGGATCGCCGAGCGGCGGCGCCTTGCCGTTCATGCTGAAGCGAAAGCATCCCTGCAGGCGTTCGGCGAACGTATTGACGTGATGATTCTTCGACCGGTACGCCGGATACGACAGATACGCGGCCCACATCGGCGCGGAACCGGGCTTGCGTCCTTGATCGAGATGGCAGCTCGCGCAGCGCAGTTCGTTGCCGACATACGCCTTCGCATACTTGGCCGGATCGTTGAAGATGCGCTGACCTTCGGCCACGACCTTGCCGAAGTCGTCGTCGGGAATGGGACGATCGCTCGGCGTGAAATCGATCTTGCGCGCAGGCGCGGGCGCGGGCGTTGCAGATGCGGCGACCTTCTCGACCTGCGCTTTGGGATGCGCGGTGATCTCGACATCGGGCTTGAGCGAATGCGCAATCGCGCCGAATGCGACCGCGCCCGCCGCGCCCGCCACGAAGACCGACGTCCATGCGATAGATGCGTATTTCATCGTGCGACCCCTTGTTTGGCGCTTTCTTGCGCATTGTGAGCCGCAGCCGGTAACGACGCGAAGTATGTCGCGGCGGCATCCGCTTCCTGATCGGACAGACGTTTGGCCACTGCGCTCATCAGGCCGAGCGGTCCCGGCGCGCGCGTACCCGCCTTCCATGCCGCGAGCTGCGTCTTGATGTACGCGGCGGGCTGACTGGCGAGCGCGGGAAAGGCATCGCCGACGCCGCTGCCCTGATCGCCGTAACACGATACGCACGCAGGCACGCCGCTCTTCCAGTTGCCATGCAGCGCGAGTTGCTCGCCGAGCGCATCGGGCTTCTGTGTCGACGTCGACGAAGCCGACGATGGCGCATCCAGCGACGCAAAATACGCGGCCACATTCGCACGCGCCTCCGGCGTCATCCCTTTTGCGATGGGCATCATCACCGGCTGCTGACGCGCGCCGCTCGCGAAGTCGTTCAATTGCGCGGCGAGGTATCCGGCGGACAGGCCCGCGAGCCGTGGAAAGCCCGCTTGCGCGTTGCCCTCGCCGTGCGCGCCATGACACGCGATACACGCGGGCACCGCTGGCGGCACGCCCTGATGCGCGATGGCATCGCCTACGGCGCTATCCGGCGTTTGCGCGCTCGCCGCGATGCATGTCAGCATCGACATGCCGGCGATCATGGCACGCGTGATCGTTCTGATTGTGAGTGTCTCGTCTTTCATCGTCGTCTTGTTCCGGCAGTTCCAAAACAATGCGCTGCAAGCTTCGCAGACTTCGGGACGCGGCACTAATACCCATAAGAAATGCCTCGCATGCTTTTTTGTTATGCCACGCGCGCGGCGCATGCGACGATAGGGCTCGATCGGCGATCCATGCCTTCGAGGCATGGATCGCATATCACGAATGTATTTTCTGGATCGCCGCGCGACCGATAGACTCCGTTCGCATCGAATCGAACCTGGAGGTCGTGATCATGCGTTTAAGCAAAAGAACCCTCGCGGCGCTGCTGTTCATGTCGGCATCGGTCGTCGCGCAGGCAGCGGATTTCGACACGCCGGGCTTCTGGTCCACGCCGACGATCCACAACTACGGCAAGATCCATTACATGCGCGACTCGGCCTTCAAACCGAATCCCAAGCATTCCTACAAGATTGTCTTTTCGCTGACGCAAGCCTCGAAGACGCCGGACGAAGTGAATCCCGCGCTGGATCGCGTGGCGCGCACCGTCAACCTGTACGTGGCGGCGGGCGTGCCGCTCTCGCATCTGAAGATTGTCGCGGTCGCGTATGGCGCGGCGACGCCGCTCGCGCTCGACGACGCGCACTATCGCCTGAAATTCGGCACGCCGAATCCGAATCTGCCGCTGATCGCGGAGCTGAAGGATGCGGGCATTACGGTGTCGGTTTGCGCGCAGGCGGTGGCCGAGCATCAGTTGAAGTACGACTGGCTGTCCAACGACGTCACGCTGGCGCTCTCAGGTCTGACCACGGTCACGACGCTCGAATCCGAAGGCTATGTGCTGATGTCGCTCTGAACCGCGCGCACGAGAGACGATCATGACGCCATCACGCAAGACACTCGCTCGCGCGATGCTGAGCGCGAGCCTCGCCACCGCATTCGCGATGCAGCCGGCATTCGCGGACCCGACCGCTTCGATCGCGCCGCCGTGGCAGCACGGCGACAACAACGACGCCGTGAAGCGCGGCTTCGATTTCACCGAGCCCGACGCCGATAATCTGGCCGATTTTCACGGCGATCCGCAGCATCCCGCGCTCGCGTTGTATGTCGGCGGCAATTACTTCTTCGCGATGGCGCCGCTCGTCAGCGCGTTCGAGAAGCGCTATCCGGAATATCGCGGTCACGTGTACTGGGAGACGATTCCGCCCGGCATGCTCGTCAAGCAGATGGAGAACGGCGGCACCATCACGGTTAGCAATATGACGTGGACCGTGAAGCCCGATGTGTATCTCGCGGGCCTCAAGGCCGTCGACAAGCAGATCGAGCGCAAGCTGCTGAAAGCGCCCGCCGTGCCGTATGCAACCAACACGCTGACCATCATGGTCGCGAAGGACAACCCGACGCATATCGCCGGACTCGCGGACCTCGGCAAGCCCGATGCGCGTCTCGCCATGCCGAATCCCGAGTTCGAAGGCATCGCGCGGCAAATCAAGGCATCGCTCGCGCAGGCGGGCGGCGACGCGCTCGTGCAGACCGTCTACACCGACAAGGTGAAGGATGGCTCGACGCATCTCACGCATATTCATCATCGGCAGACGCCGCTGTGGATCATGCAGGGAAAAGCGCAAGCCGGCGTGACGTGGCAATCCGAAGCCATGTTTCAGGAGCAGGCCGGGCATCCGATCAGTCACGTCGATATTCCCGACGCCGACAACACCACCGCGATCTATGCGGGCGCGGTGACGGCTCAAGCGCCGCATCCGCAGGCCGCGCGGCGATGGCTCGATTTCATCCGTTCTCCTGAAGGCATGAGCATTTTCGAGCGATACGGTTTCAAGCCGTATCAACCGAAGACCGCGCCGCACGCGGGATAACGCGCTTTTTTCTGTCGTAGTCCCCGATTCGGGCCGAGGCCCGAGGACGGCACTCGCCCACACAAAACAGGACGTGAACCATGCCCACCGATTCCCTCGCCGCGTCTTCCTTGCCGGTCGGCTCGCGTCATCCGCGCACGTGGGCGGGATTGCTGCTCGCCGCCGGTATCGGCTGTGTCGCGTTGTGGCTCGGGCGGCTGCTGCCGGTGATCGGCGGGCCGGTTTTCGGCATCGTTCTGGGCATTCTGGTGCGTAACACGTTCTCGCCCGGCGGCCAGTTCGACGCGGGCATCCGCTTCGCGTCCAAGTACGTGCTGCAATGGTCGATCATCGCGTTGGGCGCGGGTCTGTCGCTTTCGCAAGTCGCGCATACGGGGCTCGATTCGCTTGCCGTGACGAGCGTGACGATCACGGTCGCCGGCGTGTCGGCGTGGGCGCTGGGACGGATGCTGGGCGTCGGCGGACGGCTCAAGCTGTTGATCGGCGTGGGCACGGCGATCTGCGGCGGCTCGGCCATCGCGGCGGTGACGCCGATCGTCAAGCCCGACGATCACGAAACCGCGTTCGCCATCTCGACCATCTTCCTGTTCAATCTGGTCGCGGTGCTGCTGTTCCCGGCGCTCGGGCATCTGCTGCATCTGTCCGATACGGGCTTCGGCATGTGGGCGGGCACCGCGATCAACGACACCTCGTCGGTCGTGGCGGCGGGCTACAGCTACAGCAAGGCGGCGGGCGATTACGCGACCGTCGTCAAGCTGACGCGCGCGACGCTGATCATCCCAATCTGCATCGCGCTGTCGCTGATCGTCGCGTATCGGGAAAAGCGCAACGGCGCGGGACGCGTGAATCTCGCACGCATCTTTCCGTGGTTCATTCTGTGGTTTCTGGTTGCATCGGCGCTGCGCACGTCGGGCGCGATTCCGTCGGCCGTGCAACCCGCCATTCACGATGCCGCCGAATTCATGATCATCGTCGCGCTCACCGCGATCGGGCTGTCGTCGAATCTGCGACGCATGGCGGCGACGGGCGTGCGGCCGATTCTGCTCGGGCTCGGTGTATGGGTGGCGGTGTCGGCGAGCAGTCTCGTCGTGCAGATGGCGATGGGGCAGATTTGAGCCTGCCTGCACTGCCCCATCGCGCCCTCACCCCAACCGATACACCCGCTTCGCCGTCCCCGAATACAGCGCGGTCTTCTCGCTCGACGACGCGCCCGCCGTGATTCGCTTGAAGCAGTTCCACAGCGTCACATAGCCGCTGCCCATCTTCTCGACCGGGAAATTGCTCTCGAACATGCAGCGATCGGGTCCGAACAATTCGATGCACGTTTCGATATACGGCTTCCACATCTCCGCCAGTTCGGCCGACGAAGGCGACGTCGCGACGACGTTGTAGTCGAACGCGACGAGCCGCATCATCATGCCGCCGAGTTTGACGGTGACGTTGGGCAGCGCGGCGAGCTCGACCATCTTCGGCTTCCACGCGGCGAACACCGCGTCGCGTTGATTCGCGTACGGGCCGTAGCCGAGCGGCCCGCCGCAATGTCCGAGGATGATGTTCACATCGGGCATCGCGCGCGCGAGATCGACGACATCGCCGAGCTGCGGATGAAACACCCACGCATCGTAAGACAGCCCGAGCGACGCGAGACACGCGATGCCCGCGCGCACCTCGGGCCGCGCCAGCATATGCGGACCATCCGACGTATAGCTGTTGCCGATGACCTCGCTCGCATCCCACGCGGTCGCGTAACGCACGCCGCGAAAGCGGCCATCGCCCGCGCGGATATGCGCTTCCAGCACCGGACGCACGGCTTCGCCCAGCGACAGATCCGCCAGCCCGACGATGCCCTGCGCGACGCGCGTCGGCCCGTAGTTGCCGCTTTCGCTCATCGCCGCGAGCCCCGCCGCGAAGGTGGTTTCGCCGACCGGACGAAACGCCTCCGGCCCGTCCTTGCGATACATCGCGTGGCATTCCAGAAAGACCGTCTGCACGATGTTGTGACCGGTCCCCGTATCGTCCGCGAACTCGCCGACGAGATAGCGGCTGCCCGGCAAATCCCACAAGTGATGATGCGTATCGACGATCGGCAAGTCAGGCTCGAGCGCTGCCTCGACCGGCTGCTTCGCGAGCCAGCCGGCATCCGGCGTCAGGATGCGCCCGAACATGCCCGGCTTCTTCTGCGCGTCCGTCATGAACAAAGCCATGCGTGTCTCCTTGTCTCTTTGATGTTCGTTGCATCGGATCAATACGAGCGCGGCAGTCCCAGCACATGTTCGGCGATGAACGCCAGAATCAGGTTGGTCGAGATCGGCGCGGTCTGATAGAACCGCACTTCGCGCCATTTGCGTTCGATGTCGTATTCGCGCGCATAGCCGAAGCCGCCGTGCGTCTGCAAGGTCGAATCGGCCGCGTGCCAGGTCGCCTCCGATGCAAGCAGCTTCGCCATGTTGGCTTCCGCGCCGCACGGCAGACCGGCGGCGAACATCGCGGCAGCCTTGCGCGACATCAGATCGGCGGCTTCGAGTTCCATGTACGCGCGCGCGAGCGGAAACTAGATGCCCTGATTCTGGCCGATCATCCGGCCGAAAACCTTGCGCTCGTTCGCGTAGTCGACGCCTTTCCTGAGCAGCCAGCGGCCATCGCCGATACATTCCTGCGCGACCAGAATGCGCTCCGCGTTCATGCCGTCGAGAATGTAGCGAAAGCCTCGGCCTTCCTCGCCGATCAAATTCTCGACCGATACTTCGAGGTTGTCGATGAACACTTCCGTCGTGTTGTGATTGATCAGCGCCTGCACGGGCCGGATCTCGATGCCCTTACCCTTCGCCTCGCGCAGATCGACCAGCAGCGTCGACAGTCCGTCAGTCTTCTTCTTGCACTGCTCGACGGGCGTCGTGCGCACCAGCAGCAGCATCAGGTCCGAATACAGCGCGCGCGACGTCCACAGCTTTTGGCCGTTGACGATGTACTTGTCGACGCGACGCTCGGCGCGCGTCTTCAGTTGCGTGGTGTCGGACCCAGTGGTCGGCTCGGTCACGCCGAACGCCTGCAGACGCAATTCGCCCGACGCGATCTTGCAGATAGCGCTACTTCTGCTCCTCGCTGCCGTGACGCAGCAGCGTGCCCATGATGTACATCTGCGCGTGCGCCGGACTCGCGACGCAGCCGCTCGCGTTGATCTCCTCGAGAATCACCACCGCCGCGCGCAACGGCAGGCCCGCGCCGCCGTATTCCTCGGGGATCAGCGCGCCGAGAAAACCGGCATCGGTGAGCGCCTGCACGAATTCGCTCGGATAGCCGTCGAGCCGACGCCAGTATTCGCCGGGATAATCGGCGCAGATTCGGCGCACCGCGTCGCGCAGGTCGGCGTAATCCTCGCGCTCGGTCGAAATGGAAACGTCCGTCAGGTTTGCTGCTTCGGCTAGTTGGTTCATGATGAAGGTCCGTTGAATCGGGGTTCAGGCGAGCACTGCGCGCGTGTCGTAGGTCTTCGGCAAGCCGGCCCGGCTGATCGCGCCGACGAACGGCTCGCCTGGCAGCCAGGTTTCGATCTCGCGGCGCAGTTCGAGCAGCGCGCGCACGTCGATGCCGGTGTCGAGGCCCATCGATTTGAGCAGATACACGCAGTCTTCCGTATTGATGTTGCCGGTCGCGTTCGACGCGAACGGACAGCCGCCGAGCCCGCCGAGCGATGCATCGAAAATCCGCACGCCGGTCTGCGCGGCGGCATCGACATTGGCGAGGCCGAGGCCGCGCGTATCGTGAAAATGGCAGGTCAGCGGACGGCCGCCGACGCGCGCGATCACCTCGCGCATCAGCGCGCGCACTTGCGCCGGATTCGCGTAGCCGACCGTATCGGCGATGGTGATCTCGTCCGCGCCGTGCGCGAGCAGTTCGTCGAGAATGCCGAGCACGCGATCCGCCCGCACCTCGCTGCTGATCGCGCAGCCGAACGCCGTCGCGATGCCCGCGCCCACCACCAGATCGGGCGCCGCCTCCTTGCGCCATTCGATGATGCGGCCGAAGTCCTCGACCGATTCCGCCGTCGAGCGCCGCACGTTCTTCTGGTTGTGCGCGTCGCTCGCGGACAGCACGAAGTCGATCTTGCGCAGACCCGCTTCGGCGGCGCGCTGCGCGCCTTTCAGGTTCGGCACCAGCGCCGATGCATGCAACCCGGCGATGCCGAGCGCCGCGCGCGCCACCTCGACCGAATCGCCGAATTGCGGCACCAGTTTCGGCGGCACGAACGACGTCACCTCGATTTCCCACACGCCCGCCGCGACCTCGCGCGTGCACCATTCGATCTTCTGTTGCGCCGTGAGGATCGTGCCGACCATCTGCAGGCCGTCGCGCAATCCGACTTCGCGCACTGTCGCTTTGTCGCTTCGCTCTCTCATGTTCATCGCTCGGCTCCTTGCTCAAACGCCCTTGAAATCCGGCTTGCGCTTCTCGTTGAAGGCCAGCACGCCTTCGAGGCGGTCTTTCGTCGGCACCATGCGGTTGTAGGCTTCGATTTCGAAGGCGAGGCCGTCCGCCAGCGACATCTGCAAGCCGCGATGGATCGCCTGCTTGGCCTGACGCACGGAGATCGGCGCGTTGGCCGCGATGCGCAGCGCGATCTGCATCACGCGATCCGCCAGTTCAGCGCCGGGGCACGACTTCGTTGACGAAGCCCCAGTTCTGCGCCTGCTGCGCGGAAAACGGCAGTCCGCTCAGAATCAGTTCCTTCGCGCGCCGTTCGCCGAGCGCGCGCGGCAAGGTCTGCGTGCCGCCGCCGCCGGGCATGATGCCGAGCGTCACTTCGGTGAGCGCGAAGCGCACGTGATCGGCCGCGTACAGGAAGTCGCAGGTCGCCGCCAGTTCGCAGCCGCCGCCGTACGCCGCGCCGTTGATCGCGCCGATTAGCGGCACCGGGCAATCGATCATCGCGCGCACCATGCGCTCGAAAATCGCGTGTTGCGCGAGCCATTGGGCATCGCTCATGCCCTTGCGCTCCTTGAGATCGCCGCCCGCGCAGAACGCCTTCTCGCCCGCGCCCGTCAGCAGGATCACGCGCTGCCCGTGCGACGACAAGGCGAACTGTTCGAAGAACGCGACCAGATCGCGGCCCATCTGCGTGTTGATGGCGTTGGAGTATTCCGGCCGATGCAGCGTGACGCGCAGCACCCGCTCCTGCGGCTGATCGATGCGCAAGGTCTCGAAGGTCGTCTGAAGCTCAGTTTCCACAATGCTCTCCTGAGTTATGAAGGGTTTCGCCCGCCAGCGCGTCGGACGCCTCGTTGTGCGCGCCGAGCGCCGGCGCGATCCCGCGCGCGGCCGCCGGCCGTCCAGCGTGATCGCCACGCCCATCAGCGGCAGCGTGTCGCCGTCGCAGGGTTCGAGCATGCCGAGCGCGACCGTCTGCGGATGCGCGGCGACGCGATCCACTTCGAGCAGCGGCGCATTCGGCACGCCCGCAGTGTCGAGGCGCTGCGAGAGTTCGTCGGCGGCGTGCCGCGCGATCGCTTCTTCGAGAATCGGCAGCAGCGTGTCGCGGTTGTGCACGCGTTGCGCGTTGGTCGCGTAGCGCGGGTCCGTCGCCAGTTCCGGCCGATCGAGCGCGCGGGCCAGCCGCGCGAACAGGCCGTCGTTGCCGGCGGCGATCATCAGCCACGAATCGGCGGCGCGGAACGCCTGATACGGCACGATCTGCGCGAGTCCCGAGCCGTGCGAGCGCGGCACCTTGCCCGACGCGCTGTAGGTCGCCACGGGCACGGTCATCCACGCGAGGCCGGTTTCGTACAGCGAGGTCGCGACGCGGCCGCCCCGGCCATCGAGCTCGCGCGAAAGCATCCGCGAGAGCATGCCGATCACCGCCCACATGCCCGAGCCCTGATCCACCAGCGATACGCCGACGCGCACGGGCGGCCGCTCCGACTCGCCGGTAATGCTCATGATGCCCGTCGATGCCTGCGCGAGCAGGTCGTAGCCCGGCTTGCCCTGCAACGGCCCGACATGGCCGAACGCGCCGATGTCGCACCAGATCAGCGACGGCTTTTGCGCCAGCAAGCGCTCCGGATCGAGACCGAACTTCGCCAGCAAACCGGGGCGCAGGTTCTGGATCACGCCGTCGGCTTCATCGAGGATCGATTGACGCAGGCGCTCGCACTGGCCCGCATCCGAAAAATCGACGGTGATGCTTTCCTTGCCGCGATTGAGCGCCAGATACGTCACCGATTCGTCGTTCCAGAACGGCGACCCCCAATGACGCGCGTGATCGCCGCCGTCCGGGTTCTCCACCTTGATGACGCGCGCGCCGAGATCGGCCAGAATCTGCCCCGCGTACGGCGCGGCCACGCTGGTTCCGAGTTCGTAGATCACCGTGCCGGCAAGCGGCATCTCGTCTTGCATATGTCTCCCCATCTTCGGCTCAGTTTCGGTTGCGGTGGTTCGATGAATCGTTTCATTTTTGCTTCGGCCAAGCGGATCGATACAACGCGCTCAGAGATACTCGTCGCTCAGCGCCAGCGCGCTGATCGTCTGCACATCGCCTTCGTGACGCACTTCGCCGCCGCGCATCACATAGCCGCGCGTGGCGAGCTTGAGCGCGGGCCGCGCCATCTGCTCGCTCATCAGGATGGTCGTGCCGCGCCGCTGGATTTCGCGGATCGCATCGCTGATGCGCGCGATCCAGATCGGCGCGAGGCCGAAGAACGGTTCGTCGAGCAGCAGGATTTGCGGTGCGGCGCACATCGCCCGCGCGAAGGCGACGATCTGTTGCTGCCCGCCGCTCAACTGGCCCGCCGGCTGCGCCTCGCGCTCGCGCAGCAGCGGGAAGATTTCGCATAGCCAGCCGTACGCGTCGCGCTGCTCGCGGGCAGGCTTGCCGCACGCGCCCGACAGCACGTTGTCGCGCACCGACATGGTCGCGAACACGCGCCGTCCTTCGGGCGAATAGCCGATGCCCAACCGCGCGCGCTGATCGGCGCGCAAACGCCTCAGATCGCGGCCTTCCAGTTCGATGCTGCCCGCGAACGGCGCCACCGCGCCGATGATCGCCTTGATCAGGCTGGACTTGCCCGCGCCGTTCGCGCCGACCAGCAGCACGGTCTCGCCGCGCCCGATATCGATCGAGACGCGCCGCAGCGCCGTCACGCCGCCGTAGCTCACTTCAATGTTGCGAACCGTCAGCATCCGCCGTCTCCTCGATC
Source organism: Candidatus Burkholderia verschuerenii (assembly GCF_001189365.1). Lineage (GTDB taxonomy): Bacteria > Pseudomonadota > Gammaproteobacteria > Burkholderiales > Burkholderiaceae > Caballeronia > Caballeronia verschuerenii. The sequence goes on along the minus strand of NZ_LFJJ01000005.1, from coordinate 8,943 downwards.
TCTCCGACATACGCCGCGAGCACGTCCTTGCGGCTGAGCACTTCCGCCGTTTCGCCGGCCGCGAGCAGCCGCCCGCCGTCGAGCACGATCACGCGCTCGCACAGCCGCCGGATCAGGTCGATGTCGTGCTCGACGATCAGCACGCTGCAACCCAGCGCCTCGCGCGCCTTGTGGATGAAAAAGTCGATATACTCGCGCTCGCGCCGCTCCAGCCCGGCGGCAGGTTCGTCCATCAGCAATACCGATGGTTTGGCGATGAACGCGAGCAGCAGCCCGAGCATCTTCTGCAGGCTGTAGGGCAGCTTGTCGCTCATTTCATCGAGACGCGGCGCGAGCTCGAAGCGCTCGAACATCTCGCTGACATGCGCGTGCTGCGCGGCATCGCTGCGGCTGAAGCGCAACGCGTAGCCCAAGTTTTCGCGCACCGACTTCGAACGGAACGTGTTGGTTTGCTGGAACGTGCGCACCAGTCCGTGACAGCTTACTTCGTGCAGCGGCAAACCGCCGATCTCGCGTCCGCGTAGCGTGATGTGGCCGCCCGTGCAGCCGGTCGAGCCACACAGCACGTTGATCAGCGTGGTCTTGCCCGCGCCATTCGGCCCGATCACGCCGAGCACTTCGCCCACGCCCAGCTCGAAACTCAGGTTCTCGAATACCTTCAGGCCGCCGTAGCGCTTGGTGACGCCGTTCACGCGCAGCGCAGCGCCGTGTCCCGCGCCGGCCGATTCCGTTACCGTCGAAGGCGCGAACGACGTGGACGATGCCGTGGTGGATGCCGTCGTGCTCATTCCCGTGCCTCCCTCGGCGATGCGCCGGACAGGTTGCCGTGCCCGCGGCTGCGCACGGCCGCGAGCAGGCGTTCGCCGATCTTGCCGAGCACGCCCGCCACGCCCGACGGCGCGACCAGCACGATGATCATCACCAGCAGGCCGAACAGCCCGTTCGAATATTCGCCGCCGATGCTGAAGAACGCCGTCGCCCACACGAGCAGCCCCGCGCCGACGATCGCGCCGAGCATGCCGCCCTGCCCGCCGATGATCGCGTAGGCGATGTAAGTCACGCCGTTGTTGGCCGCGAACGATGACGGATGCGCCATCAGCAGCATGTTGACGAGCGAGAATCCGGCCAGCCCCGCGAGTCCCGCCGCGAGACAGAACGCCAGCGCCTTGTAATGCCACACGACCAGCCCGAGACTGCGCGCCAGCAGTTCGTTCTCGCGGATGCCGTCGAACGGATCGCGGAAGGCGCGCAGTGTCGCCCACACGATCAGCACGGCGATCAGCGCGAGACCGGTCGCGATCAGCAGCACCGAGCGGTTATCCATGAAGTCGATGCTGCCGAAGCTCGGCGCGGGGACGCCGGTCAGGCCGTTCGCGCCGCCGGTCAGTTCGGAGAATTCGAACAGCAGCAACTGCACGATCTCCGACAGCACGTAAGTCACCAGCACGAAGTACACGCCGCGCAGCACCAGCACCAGCACCAGCACGCCGAGCGGCAACGCGATCAGCATCGGCAGGAAGAAGCTGACGCCGGTGAGCACGACGAGATTGGTCGTCGCGTTCAACGCGCACCACGCCGACGCGTATCCGCCGATGCACATGAACGCCGGCACCGCGAAGCTGATCAGATTGATCCGCAGCATCAGATAGACGCTCAGCGCGGCCGGCACCGCGATCAGAATCTGATTGGTGATCGAATAGACCTTTTGATCGGTGGAGAGGAACGGGATCAGCACGGCCAACGCGACCAGTGCGACCGCCACATAGCCCGATACGTCCGCCCGCGTGCGCCTGACCGCCCAGGATTGCGACATTTCCATGACTTACGCTCCTCTCACTTCGCGGCCGAACAAACCCGACGGCTTGACGATCAGCAGGATCAGGACGAGCACGAACAGCGCCAGCGCGCCGCGCGATCCGCCCAGATAGACGCTCGAATACGCTTCGACGAGACCCACGATGACGGCGGCCGCCACCTCGCCCCACAAGCTGCCGAGCCCGCCCAGAATGACGACGATGAACGAGGTCGCCAGCACCGGCTCGCCGACGTGCGGCGACAGCGACAGAATCGGCGTGACGAGCGCGCCGGTCACGCCCGCCAGCGCCGTCGCGATACTGAACGCGAGCGGGAACATCAGATTCGCGCGCAGGCCGAGCGTCGACGCCGTTTCGCGATCGCTCGCCAGCGCCCGCAACGCGCGGCCGAAGCCGGTCTTGAACATCAGCAGATACACCCCGCCGATGATGCACGCGCTCACCGCCACCGTGATCAGATTCGACAGCGGCACGCGCACCGGTCCCATCTCCAGCACGCCTTCGACCGGAAACTTGAACTCCGGCGATTCCGCGCCGAAGCCGCCGACCAGACCCGTCGTGATGAGCATCGACAGGCCGAGCGTGAGCATCAGCGTGGACAGGTGATCGTCGATCACGCGCTGGATCAGCAGCAGCTCGAAGACGTAGCCGATCGCGCCCGTCACCAGCGCCGCGATCACCACGGCGACCGGATACGGCATGCCGAGATGGCTGACCGCGGCATATGCCACGTAGCCGCCGAGCGCATAGAACGCGCCGTGCGCGAAATTCATCACGCCGAGAATGCCGAAGATCAGCGTGAAGCCGAGCGCGAGCAGCGCGTATTGCGAGCCCAGGCTCAGGCCGATCATGGCGGTCGCGATAAACGCTGTCATTGCGGTCTCCTCCTCTGCTGCGCGCGCGTGCGGGACGGTACTGGCATCATCGTTGGCCGGTTATTTACCGGTCGCGGCGGGCACCTTCTGCACCGGCAGATACTTGCTGTCCACGATCATCCCAATACCGAACGGGAACGACAGTTCCTGATTCACGCCGAAGAACTCCTTGCCGATCCATTGACCCTTGCCCATGTTCGGATCGTCGACGGGCAGGCCGCGCAGCGCTTCGGCAACCTTGGTCGGGTGGCCGTGCCGGCTTTCGAGATCGCCTTGAGCACCATCCGCGAAGCCGTGAGCCATTGATAGAACAGCGTGTTCTGCGGCGCATCCTTGTTGAAGTAGCCCTTGTACTGCTCGTCCACTTTGGCGAGTTCGGGATCGCGCACCACTGGCTCATACCAGTACATGTTCTTCACGACGTCGAGGCCGCCCGCCACGCGCACGATTTCCTCCGTGCCCGGACCGCCCAGATGCCCGATCGGACCGTTGAAGCCCGCATCGCGCAACTGCTTGATGACGGTGCCCGTATCGCCCGGCGGCGACGACGCGAGTTCCACCGCGTCGGGCTTGCCGGCCAGCACGCGCAGCACGATCGGCGCGAAGTTGGTGGTGCCGCGCTGGTAGTACTCCTCGGCCGTGTCGATGCCGTTCTTCTTGTACATCGCGGCATCGACGGAAGCGACGTCGGTGCCGCCCTGATCGTTCGGCGCCATCACGACGACCTTCTTCATGTTGAAGCGCGCCTTCGCCGCCTTGATGATCGGATCGGCCCAGCCGCTCGGTCCCGGCCCGAAGTGAAACACCAGCGGCCAGCGCGGCCCGATCACGTCCTTCGCGTAGCTGTTCGCCATCACGAGGATGCCGTTGCGCGCGACGATCGGCTTGATGCCCGTGACTTCCGGCGATCCCACCGGCCCGATGATGATCTTGATGCCCTGACTCGCCAGCTGATTGCCCGCCGACGCGGATGCTTCGCCCGTGTACTTGCTGTCGAGCGCGGTGAAGCTGACGGTGCACTTCTCCTGGCCGATCTGCAGGCCACCGGTCGCGTTCACTTCCTGCGCGGCGAACGCCACGCCTTCGCGCAGCGCGATGCCCCAGCTCGCGGCGGGGCCCGACAACACGGCGACGACGCCGATCTTCACGTCGCATGCAGCCGCGTGCGCGGCGACGCTCATCGACAGGATGCTCGCGGCCAGCGCGAACTTCAGAGGTTTCAGGGACGGCTTGGGTTGGTCAAAAACGCGCGTGCGGAACATCCGGCTTGTCTCCTTGATTTTTTTCGAGTCGGACCGTTCGCGCGAAGCTCGTTGATCGGACTTGAAGCCGACCTGCGCGACGGAGAACCCAGTCTATGAGAGCGCCCTGTGAGCCTCAATGAAACGTTTCATTTTTTACGTGTTATTCCTAGTGCGTGGGGATAGTTACCGCATATTGTGAAATGCCGTAGAGTACTGATCCATGGGGCTTGCCACCCCGACTACCGGTTTTTACAGAGCACTCAGAATCAACTGAAAGGAATACAAATTTCCGCCGTTCCCACTGTCTCGTTCACGCCTCGCCGGATGGTCCGATGAAGTCCGCATCCCGCAAGACCATCCCGCCCGCCAAGACGGCCGTCACGATGCGCGATGTCGCGGCCGCCGCGCGCGTCTCGCTCGGCACGGTGTCGCGCGTCGCGAACAAGCATCCGAGCGTGAAGCCGCTGATCCGCGCGCGCGTCGAGGCGGCCATCGCGGCGACCGGCTGGCAGCCGAACGTGGTCGCGCAAAGCATGCGCACCGCATCGACGAAGGCGATCGGCTGCCTGCTGCCGGACTCGCGCAATCCGCTGTTTGCATCCATCGTCAAGGGCGCGGAGGAAGTGCTGCGGCGTTACGGTTACGCGTTCATCCTCGCCAACAGCAACGGCAAGGTCGAGCATGAAATCGAACTGCTCAAGCTGCTGCTGCAACGCCGCGTCGACGGCCTGCTGTTCGCGCCGTCCGACGAATACGACGAACGCATGATCAAGCTGATCGAGAGCACGCATGTGCCGACCGTGCTGATCGAGCGCGAGTTTCCGGAGAAGTGCGACCATGTCGTGTCGAATCAGTGCAACGGCATTCATCAGGCGGCCGAATATCTGTTGTCGCTGGGGCATCGGCGCATCGCGCTGATTACCGGCGCGTCGAGCATCCGGCCCGGACGCGAACGTTTCAAGGGCTTCGTCGAGGCGCACGAAGCGGCCGGCTTGCCGATCGACCCGTCGCTGCTGCGGCTCGACAGTCTCGACGCCACCTACGGCTATCAGGAAGTGCAATCGCTGATGTCGATGGAAACGCCGCCCACCGCGATTATCCTCGGCGGCAACATGATGCTCGCGGGCGCGCTGCGCGCACTCACGCTCAAGGGCGTGCAGGTGCCGCAGGACGTCTCGATCATCGCGGTCGGCGATACCGATCTGGCCGAACTCGCGTCGCCGCCCATCACGACGGTGCGCTGGGACCTCGAAGGCATGGGCCGCAACGCCGCACAGGTGATGCTCAGCCGCATGCCGGGATCGGCGGTCAAGTCGACGCAGACGCGCCGCATCACGATTCCGACCGAGATCGTGCTGCGCCGCTCCTGCCGCGGTCCGCGCGACTGATCTGCGTGGCGCGTGAACGCAATAGCGGCTACTTCGGCTACTGCGCGAGAAAGCCGCCGTCCACCGGCAGGATGTGACCCGTCACCATCGCGGCGGCATCGGACGCCAGATACAGGCACGCGTGGGCGACATCGGCGGTGCTCGCGAAGCGTCCGAGCGGCGTCATCTCGCGGCTCTTCGCCATGAACATCGCGTTGTTCTTCAACGGCGCGATCAGATCGGTATCGACCCAGGTCGGCGCCAGCGCGTTGACGCGCACGCACGCCCGCGCCCATTCGACGGCTAGCACCCGCGTGAAGTTGACCACCGCGCCCTTCGACGCCTGGTACGAAATGTTCGGATACACGCCGCCGCCCGACACGCCGAAGATCGACGCCATATTGACGATCGCGCCGCGCCCGCGCGCCACCATATGACGCCCGGCGGCACGCGCGCACAAAAACGTGCCGGTGAGATTGACCGACACCACCTGCTCCCATTCTTGCGCGCTCAGTTCGAGCGTGGGCCGCCGGATCGCGATGCCCGCGTTGTTCACCAGCACGTCGATCTGGCCTTCCGCGCGCGCGATCTCGTCGAACACGGCATCGACCTGCGCTTCGTCGCGGACATCGAGCCGATGCGCGCGCGCCTGCGATCCGAGCGCGAGCGCGGTCGCCTGCGCCGCTTCGATATCGCGATCGAGCACGATCACGCGCGCGCCGACGGCGGTGAACAACTCGCCCACCGCCCGGCCGATGCCGCGCGCGCCGCCCGTGATCGCCGCGACCCGGCCATCGAGCCTAAAAGCGTGCAGCGCGTCGTCAAGCCCGTCGGTCATAACTTGTCCATCGCTCCGTCCGCGACCAGCACCGCGCCGTTCATGAACGCGGAGACATCGGAGAGCGCGAACACGATCAGGCTCGCCAGTTCCTCGGGCGTGCCCCAGCGGGTATTGCGCATCGCCTGATTCTTCGCCCATTGGGTGCGCGCGTCCTCGGCTTAGTTGTCGTCGAGCGGACGCTTGGCGAGTTCGCGCTCCCATTTGCCGAAGCGTTCCGGCGTCTGCACGAAGCCCGGCACGACGCAATTCACGCGGATATTCTGCGGCGCGAATTCGTTGGCGAGAATCTTCGACAGCCGGATTTCTGCCGACTTCGACGGCCCCGTGCACGACGACAGAAACGGCTGATTCAGCACCATGATGCCGGTCTCGCCCGACACGTTGACGATGTGGCGCCGCCGCGCTCGAGCATCATCGGCACGATGCGCTGGCAGATGCGGAACTGCGCGAAGAAGTTGATCGCGGTGCCGTATTGCAGCTCTTCGTCGGTGACCTCGAGAAACGGCTTATAGGTGCCGGTGCCCGCGTTGTTCACCAGCAGATCGATCCAGCCGAGCTTGGTGCGGATCACGTCCGGCAGGCTCGCGATCTGCTCGACATTGGTCACGTCGAGCGACATCGCCTCGACCATGCGGCCCGTCGTGCCCTTGATGTCTTCCACCGCTTCCTGCAACGCGTCGTGACGGCGCGCGCAGATCAGCACGTCCGCGCCTTCGCCCGCCAGCCGGCGCGCCGTTTCCAGACCGATGCCCTTGCTGCCGCCGGTCACGACGGCCTTCTTTCCCGCGAGTCCCAGATCCATCGTTCCTCCGCTTGTTGATCGAGTCAGCGTCCGCTCAGGCGAGCGCGGTGCTGAACAGGTCGAGTTCGCGCACCGAGCCGAGCGTCTTCAGGTTCGACAGTTGATCGAACAAGGCGCCCGTGCCGTCGCCGAGCACGTCCTGCGCGCAATCGACGAACTTCTCGCGCAACTCGTCCTGCGTGAGACGCCGCTGCCAGCTGCCCTTCGGACGCGTGACCGGATCGGCCTTCAGCTCGCGGCCGTCCTTCATCACGAAGGTCACTTCATCGACGGGCGCGAACGGTTGATCCCAGTCCTTCGCGAGTTCCTTGGTCGTCGTCACGTTCACGCGCGACATCAGTTCCTGCACGTCGGCGCGCGTGACGAATTCGTCGGTGAGTTCGCGCAGGCCGACGCGTCCGGCCAGCAGCGCGCTCGCCATCGGAAATTCCATGCTGAACTTCGCTTCGAGGCCGGTTTGCGGCGCGCGATTGCGCAGCATCAGACGCTGCGTTTCGCCGGTCAGCACGCGCACTTCGGCGACGGCATCGGCGGCGACGGATTCGGCCGCGCGCAGGGCGAGCACCGCGTCGATCGCGCGATGCGTCGCATAGCAGATCGGATAGCGCTTCACGTTGACGCCGTAACCCGGCATGCGCCATTCGCGGCCCAGCCGATGATCGCGCTCGGCGAGATCCGGCTCGCGCGACGGCGAATGCGTGCGCATGAAGCCGGTGCGATGCTCCATCGCGTCGACGGAGGCCGTGTAGCCGGCCTTCGCCAACGTCGCGGCCAGCACGCCCGATTGCGCCGCGCGGCCCGCGTGCAGCGATTTCGTCATGCTGCCGAAGTTGCCGACCAGCCCCGCCGCCAGCGATGCGCTCAACGCGACCGCGTGCGTCGCCTGCTCGACGGTGAGCCGCTGAAGGTACGCGCACGCGACCGCCGTCGCGATGGTGCCGAGCACGGCCGTCGGATGAAAACCGAGATCGTGGAAGTGGCCCGGTTCGAGATCGTCGAGCAACGCCCAGGTTTCGTATCCGGCGATATACGCCGCCAGCATGTCGCGGCCGCTGCTGCCCGACGCCCAGCCTTGCGCGAGAATCGCCGGCGTGAGCACGGTGCTCGGATGGCCCGCCAGCGCGACGTCGTCGTAATCGAGCACGTGCGCCGAGACGCCGTTCACCAGCGCGGCGTCGGCCGGCGCGAGCCAGCGGCGCGACGGCACGACCGGCGCGCCGCGTTCGGCGTCCACGTCGATACAGGTGCGCTGGATGATGTTCGGCGCGGGTTCCTTCGAGCCCGCGAGCATTACGCCGATGCAATCCGCGATGCCCGTCTGCGCGCCTTCCAGCGATGCATCCGGCACGGCGGACAGTTCGAATTCGGCCGCGAATCGGCCGATCTGCCGGGTCAAGCCTTCCATTGCGTGTCTCCTGTATCTGGGCGTTTTTTCGGTCTGAACGCGCGCGATGCGTCAGGCGCGGTCAGACGTGCCAATGTCGTTAAAACGTTTCATTTCTGACAGCAAAATCGAAGCTCGAATGACGCGTTCATACATATCTGATTTAACGTGAACGCCATTCACGCAGACGCGTGCGTCGGCTGATAGGCGTGTGCCTGGACGCCGCTTCGCGTTAGAACGTTTCAAATCTATTGAGGCCAACGATCACTGTCAAATGCGGGTTATCCCGACTCGAACGGCTCGGCGCGCATCGACGAATCCCGCAAAGCCGCGCCGGGCGGCGCTCACCGGCGTTCTCGCCGTGCCCGGATCCGGCCATTCCTCGTCTTTGCAAAATACAAAAACTATAAATTATTTTGGTCGCCACGCTGATTCATGCCGGCGCACGGATGAGCATGGGTATGCGTGGACGCGTGCCGCACTCTTCACTTCTTAGTCGGCCCTTCAGAATTAGTCGAAGTCAAGGGTGGCAAGGGGCCGCCGGAAGATCGTGTTTCCCAGAACTCCCAGAAGCAATATTGATCTGAATGGTTTCCTGGGAGTTTGGAACTTCGCC
>NZ_LFJJ01000046.1 GCF_001189365.1 Candidatus Burkholderia verschuerenii | reverse complement strand
TTCAGCTCAACGTCATGCCTCAACCTCTACTCGTGCGCTGCAGACCTGGCTGAGATGTGCGTTTACGTCTGCACCAGACTGCGTCGTCGGGTCCATTCCGGCAAATTCAATTTTGCAGGCCCGACTCAGTAGTTCCTGATGTTTCGCTTCATCCTGCCAGTCGAGTTCGTCGAATATGCCGACGTAGACTTTCCTGAACAGGATATTCACACCGATGTAGTCGATAGTCTCCACGTCGCGCACAGACATGGTCATTCCCCTACGCCCCGTGCAGGGCAAATATCAAAGGACTGCATTGTAGCGGAATAAATGCGCTGGAATAACGGTAAAACTTTGAGTTATAAGTTTTAAAATCTTATATTCGTCAGAGTATTAAAGCGCGATTTAAGCGATTTCCTATTGCGACGCTTTGAATTGAATAAATTCAATCAGAATAATCCGTATTAAATCGCCCGGCGATGAACACTATTTTGCTAAATGCGCGCGATCCGTGCCTTCCGCGACGTCCTTTGCGCTCATCGCCTCGACTTGCGGCAGCGGCGGCTGCTCGTTGATCCACGCATTGAGAATGGCCGATGTCACCGCGAGAATCACCGGGCCGATAAACAGGCCGACGATGCCGAACGCGAACATGCCGCCGAGCACGCCGGAGAGAATCAGCAGCATCGACAGATTGACGCCGCGCTGGATCAGCATGGGCCGCAGGAAGTTGTCGAGCATCGCGATCATGATCGACCAGACCAGCATCAGGCCCGCCGCGACGGTCGAGCCGTGCCAGAACAGCCACGCGACGCTGCCAAGCAGCGGCAGCAGCGGGCCGATCTGCGCGAGGCAGAACATCAGCATGACGGCGGTGATCACGCCCGCCGCCGGCACGCCCGCGATCAGCAAGCCGATGCCGCCCAGCGCCGATTGCGTCACCGCCGTCACGACGATGCCCAGCGCCACCGCGCGAATCGCGAGCCCCGCCAGCTTGATCGCTTCCGCGCCGCGTTGCGCGGCGATGCGCGTGGCAAAGCGCGTCACGTACCGGCCAGCCGTCTCGCCGCGCATGTAGAGAATGCCGGAGATGATGATCGTGATGAACATATGCATCACGAACACGCCGACGACGGCCGCGTGCGACAGCATCCAGCGCGCCGCGATGGTCACGTAAGGTTCGAGCTTGGCGAGCAGGCCGCCGGGACCGGCATCGGAGAGCGATTGCCATTCGACCGCGGCGCGCTGGCCGATCACGGGGATATCGTGAATCCAGCCGGGCGGCGGCGGCAATGCGTAGGTCGGCAGACTTTTGATCGCCGACATGATTTCGCCGCCGTGCAAAGCCAGCGTGGAAATGGCTTCGTACAGCGGCAGCACGATGACGATCAGTAGCCCGAGCAGCATCACCGTGGTCGCGAGCCAGCGGCGATTGCCGCAACGCCGTTGCACGCCGAGCATCAGCGGCCAGGTGGCGACGACGATCGTGGTCGCCCAGATCAGTCCCGGCAGAAAGGGGCGCAGTACGTACAGGCTGCCGATGGTGAGTCCCGCCAGAATCGTGATGACCAGCAGGATCCGCGCGATATCGACCGGCGGGCGCGGATTCGGGTTCGGTTGGCCGTTGGGCGTGGTGGACATGAGCGTCGAATCGGGGAAGGGTTGGGCGCTGGCGAATGCGTTTGCGAATCTGCTGGCGATTCGAATGCAAGCGACACGAAAGCGATAAGCGAAAGTGGCCGCGCAGGCAAGACCGACGATGGACCGGGCCGGCATCATACCGGCTATGCGATCCATACTACTAAAAATTTTGCTGAGGTCGAACAGCGGTTTGGATGGCGACGCTGATATATGACGCTCGCATCGTTGTCCGATGCGAGCGGGATAAATCGCTTATGCTGAAAACGGAAACGAACCGACGCGCAAAACACGGAGGTATCGACATGAAAGCGCAACTTACGTCTGAACGTTGGCACGCAAAACGCGTACGCGTGTGGTCCGTGTACGCGGTGTGGCTGGTCGTGTGTTTCTTGCTGTCGCTGCCTTCGCTTTTCTCTTAGGTCTGCAATAAGCGCTGACCGAGTATTCGCGTGCCGGCTTGCGGAAACAGCGTCGTGCCCACGCGGCGCGGATCGATTCCGAACGTCTCGCCCGCCGCGCTTGCGATGACCGCATCGAGCCCGGTCGTCGGCTTCAGATCGCGCGACTGATACAGCGCGCCGTTCGACAAACCCGGCCAGTCGGCGATCACGCGACCGCCCGCTACCGCGCCGCCGAACACCATCGCCGCCGATCCCGTGCCGTGATCCGTGCCGCCCGTGCCATTCGCGGCCGCCGTGCGCCCGAACTCCGTCGCGACGATCACCGTCGTGTTGGCCCATTGCGTGCCGAGGCCATCGCGCAAGGCGGCGATCATCGTGTCGAGCGCTTTCAATTGGCCTGCCAGACGCGGATTCTGCGCACTGTGCGTATCCCAGCCGCCGGTTTCGATCATCGCGATACGCGGGCCGTCCGGCTTGCTCAGAAAATTCGCCGCGAGCTTGCCGAGGCTGGCCGGATCCTGACGCGCGCCCGCATCGGCGGCGAGGCCGCGCGCCTGCATCGCCGCATCCCAGAGCGGATGCAACTGCGCATCGCCCGCATAGAGCTGCGAGACGCGCGTGATCAGATCGTCGGGCGCTTGCGGCAAGGACGACGGCGCATACGACGTGACTTCCGCGCGCCCGCGCAACGCGAGCGGCACGGTCGGCGCGAACGCGATGGCGTCGGCGCGCGGCGCGCGGCGCGGGCAGCATCGACAGCAAGCGATTGAGCCAGCCGTCCTTCATCTGATACGGCGCGGTGCCGCCGGTTTCGAGCACGTTCTGCCTGTCGAAATGCGAGCGCTCGCGATACGGCGACGCCACTGCGTGCACGAACAGCGCCTGCCGGTCGCGATACATCTGCGCCGTCTGCACCAGCGACGGATGCAGCGCGAACATGCCGTCGAGTTTGGTCGCGTTCGAGGTATCGATCGCGAGCCCGCCGCGCAAGGACGCGTAGGCCGGATCGCCGTACGGCACGACGATATTCAGGCCATCGGCGGCGCCGCGCTGGATCACGAAGACGAAACGCTTGTCGGTTTCGGCCGACGCCAGCACGAGTTGCGGCGCGATCAGCATCGCGCCCGCGCTCGCGCTCGCGCTGGCACACCATAGGAATCGGACGCGTGATCATGGTGTCATCTCCTCAGAAAGTCGGGCGAAACGAGCAGCAGCGCGATCGCGGTCTGCGCGCTTTCGGCACGCGATACGGCGCTCGCCGTGGCATCGGACAATGAACCGGGCAGCAACTGCGGACCGAGCGCGCGGGCATCGAGCTTGTCGCCGGTGCGCGCGGCGAAACGCTGCGCCAGTTCGACGCGACGCACCAGCGCATCGGGCGCGGCCCAGCTTGCGGCGATATCGTCGAAACCGGCGGGCGAGCCGGGTTTCCAGGTCTGCTGACCGAGTTGCGTGAGAATCGGCGCGGCCTGCACGCCGTGCAGATCGGTGCGTCCGAGTCCGCGCAGCGAGGAAATCGTCCATTCCCACGGCGTCTTGAATTTGGCGGGCGCGCTCGCCCACGCTTCCGGCGATTCGATCAGTGCGCGATACACGCTCGGCAGATCGCCCTGCGTCGCGTTGAACACGCCCGCGAGCCGTTCGACGAGCGTGGGCGGCGGATTGTCGGCGACGAAGTGACGCGCCAGCTTTTCGCCGATATGCCGCGTCGTCGCGCGCGATGCCGCCAGATCGTGCAGCACGGCCAGCGGCTGCGCGACGCCATCCTGCGCATACTGGCGGCCCATGATCGTGCGCACGCCCGGCTCGTGCACGCGCGCGCGGAACACGAACTGGCCGGGCAGCGCCGTTTCGTTTGGATTCCTTGCGTTATCGGTCATCGCGACGAGACTCCAGCCGGTCAGCGCGCGTGCGAATTCGGTGACGTCGGTCTGCGAGTAACCGCTGCGCACGCCGAGCGTATGCAGTTCCATGATCTCGCGCGCGAGGTTTTCGTTGAGACCGCGCTTGTGCTCGGGATCGCGCATCGCGGCGCATTCGGCGGCGGGACTGTCGGGTCCGACCGAGCGCGGCTGATCGAGAAAGATCTGCATCGCCGGATGCTGTTCGGCGGCGATCAGCATGTCCTCGAAACGGCCCAGCACATGCGGGCGAATCGCTTCGTTTTCGAAGGAACCGGCGAGCATCGCGACCGGCGGCTTTTCGATCGATACCGCGAAGTGATTGGCCCAGAAATGCACCAATCGCTCGACGAAGGGCGCGTTCGCGGTCAGCGCGCTGGTGACGCGCGCATCGACCGCGTTGCGGTAGTCGTCGCGGATTGCCTGCGCGTATTGCTTGCGGATCGCGGCCTTGTCGGACTTGTCGTCGCCGTCGCTGCCCTTGGCATCGCGCAGCGCGCGCTGGCGTTCGGCGAACTGCGCGGCGAGCGTCGTGCTCGACGGCTGATTCGCGAGCGCGGGCGGCATCGGCTGATACGTGCTGGTTTGCGGCTGGGCCTGTTCGATGAGCCACGCGCGCGGATCGGCGGGAAGCGTGTCGCCCGGACGCGCGCCGAGCCCGAAGCGATTCACCGCGATGGCGGCGGGTGACAACTGCGGCGCGATGGCCATGCTGGGCTCCGGTTGGCTTGTCTCGATGCTTCGTTGAACGCGCCGAAGCGGGCGAATCCGTCGCTCGAAGGGCGAGAGAGTCGTAACGGCGTATTACGGCAGATCGTCCGGACGGCTTGAGACGCGCGCGCGTTACTCCTGCCGGTCCGGGCGCTCCTTCGGCGGCACCGCGCGCAGCGGACCGAAACGCTCCATCGCGCCGACCAGCTTCAGGCGCTCGTCGGGCGTGAGCGTCGCCGCGAAATCCGCGACCGCGCCTTCGACGCGCGCGCACCGCGACATCCGCCTGACGCGCGCGGGCGAGGGCATCGTCGAGCGCGGCGCGATCGAGCGTCGGCGCGGCGAGCACATGCGCGAGATCGATGCGCGCATCGCGCGATTGGCGGACCAGCGGCAAGCTTTCGCGGCGCGTGGCGCGCAGGGCGTCGCGCAATTGCTGCTGACGCTCGGCGGACAGATCGGACGCGGCGAAGCGGATGCCGCGCTGCTGCTCCGCGTTGGCCCGCTGATGCGCGAACAATCCCGACACGCGATACGCGCCGACGACGATCGAACCGATCAGAAACACGTTGAGCACGAGCGACACCGCGACGAGTGTCTTGAGAAAACGCGGACTCATTGATCGCTCCAGTCATCCGGCGCGCCGCCGAATGCCGATCCCGAATACGATTGATCGACCCAGCCGTGCACGGCCTGCGGCGCCTGCGCGGGCGCGAGCAGCGACACGACCAGCGCGCCCGCCGCGATACCCGCCGCGCCCGCGCCGACGAAACCCACGCCCGAAAACCAGATGCGCGGACGACGCCAGAACGGCGCGCGCCGTAGCGCGGACGCGATGATGCGTCACGCGAGCGCATCGCCGGGCGCGGCGACGGCGTGGGCGTCGAGCAGGCCGTCGAGCGCGCGGGCGTCGGCGAGTGCCGCGAGGGCTTGCGGATCGCGCGCATCGAGCAAGGCCTGCGCCGCGTCGCGCTCCGCGATCGGCCAGCGTTCGGGCGACGCCCCGTAAGCCTCGGTGAGACGGCGGAATCGATCGGGTGTCATGGGCTTTCATTGGAGGCGTCGTCGGGATCGGCCAGATCGGCGAGGGCGGATTTCAGATTGCGGCGCGCGCGGGCCAGCAGGCTTTCGAGCGCGTCGACGCTCACGCCCATCAGCGCGGCGGCTTCGGTGTTCGGCAGGTCCTGATAGTACTGAAGCACGAGCGCTTCGCGCTGGCGCGCGGGCAGACGCTCCAGCGCCCGCGCGATGCGGTCGCTCGTGCCGGCGCGTTCCAGCCGTTCGTCGGGCAAAGTCGCGCTATCGGCTTCTTCGGGCAGATCGTCGCCGAGCGCGCTTTCGCGCGTCTTGCGCAGCCGGTCGTAGCAGAGATTGAGCGTCACGCGATGCAGCCAGGTATCGAAACGCGCCTCGCCGCGCCGCCAGCGCGGGGCAATCTTCCAGATGCGAAGAAACGCTTCCTGAGCCATGTCGTCGGCCTCGTCACGGTCGCCCAGCATGCGCGCCGCGAGCGCGACGATTTCGCGTACCGCTCCCGGTTCCCGATTGCCGACGCGGGCAAGGAGCGCGGTATCCGGATCTTCTTCGTTCAAGGTCTTGTAAGGTCTCGTTGCGCTCGTCTGATGCAGCGGCTCGTGCCGGTCTGGGCGATGTCGCCATCGTGAATCAGCCCCGATAGACGACCGGTCCGCGGTAATACGCCGGATGCGCCGGATACACGACGCAGCCTGCCAGCGTCGCCGCGACCAGCGCCAGCGCGAGGATCGTCTTTAGCATGATGAATGACCTCGACTCGATTGTGAATGCGCGACCGCCGCTTCAATCACGGCGATCGCGCCGGCCTGCCGATTCGGCCGGAAGGCGTCGCTCAGGCCCAGTGCCCGCCGACCCAGCGCCAGTTCGGCCCGCGCGCGACCCAATGGCCCGGCACTCAGTGATAGCCCGCGCGCACCGGACGCCAGTGACCCGGCGCCCACACATACTGGCCGCCCGCCCAGCGCCAGTGGCCCGGATCCCACACCGAATCCGCGCGCGGCGGAGGCGGCGGTTCGACGCGCGGCGGCGGCGCGTTCGGCGCGATGATCACGGTCTGCGCCTCGGCGGCGCTGCTATGGAACAAGGCGATGGAACCCGCGCCCAGCGGCGCGAGCAGTGCCGCGAAGGCGGCGGAACGGAGCGCTCGGCGCAAGGTCGTCGCCGGATGCGGAGAGCGTGCTGTCTTCATGTTGTTTTCCCGTCGATGAAGGTTGCGACATCAGCTTGAACGTCGCATCGGCGGGAAATTCGTCGGCGGGAGGCGGCGGAATTTGTAACGAGTTTTTACGATGCGTCGAGTCCGTCGACCAGCCGTTGCGCCAGACGCGGCTGCCGGAACTGGTCGATCCACCATTGCAGCGCGCGGCCTTCGAGATCGCCGCGCCAGGCGACGTAGAGCGTGTTGGGCTCGCGCGGATCGGCGGTCGGTTTTTCGACGAGATCGCCGCGCGCCAGCAGCGTCGCCACGCGATGCCGGGGCAGCCAGCCGATGCCGAGCCCTTGCCGCTGCGCCAGAATCTTCGCGCGCATGCTGGGCACCGCGAGCGCGCGTTGTCCGCCGAGCACGCCGTACGCGCGTCCGCCCGATGCGCGCGACGAATCCGCCACCACCACCGCGCGATGCGCCGCGATATCCTCGCGCCTGAGCGGCCGATCCGACGCCGCCAGCGGATGCCGCGCCGCCACCGCGAACACCCATTCCATCACGCCGAGTTCGAACCATCGCAGGCCGGGAATCGCCGGCGGCTCGTTGGTCGCGCCGACGATCAGATCGGCGCGGCCATCGCGCAGCGCTTCCCAGGTGCCGCTCAGCACTTCGTGCGTGATGCGCAGCGTGACGCCGGAATCGAGCGCATCGAAAGCCTGCACGACGGGCAGGAAAGTCTCGAATTCGAGGATTTCATCGCACACGATCCACAGCCGGTCTTCCCAGCCGCTCGCGATCTGCTTCACGCGCTGCGTGAGGCGATCGACGTCGAGCATCAGACGCGCGGCTTCGTCGGCGAGCAGATGGCCGGCCGGCGTCAGGTGCAGCCGATAACGCCGCCGATCGAACAGCAGCGCATCGAAACGCGTCTCCAGCTGACGCGCCGCGTGCGATACCGTCGACGGCGCTTTGCCGAGCCGCGCCGCCGCGCGCGACAGACTGCCGGTCCTGCGGATCGCGTCGAGCAGCGCGAGTTCATCCTCCGACAACATGTGCGACTCCATCGAACGAATCAGAGGGAGTCGATCCTAAGGCATTTTTAGTCGTACTTGTACACGCCGTGCCTGGTTTTGCGGCCGAGGCGTCCGGCGGCGACGAGTTCGCGCATCAGCGGGCAGGCGCGGTATTTCGAATCGCCGAAGTCCTTGAGCAACACGTCCATCACCGACAGGCACACGTCGATGCCGATCAGATCCGCCAGCGCGAGCGGTCCGATCGGATGATTCGCGCCGAGCTTCATGCCCGCGTCGATTTCTTCCGCGCTCGCGACGCCTTCGTACAGCACGTAGAAGGCTTCGTTGATCATCGGCACCAGAATGCGGTTGACGACGAAGCCCGGCGAATTGCGCACGCGCCGATCGGCGATTTGTCGAGCTTTTCGGTGAGCGCGCGCACGGCGTCGAAGGTGGCGTCGCTGGTCTGGATGCCGCGAATCACTTCGACCAGTTGCAGGAGCGGCACCGGATTGAAGAAGTGCATGCCGATAAAGCGCTCCGGCGTGCCGAGCGTCGCGGCGAGCGCGGTGATCGAGATCGACGACGTGTTCGACGCGATGATCGCATCGGGCCGCGCGGCGGCTTCGATCTGCTTGAGGATGCGATGCTTCAGATCGACGTTTTCCGTGGCCGCTTCGATCACGATATCGGCGGCGGCGAGTTTGGCGTAATCGGTCGAGGTTTCGATGCGCGCGATGGCCGCATCGCGGTCGGATGCCTGCAGCTTTTCCTTCGCGACGAGGCGCTCGAGGCTGCCGGTCAGCGTGGCGACGCCCTTGGCGAGCGCGGCGTCGTTGACGTCGATCATGATGACCTTGAGGCCCGCGATGGCCGCGACCTGCGCGATGCCGTTGCCCATCGTGCCCGCGCCGATAATGCCGACGGTCTGAATGCTCATGCTGTACTCCTCCTGACGATTGATCGTGCCGGCGCGCCGGCGAACTCGTTCGATGGCTCGACGAAGCCGCGACGGCATTCGTCTCCGCTATCGATTCTACCGAGTGAAAAAGTCGGCGCCGTGATCGGGTGGTTTGGCGCGTACGGACGAACGGGCGTCGACCGATCGGTTGTGCTGAGCGATCTCAACCGAACGCGGTCAGATCCTTCGGCGCGAGCCCGTGGGCGCGGCAGTAACTTTCGTAGCGATTCCAGCCGCTGCGCCAGTCTTCCGCCGCGAGCACCTGACCGCGTTCGTCGACGAACAGCAACTCGCCCTGAATGATATTCAGTGTGACGATTTCGTCGTCGCCGTTCAATGGCGCGATGGCTTCGGGCGTGTGACTCGACCCCGCCGTTTCGTACACGATGCTGCCGGTCTCCGCGATCCATTCGTGCTCGCGATATTTCCAGCGTCCCTTCACCGTATAGACGATTACCGTTCCCGTATGACGATGGCGCGGCATCTCGCCTCTGGCCGGCGCTTTCAGGAGCGCGATGGTCTCACCGCGGATCGGATCGAGCTTGAAGTATTTGACGAGCACATGCTCGCTGTAGGGCGTAAACGGCACCCATGGCAGGTCGGCGTCGTTCAGGCAGGCGGTCTGGATGTGTTCGAACAGCATGGCGTTGCTCCTTGTCAGACGGGCATTGTAGGCACGGCGGCTGCGTTCGGGCGATCCAAGCCGAATCGCGCGCGATCTGCTATTGTTCGCGCCATGTCAGCCATCATCGAAGTATCCAATCTGTCCAAGGCCTACGGGTCGGGCTTCCGCGCGCTCTCCAACATCAACCTGGAGATCCGTCGCGGCGAGATTTTTGCTCTGCTCGGCCCGAACGGGGCGGGCAAAACGACGCTTATCAGCACCATCTGCGGCATCGTAAATCCGAGCGAGGGCCGCGTCACGGTCAACGGTCACGATATCGTCACGGACTATCGCGCCGCGCGCGCGATGATCGGTCTCGTGCCGCAGGAACTCACCACCGACGCCTTCGAATCCGTGTGGGCGACGGTGTCCTTCAGTCGCGGCCTGTTCGGGCGGCCGAAGAATCCGGCGCACGTCGAAAAGGTGCTGAAGGCGCTGTCGCTCTGGAACAAGAAGGACAACAAGATCATGACGCTGTCGGGCGGCATGAAACGGCGCGTGCTGATCGCCAAGGCACTGGCGCACGAGCCGGAAATCCTCTTTCTCGATGAACCGACCGCCGGCGTCGACGTCGAGTTGCGTCGCGACATGTGGAACCTCGTGCGCGATCTGAAGGCGAACGGCGTGACCATTATCCTGACGACGCATTACATCGAGGAAGCGGAGGAGATGGCCGATCGCATCGGCGTGATCAATTGCGGCGAAATCAAGCTCGTCGAGGAAAAGCACGAACTGATGCGCAAACTCGGCCAGAAGAAGCTCACGCTTCAGCTCGATCAGACGCTGGCCGCCGTGCCGGAATCGCTCGCGGCGTATGGTCTCGCGCTGTCGAGCGACGGTCACGAACTCACTTATACCTACGACGCGCACGACGAACCCGGCCGCATCATCGCGCTGCTTCGGCATGTGGATGAAGCCGGCGTGCGCTTCAAGGATTTGCAGACGACGCAAAGCTCGCTCGAAGACATTTTCGTGAGCCTCGTCAGGGAAGCCCAATGAATCTATACGCAGTCCGCGCGATCTATCGCTTCGAAATGGCGCGCGCCGGCCGCACGCTGATGCAAAGCATCGTGTCGCCGGTTATTTCCACTTCGCTGTACTTCGTCGTGTTCGGCGCGGCCATCGGCTCGCGCATCCCGCAGGTGGATGGCATCAGCTACGGCGCGTTTATCGTGCCGGGTCTGGTCATGCTGTCGCTGCTGACGCAGAGTATCGTCAACGCGTCGTTCGGCATCTATTTTCCGAAGTTCACGGGCACGATTTACGAATTGCTGTCGGCGCCTGTGTCGTACTTCGAACTGACGCTGAGTTATGTCGGCGCGGCGGCCACCAAGTCGGTGATTCTCGGCCTGATCATCCTCGCGACGGCGGGGCTGTTCGAGCCGTTGCGCGTCGATCATCCGGTGATGATGATCGTGTTTCTGCTGCTGACATCGGTGACATTCAGCCTGCTCGGGTTCATCATCGGCATATGGGCGGATGGCTTCGAGAAAATTCAGATCATTCCGCTCCTGATCGTGACGTCGCTGACCTTTCTCGGCGGCAGTTTTTATTCGATCAACATCCTTCCGCCGTTCTGGAAGACCGTGGCGCTGTTCAACCCGGTCGTCTACCTGATCAGCGGATTTCGCTGGAGCTTTTACGGGCTGGCGGATGTCGAAGTGGGCGTGAGTCTGGGCATGACGGTGGTATTCCTCTGCGTGTTCATCGCGATCGTCGCGTGGATCTTCAAGACGGGATACCGGCTCAAGGCTTGATCCGGCGGCGGAGAGCGCCGACCTGTGAAGAGGCGTTCTTCGGATGAAAACCATGAAACGCACGAAACGTAATTTCTTCGGCTCTTTTGCAGCGAGTTTCACGGGTGGCGCGGCATCGCTGCGCGGCGAGCAAGGTGTGGAACCGCGCGATGCGCCGCCGATGCCGCACGAAATCCATCACAGCGACGCCGGCTGGCGACGACGATTGTCCTCCGAGCAGTTTCGCGTCTTGCGACGCGGCGCGACCGAGCCGCCGTTCGCGAGTCCGCTGCTCAACGAGCGTCGCAGCGGCTTATACGAATGCGCGGGCTGCGGCTTACCGCTGTTTTCATCGGCGGCGAAGTTCGATAGCGGCACCGGCTGGCCGAGTTTCTTCAAGCCGCTCGATGGCGCGGTCAACGCGCTCGCCGACGCCGATATCCCGATGCCGCGCGTCGAAGTGCATTGCCGGCGCTGCGGCGGTCACCTCGGCCATATTTTCGACGACGGCCCCAAACCCACCGGTCTGCGCTATTGCCTGAACGGCGCGGCGCTGTTGTTCAGGCAGGCCGACTCCTGATCATCCATCACGCTGCTCATGAACGCTTCCGAACTCAAGCTGGACCCCAAAACCACACGCCCTCGTGTTGATCGATCTGCAAGCAGGCATCGCCGCGTTGCCGGTGAAGGGACACACCTCCGCCGATGTACTGCGCAATTCCGGCGCGCTCGCCGACGCATTCCGCGCCGCCGGTGCGCCGGTCGTGCTCGTGAAGGTCGCGTTCCCCGGCGCGCCGGATACGCTCAAGCCCGTCACCGACGCCGCGCCGTCCGCACCGATGGCCGAGCCCGCCGGATGGACGGAGTTGTCGCCTGAGCTGAACGTGCAGCCGGCGGATATCGTCGTGCTCAAGCGTCAATGGGGCGCGTTCTACGGCACCGATCTCGATCTGCAATTGCGCCGTCGCGGCATCGGGACGATCGTGATGGCGGGCATCGCGACGTCGATCGGCGTGGATTCGACCGCGCGCGGCGCATTCGAGCGCGGTTATCAGCAAATCTTCGTCGAAGATGCGATGGCCGATCTGCACGCCGAGATGCACGACGCGACGTGCCGCTTCATCTTCCCGCGCATGGGCCGCGTGCGCTCGACGGCGCAGGTGTTGAGCGCGCTGGCGTAACCTCGCGCGTCGCCTATGCTGTAGGTTCCGGTGGCCGCGCGAGGTGCGGAAATGGCGACGAAACCCAAGGTGGCGATTGCGTGTCAGGGCGGCGGCAGTCATGCGGCGTTCGCGGCCGGCGTGCTGCAACGGCTGCTCGGCGACGAGTCCGCGCGCTTCGAACTGGTCGGCCTGTCCGGGACGTCCGGCGGCGCGATGTGCAGCGCGCTCGCGTGGGCCGGTCTGCTGATCGGCGGCCCCGACGATGCCGTGCGACGCCTCGGCGCCTTCTGGCGCGATCTCGAAGCGCGCGCGGCGCCCGATATCGTCGCGAACGCGCTGGGCGTCTGGTACACGCGGCTGCCGGTGAATGCGGAAATCAGTCCGTATCTGTATCCGCCGATCGCCGAAGATCGTCTGCGCGAACTGCTGAGCGAGCACCTTCCTTTCGATGCCTTGCCGGACGATCCGCAGCGTCGCGCCCATCCCGCGCTGCTGATCGGCGCGACCGACGTGCAATCCGGCGATCGCCTGATCTTCACGGGCGAGCATCTTACGCAGGATCAACTGGTTGCGTCCGCTGCCGTGCCGCCGTTGTATCGCGCGGTCGAGGCAGAAGGGCGCATGTGCTGGGACGGCCTGTTCAGCAGCAATCCGCCGGTGCGCGAGTTCACCGATCTCGACTACGACAAGCGTCCCGACGAGATTTGGGTCGTGCAGATCAACCCGCAATATCGGCGCGAATTGCCTGAATCGAGCAACGAGATTATCGATCGACGCAATGAACTCGCGGGCAATCTTGCGCTCGGGCAGGAGTTGTACTTCACGACGCGCATCAACGCGTTGCTGACGGAACACAAGGCGCTCGCCAAACGTTATAAGCCGATCAAGATTCGCGTCGTGCAGATCCATGTCGATCCGCGCGAATATCCCGGCACGCTCGACTACGCCTCCAAGTTCGATCGCAATCCCGCCTTGATTCACGCGCTGATGCGCAGCGGCCGGGAACGCGCCGAATGGTTCTTCGACGCGCGTTCGGATTGGCCGCGCGAAGGCACCGCGCCGCATTGCAGCGTTTATGTGACGCGCTCGCAGGCGATGTCGGGAATCGATTGATTATCGGCACGTCAATTTCGATTAACCGGACAATTGCCTACAAAATTTCGCAATCCGGATAAATGATCCGTATCGGTTGACACGGCACAATCCGCTTACGAGACTGAATGGAAGCGCGACCGGCATGAGCGGTTTCGCGCGCGTCGGCTCGACTTCTCGTAAGGCAGAGTTAATCATGAAAAAGAAAATAGCCGCAGCATGGGTCATGGCGCTCTGCGCGTCGGTTGCCGGCGAAGGCGCGCTGGCGCAACAGCGCGCGGTATCGTCCGCGACGATCGACGGCACGATGGTCGTGCAGATCATCGGCGAAGTGCAGGCGGTCGATGCGCAAGGCCGCGCGACGCAGCTCAACGTCAGTCCCAGCATGCACGATCTCGACAAGCTGCCGCTCGGCACGCGCGTGAAGAGCACGGCGCTACAACCCGTGACGCTGACGAAGGCCGCCAACGCCAAGGCGCAATCGATGATTCCCGGCGACAGGCAGTTCATCGCAAAGGTCGCGAACGTCGATGGCGCGACGGGCGTCATCACGCTCAAGGACGCCGACGATCTGCCGATCGAAGTCCGCGCGCGCGATCCGGGCAAGGCGGCGGCGCTGTCGAACGGAACGAGCGTGAAGGTGATGTTGCAAGGCAAAGCGGCGCGTGCCGCCAATAGTGGCCAATAACGGCCCGTGACGTGAATGCCGTCCGTCAGGCGAAGTTCAGAGTCTTCTAATGGTCACGACGGCATTCATCCTTTATCCTCTCTCTAACTCGAAGGTAGTTCCCCCTGCCTGAGAGTGATGTCCGGGCATGCCCCTGTTCGGGCATCGCGCTTGATGTTGAGCGCAGGACGCACGCAGTTCACCGCGTGCGTCCACTACCGAATTATGTTGCAGCGTTATGTTGCGGCCACCAGCCGAACCCGCGTGATCTCCGATGGCGCACCGAGCCGCTTCGGCGGTCCCCAGTATCCGGTGCCACGGCTCGTATAGACCCACAGCCCGTTGAACTTCGTGAGACCCGCCACGAACGGCTGCTGCAACTTCACGAAGAAATTCCACGGAAAGAACTGGCCGCCGTGCGTGTGCCCGGACAGTTGCAGCGTGAAGCCCGCATCGGCGGCAGCGGTTGCGCTGCGCGGCTGATGCGCGAGCAGCACGCGCACCGTCGCATCGGCGGGCGCGCCGTCAATTGCCTTCGCCGAATCGCTACGATGCGCCGGGTCGAAACTGCCCGCGCCGTAATCGGTCACGCCGGCAATCACCGCGCGCGCGCCGTCGTGGTCCACCACCACATGCTGATTCAGCAGCACGGTCAGGCCGAGACGCCGAAACTCCGCAATCCACTTTTCCGCGCCCGAGTAATACTCGTGATTGCCGGTGACCAGAAAGGCGCCGTGTCGCGCGCTGAGTTCGCCGAGCGGACGCGTGTGATCGGCGAGATGCGGCACCGAACCGTCGACGACATCGCCCGTCACCGCGATCAGATCCGGCCGCAGTCCGTTCACGGCCGCCACGATGCGCTCGACGTAATGCCGCTTGATCGTCGGGCCGACGTGGATATCGCTGATCTGCACGATGGTGAACCCTTGCAGCGCGCTGGGCAAATTAGCGATAGGCACATCCACGCTGACGACAGGTGCACGCCGACGCGCGTTGTAGAAGCCGATCGCGGATAGCAGCACGGCGAGCAGCGGGACCGCGAGCGCACTGTTCGCGACGAGTTCGGGCGATCCGACCGGCGAGCCGTGCAGCCAGTTGGCGAGATGCACGACCAGCAGCATGACATCGCGTGCGAAGGTGAGCAGCAACAGCGACGAGAAGAAGCCCATCGCGGTGAGGCCTAGCCATGCCAGGCGATCGGCGAGCGGCTGACCTTCGATATTGCGCGCCGACATGCCAATCGGAATCAGCACGAGCGAGGCAATCAGCAGCAGCGCGGCGAGCACTTTCCACGGCATGCCGACCGGAGCATCGCCGATAAGCCGCACGCCGACATACACATGGAATAAAACGCCGATACCGATAAAACGGATAAAGAATGCCGAACGTCGCATGAGGGTCCTGAGGGTAGGAACTCGGCGCTTCGAG
Source organism: Candidatus Burkholderia verschuerenii (assembly GCF_001189365.1). GTDB lineage: Bacteria > Pseudomonadota > Gammaproteobacteria > Burkholderiales > Burkholderiaceae > Caballeronia > Caballeronia verschuerenii. The sequence goes on along the minus strand of NZ_LFJJ01000046.1, from coordinate 16,314 downwards.
AGGTGCTCGGGAACGGCTCGACGCCCGCGCCGACTATGGAACCAATTCTACCGGTTCGACAAAATACGCGCCTTCTCCGGCGGTTGCGTGCTACGAGCCGATCGACTGGACATTCGCGCGACGCATGAGTATTGGTAGACGACAGTCATCCACCCCATGCGGAGCGGGAAGCATGAACATGAAACGATGCGCGGTATCGATTTCGCTCTTCGCCATAATCGCCGGCGCATTCGCGCAGGACGACACCGATCTCGTCAAGCAAGCGCAGCAGACACTCGCCGCCGCGCCGCCGATTCATCTTCAGGCGACGATTCTTTCGATCGATCGCGACACGCGCACGGTCACGGTTCACGGTCCGCATCGCGATGCGACGCTCGTCGTCAGCAAGGACGTGCCGAACTTCGATCGCCTGCGCGTCGGCGACAAGGTCGATGTGATGTACAAGAACGCGATTCTGGTGACCGCGCAGAAGGTGTCGGGCAAGAATGCGGGCACGCGTCAACGCACCGATACGCAGAGTTATCAGCCGGGGACGGGCGCGAATGGCGAGGGCTTCGAATCGTCGCGGCGGACGGAGATTCTCGCGACGGTCGAGAAGGTCGACAACAAGCATCATCGGATCACGCTGCGCGGCCCGTGGCGCACGGAGACGATGGACCTGCTGCCCGAGTTTCAGGCGCAGAAGCTGAAGAAGGGCGACACGGTGCACGCGGTATTTCTGTCGGCGGCGGCGGTGAACGTCACGCCGGTCGATGCCGCGAAATAGTCGCCCTTCGCTTCGAGTGAACTCAGGCCGCGGCGGCGATGGTTTCCGTCAGCACGTCTTCGAGAATGGCGAGCGCTTCGTCGAATATCTCGTCCTGAATGGTGAGCGGAAACAGGAAGCGCACGACATTGCCGTAGACGCCACACACGAGCAGCAGCAGGCCGCGTTCGAGCGCGCGCGTCTGCTCGGCGCGGGCAAAGGCCGTATCGGGTTCGTGCGTGTCGGGGCGGCAGAACTCGACGGCGATCATCGCGCCGGGGCCGCGCACGTCGGCGATCTGCGGCACGTCTTTTCTGAGCGCGTGAAGCGTCGACTTGAGCTTGTCGCCGAGCCGTGTCGCGCGTTCGCAGAGTCGTTCCTCGTCGATGATATCGAGCACCGCGTGCGCCGCCGCCACCGCCAACGGATTGCCCGCGTAAGTGCCGCCGAGTCCGCCGGGCGCGGCCGCATCCATGATCTCCGCGCGGCCCACGACGCCCGATAGCGGCATGCCGCCCGCCAGGCTTTTGGCGATCGTCATCAGGTCGGGGCTGACATCGTAATGTTCCATCGCGAACAGCTTGCCGGTGCGGGCGAAGCCGGTTTGCACTTCGTCGGCGATCAGCAGGATGCCGTGCTCGTCGCAGATTCAGCGCAAGCCTTTCACGAACGTGGCCGGCGCCGGATTGAAGCCGCCTTCGCCCTGCACGGGTTCGAAGATGATCGCGGCCACACGCGCGGGCTCGATATCCGCCTTGAAGAGTTGCGCGATGGCGCGCAGCGAGTCCTCGACGGAGACGCCGTGCAGGGCATTCGGAAACGGCGCGTGATAGACATCCGACGGAAACGGCCCGAAGCCGATCTTGTACGGCGCGACCTTGCCGGTCAGCGCCATGCCCATCAGCGTGCGGCCGTGAAAGCCGCCGCTGAACGCAATCACGCCCGGCCGCCCGGTTGCCGCGCGCGCGATCTTCACGGCGTTCTCGACGGCTTCCGCGCCGGTCGTGAAAAACGCCGTCTTGTTCGGATAGCGTGAAGGCGCGCGGGCGCTGATTTTTTCCGCCAGCGAAACGTAGGATTCGTACGGTACGATCTGATAAGCCGTATGCGTGAAGCAGTCCAGTTGCGCGCGGATCGCCTCGACGATCTTCGGATGCCGATGCCCCGTATTGCACACCGCGATGCCCGCCGCGAAATCGATGAAGCGCCGTCCCTCGACGTCCCACAGTTCGGTGTTCTCGGCGCGGGCCGCGTAGAAGTCGCACATCACGCCGACGCCGCGCGGTGTCGCGGCATTCTTGCGGGCTTGCAGGGTGGCGTTGTCTACCTTGGCGTTCACGGCGGGTTCTCCTTGATTTCGTCGGCGATGCAGGTCAGCAACGAATAGAGAGAGATTTGGCTCCGGATTTGAGAGCCATTTCGATAAAAGCGGAGGAGCCAATTTTCGGACTCGCCTGCGCGCATCGCGGGCGAGCGGCTATCATGTGCGCCGTTTTCGCCTAACCGCACTCAACCGCCATGGATTTTCCGATGCCACGTCTCACCGAAATCGCCGATCTCGCCGACGACGCGCCCGCGCTGCGCGAGATTCGTCACGACATCCATCGCCATCCCGAACTCTCTTATGAAGAGACGCGCACGTCCGCGCTCGTCGCCGATCTGCTCGAGCAATGGGGCTGGCAGGTGACGCGCGGTATCGCGGGAACGGGAGTCATCGGCACATTGAAGGCGGGAACGGGCACGAAACGCATCGGCTTGCGCGCGGACATGGATGCGCTGCCGATCCTCGAACAGAGCGGCAAGCCGTATGCGAGCGCGTCGCCCGGCAAGATGCACGCATGCGGCCACGATGGCCACACGACGATGCTGCTCGGCGCGGCGCGTCACCTCGCGCGCATGAAGCGTTTCGACGGCACGGTGCATCTGTACTTTCAGCCCGCCGAGGAGCACGGCAAGCCAAGCGGCGCGGAACTCATGATCATGGAAGGCCTGTTCGAGCGCTTTCCCTGCGATGCCGTGTTCGGCGTGCACAATCATCCGGGCGCGCAACCGGGCACTTTCCTGTTCCGCAAAGGTCCGTTCATGGCGGCGTGCGATCAGGTGTCGATCGAGATTACGGGCGTCGGCGGTCACGCGGCGCGGCCGCATATGAGCGTCGATCCGGTCGTCGTGACGGCGAGCGTCGTGATGGCCTTGCAGACCATCGTCGCGCGCAATATCGATCCGGCGCAGGCGGCGGTCGTCACGGTCGGCTCGATGCACGCGGGCACGGTGAACAACGTCATCCCGAATCGCGCGACGCTGGAATTGTCGGTGCGCTCGTTCAATCAATGGCGCGGGCGAGGACGGCTGCATGGTCCACAATCCGCACTACGATTTCAACGACCGCAATCTGCCGATCGGCGCGGCGTACTGGGCGCGGCTCGTCGAGCGTTATCTGGCGCAATAAAAAATGCGCATGACGTCGGCCATGCGCGTTTTTTGTACGCAGGAGGCGAGACTTAAGCTGGCAGCTTGAAGCTGCCGATCGCCTCGCGCAACACATCCACCTGATCCTTCAGCGAATGCGCCGCGGCGGCGGCCTCTTCGACCAGCGCGGCATTCTGTTGCGTGACCTGATCCATCTCGACGACCGCGCGATTCACCTGCTCGATGCCCGCGCTCTGCTCGTTCGACGCATGGCTGATCTCGTCGAGAATCTCGTTCACGCGACGCACCGACTGCACGATTTCCGTTATCGTCGCGGCCCGCGTTGGTCACGAGCGACGTGCCGTCCTGCACCGTCTGCGTCGACGTCTCGATCAGCGCCTTGATTTCCTTGGCCGCCGTCGCCGAACGTTGCGCGAGGCTGCGCACTTCCGCCGCCACGACCGCGAAGCCGCGACCTTGTTTGCCCGCGCGCGCCGCTTCGACCGCCGCATTCAGCGCCAGAATGTTGGTCTGGAACGCGATGCCGTCGATCACGCCGATGATGTCGCCGATCTGGTTCGAGCTCGCGGTAATACGCGTCATCGTATCGATCACTTCGTCGACCACGCCGCTGCCGCGCGTCGCGACGTCCGCCGCCTGGATCGCGAGACGCGCGGCCTGCGCGGCGCTGTCGGCGTTGCTCTTCACGTTGGTCGTCATCTGGTCCATGTTCGATGCCGTCTGCACCAGCGCGGCCGCCTGTTCTTCGGTGTGCTGCGAGAGATCGGTATTGCCCGCAGTGATTTCCGATGCGCCGACGTTGATATTGTCGGTGCCGGCACGCACGCGCGCCACGGTATCGGCGAGGCCGCGCTGCATGGTCGACAGCGCGTGCAGGAGACTGGTCGTATCGCCCGGCAGCACGCGCACGTCGGCGGTCAGATCGCCGTTCGCGATGCGATGCGCCGCGCTCACCGCCGACTCCAGTTCGCCGCCGAGATGACGCCGGATGCTGCGCAACACGATCAGCATCGCCGCCGTCGCCGCCGCGCCGAGCACCGCCGTGATGCCGAGCCAGCGCAGCGCGCTCGCCCAGAACGCGGCCTGCACGTCGTCCATGTACATGCCGGTGACGAGATACCAGTCCCACGGTGCGAATTTCTGCGAGTACGACAGCTTTCCGACCGGCTTGTCGCTGCCCGGCTTCGACCACAGATAGCTGATGAAACCGCCGCCGTTCTGATCGCCCGCCTTGACGATATCGACGAACAGGCGATTGCCCGCCGGATCGGTGTAGTTCGACAAATCCTGGCCAACCAGCGCGGGCTTGATCGGATGCATCACCATCGTCGGATGCGAGTCGTTGATCGACAGATAACCGTCGGTGCCGTAGCGGATCGCGCCGATCACCTGCAACGCCTGCTTCTTCGCTTCGTCCTGCGTCAGCGTCTTGTTGTCGGCCAGCGCCGCGTAATGCGTGGTGATCGCATACGCTTCGTTGACCAGCGTCTTCAACTGCTCCTTGCGGTCGTCGATCATCGACGCGCGGTTTTGCCATGCGCCGATGGTCCCGATCGCGATCAGGCCGATCCACAGCACGGCGATCAGGGAGCCGAGCTTTTTGTTCAACGTCATTTTGTTCATGAGTACGCCGTGTGCCTTTTCGAGAGGTGTCTTGACGCGACGGCTCGACGCCGCCGCATGCCCGAATTACGGCAGGCGGCAGCGCGAATGAAGGGTGAATGCGGGAATACCCGTACCGCGAGAATTAGATGTACGGTTTAGGTAATTTTAGCCAAGCCGGTCAGTTATGCCGCACGGGATCCTTATCCGGCGGCGCTTCGGGATGCTGAGGTTCGTCCGGCCGATGCCCCGGCGACGGCGGCGCGAGCGGATCGGCTTCCGGATCGCGATTCGGATCCGCGATGGGATCGGGCACCGGGTTGGTCTGCATATCGAATTTCATGATGTGACCCCGTTGGTTCGGCATGCCGAAAAGAACTGTGTCGACGCGTCAGACCGCGTCGTGTTCCGCCGGCATGTGCAGCGTAAACGGCCGTCCCGGATGCGCGCGATGCGTGTCCGACAATTCGGCGCGCGCCCGCTCGATGATCGCGTCGCTGGCGGTATCGGCGGGATGCTCGTCGAGCACGATATGCGGCGTGCCGAGCGCGCGCGCCTTGGCGACGGGCGAGGGCGCGGCGGCATCGTCGGACAACAGCAGACGGGCATCGGCGATCAGGCGCGGCAAGGTGCGCGGCGCGACCGCGCCGGCGAGGAACAGCGCGGCGGTCTGCAGCGTGCCGAGCAGGGCGGCGGTGCGTTCGTCGGGATCGGGCGTATCGCCGATGATGGCGATCTGCCAGCCTTCCGCCGCCAGCTGATCGGCGACATCGGCGTAGCGCTCGGCGGGCCAGGCGGCGTCATCCGGCGCGCTTTTATGGCTGCGCGGATGGAACAGCACCAGCCGTTCGCGCTCGATGCCGTGATACGCGACCAGCTCGGCGTATTCGGCGTCGGAATCCGGCGCGGGCGATGCGCTCGGTTCGTCGGGAATCAGCGCCGGGGCGAAATCGTCGGTCAGGCTGGAAAAAGGAATGGCTCGGGAGATGGCTCGCATCTTGACTCCGGCAAGTGGCGTGGCCTCGGTTCGAAATCCGCTCGAAAAACTCTCTGACGCGCGGCGGCTGGGCGAAACACGCAAGCACTGAACATGCCCGCGTGCGGTTTCGTCGGATAAGGCGGCATCGGTTTCGCGCAGTGCCTCATGGTTATTGAAGACGCCGCGCGCGCGATCGTCAAGCGCGCGTCGCTGTGTTTCGCGCGTCTTCTGCATCGGCATGCAAAAAAGAAAAACCGCCGGCATGCGCCAAGCATGCCGGCGGCTTATAGAAAGGCGACGCGTCGGGTTTTCGTTCAGGCGTCGCCGCCCTCGGACGTCAGCGGCTTGGGCGGGAAAGCTTCGGCGCGACGGCGGATATCGTCGATTTCGCCGGTCACGAACGTGCGGCTGTCGGCGGCGAGCGCTTCCTGATACGACACGCCTTCCGGCACGCGATGCAGCAGCGCGCGCAATTTGCCCTGCGTGGTCTGTTGGACCGGTTCGAAGTTGTAGAGACCGAGCGACAGTTCGGCACGCTCGTGCAGCAGGAACAGGCAGCTGGCGAACACGCCGACGCCCAGCACTTCCTGCACGCCAAAGCGGAATTCGTGCGGCACGGACGAAAACGGCAAGTAAGCGATCAACATGGCGCCTGCGAGCGCCAGCGCGATGGTCGCATTCAGCAGCAGGCTCAGGCGCGACAGAATGCGCTCGCGTTCGGTCTTGAGCTGGCCGGACGATTTCGGCACGAGCGCGATCAGGGATTGTTGACGGCGAAGTTCTTCGAGCGGGAGAGCGGCCATGTGGTGTCGTCGAGCTTGAAAGTGAGCGCCAAGAGCGGCGCGACACCGGTATTACCGCACGGCTTACGGGAAGGTTGACGGTACTTTTCGTCTTGTTTCGCCCTGTTGCTTCCTGTTGCATTTAATGCCGATTTTGTATCAGCGCACGCCCTTCACCGGCGTGCGGATCGTGGCCGTGCCGTCGGCGATCTGCTGCGCGAACACCAGCGCCTCGACCAGCGTGCCGAACACTTCGGCGCGGATTTTTTCGTCGGTCACGCGCAGCAAATACGACGGGTGATACGTCGGCACGACAATGCGCCCCTTGTGCTCGATGGTCTTGCCGAGATACTCCGACAGCGCCGTGCGATGCCCCGTCAGCGCCTTCAGCGCGGTCGCCCCGAGCGCGACCACCACTTTCGGCGCGATCCGGTTTAGCTCCTCGTCGAGCCAGTAGCGGCAGGCTTCGCGTTTGCGCTGCGCGGGCGGGCTGTGCAGACGCTCGTCGTCGGAACCGCGCGTTTCCCATTTGAAATGCTTCACCGCGTTGGTCAGATACAGCGATTCGCGCGACAAACCGGCTTCCGCGATCGCTTCGTCGAGCAGTTTGCCCGCCGGACCGACGAACGGCGTGCCCTCGCGATCTTCCTGATCGCCCGGCTGCTCGCCGACCAGCATCACGCGCGCATTCGCCGGACCGATGCCCGCGACGGGTTGCGTCGCGTTGCGCCACAGCGCGCAGCGCTTGCACTCCGCAAGCGACGGCGGCGCGTTCAGCAGCGTGCCCTTGATCGGCTCCAGATCCGTGTTGATCGTCACTTCCATGTCCGACGGCACGTTGCGCGGATGCCGATCGCGCCGCGAATAAGGATCGGCGCGCGAGATCAGCGTGGGATCGATGCGGTCGTCCGGCGGGCTTTTCCAGTAACGCACCGGCATGTGCGAGGCCATTTTCGCGGCGTTTTCGAGCGCCGTGGTGAAGGTGCTCTCGTAATACGCGAGCCACAGCGCTTCGATGGCGTCGCCGCTCACCGCTTCGCCGTTCATGCCGGCGGGTTCGCCGAAATCGGCGGGCTTTTCCTCCGGCTCGCTGGTGCGATCGACGCGCAGCAGCGCGCCGTCCCAGAAGGCCGCGCTGTGCGGCGTGGCGATCATCCAGGTGGCGTTGCCCATGCGCGTGGCGAAATGCATCGCGGCGTGCTCCAGCAGGTCGTGCACCGGCTCGAACCAGCTGATGAACTCGGGCGGTCCCAACGACGGATCGCGATGCCGGAAGCGCAGCACCTTGCGCATATGCGTTTCCTCGGTCTGCACGGCCTTGATCATCCGGCGCAGCCGATGCCCGTCCTCATCCTCATCCTCGCCCGACGCCACCGCGCGATCGCCCTGCGTCCAGCGCCACAGCGCGCGATACAGAAACGGCCAGCGATCCGGCGCGCGATAGCACGCGGCTGTCTCCAGCATCCTGAGGAAGGTGCCGGCGATTTTCGGCGGTTTGGGCGCGTTCGGATCGGCCGGGCCGGACGTGCGCCCGACGGTGCCGAACACGGTCGCCGAGGCGTCGGATTCCTGCCAGTCCACGTCGCGCGGGTGGACGCCCTCTATGAGCAGCGTGCGCGCGGACGCACGCCAGGAGGCGAAGGACGGGTCGAGGACGATGCTTCTCATGGCTGGGGCGTCACGCAAAAGTACTGTATATTCATACAGTTATTTTAACGATGCCAATTGTCTTGCGCCAACTTTTTAAAGATGGTCGCGCCCTTTAACGCTGGACACGCCATCGCGTCGCATCGCGGCGGGTTGTGCCGATTTCGTCTTTTCAATTTGGGAATAGCCATTGCTGAAATCAGGCATCGCGGCTTGCTTGGCCGACGAACACGACCTTATCGGAGCCGCCATGCTTGCCATCGTCATTCCCGCCCATAACGAAGCCGACCACATCGCCGCCTGCGTGACTGCTGCGCGATGCGCGGCGGATCATCATCAATTGCTGGGCGAGACGGCGCGGGTGATCGTCGTGGCCGATAGCTGCGCCGACGACACCGCCGACATCGCACGCGCGCTCGGCGCGGACGTAATGGCGATCGACGCGCGCAATGTCGGCGTGGCGCGGGCGCACGGCGCGGAGCGGGCGCTGGCGCTCGGCGCGCGCTGGCTCGCCTTCACCGACGCCGACACGACCGTGGCCGACGACTGGCTCGCCCGACAGCTCGACTGCTGCGCGGACGCGGTGTGCGGCGTGATCGGCGTGCACGACTGGTCGCCGCATATCGGCGCGGTGCGCGAGCACTTCGGCCGCACTTATACCGATGCGGACGGGCATCGGCATATACATGGCGCGAACCTGGGCGTCTCGGCGCGAGCGTATTTGCAGGCGGGCGGTTTTCCGCCGCTCGAATCCGACGAAGACGTGGCGCTCGTCGATGCATTGACGTGCAGCGGCGCGCGTATCGAATGGAGCGCTTCGCCGCGCGTGGTCACCAGCGTGTGCACCGATTACCGCGCGAAGAAGAGTTTCGGCGCGACGCTGATGGAAGTCAGCAAGCGCTATCTGACGCCGGCGGCGGATGTCGGGGAGCCGGCGGCCGCGTGACGCGCCGGAACAATCCGTTCATTTAGTTAATGATCCGAATGAATGCTCAACCGGTTTGCAGATCGCTTGGCAGATCGACATCGCGGAGCACGTTGGGTCGTCGACATTGACGGCGAAGGGCGTTTGGACGGCGAACAGGCCGCGCGCGCCCGCATCGCCATCGAGCGTGACGAGCGTATCGCGATGCGCGATGCCGAAGCCCACCGGATGCCCGCGCTTGCCGCGATAAAACGGCGCGACGAGCGCTTCGCCCGCATCGAGCGGACGCGCGACGGCTTCGATGGACGCCGGCTCGATCCACGGCATGTCGCCGAGCGCGACAAGCCAGCCGTCCGCTTCGGAGGTCGCGCGCACGGCGGCGGCGAGCGTCGCGCCCATGCCGCGTTCCGCATCGGCGCTGAAAATGACGAGGCAGCCCGCTTCGTTCAACACATCCGCGAGTTTTTCCGCGCCGGGCCGCACGACCGCGATCACTTCAGTGACGACCGCGAGCGGCCGCCGCGCGGATTGAAACACGACGGGCGTGCCATCGGGCAAGGGAGCGAGCAGCTTGTTGTGCAGTCCGGACGGGTCGAAGCGGGTGCCGAGACCTGCCGCCAGCAGGATGCCGGTCGCGCTGGACGAATAGCTCATCGCGGCTGCTCTCGTGGGGAAGGGAAGCGTCGATTGTGCAGCGCGTCGGAAAGCGCCGCAAGCGACAAAAAAAGGCGCGCGGCGGTTTCATCCGACCGGGCGAAGCGGCCGCGCGCATCGTTTCGCATCACGCCATCGTCGGCGGCAAGACTTTGTCCAGCGTGATCGGCAAGTCGCGGATGCGCACGCCGGTCGCGTGATACACCGCGTTGCCGAGCGCGCCCGCCACGCCCGTAATGCCGATTTCGCCGATACCGCGCGCGCCGTCCGGATTGATATGCGGATCTGGCGTGCCGATAAAGGAGATATCGAGCGAGCCGATATCCGCGTTCACCGGCACGTGATATTCGGCGAGATTGGCGTTGGTATAGCGCCCGTAACGCGGATCGAGTTCGGTCTTCTCGAACAACGCCGAGCCGACGCCCCACACGATGCCGCCCATCAACTGGCTATGCGCGGTCTTTTCGTTGAGCAGCGTGCCGACGTCGTACACCACGACGATACGCGGCACGCGGATGATGCCGAAATCCGCATCGACGTGCACTTCCGCGAACACCGCGCCGAACGAATGGAACGCGTACTGTTTCTTCTCGTCGCCGGGGCGCACGGTCGCAACCGCTTCGATCGCGCGGCCGCCGTTGCGGGCGATGACCGCCGCCGGATCGCGCTTGTCCGGATTCGACACGCTCACGACCCAGCCGTTATTGACGATGACATCCTCGCGCGCCGATCCGGCCAGCGGCGAGCCGCGATCCGCGAGCGCCATCGAAATGAGCTGATCGCGCGCCTGCGTGCACGCCGCCCGCACGGCCGGCGAGACGCTCGCCGCCGATTGCGAGCCGCCCGACACCGGCGCTTTCGGCAGCGACGAATCGCCGAGCGCGAAACGCACGTAATCGGGCGGAAAGCCGAGCGCATCGGCGGCGACTTGCGTCATCACCGTGTATGTGCCGGTGCCGAGATCCTGCGTGCCGGAGGCGACCATCGCCGTGCCGTCGGGCAAAATGCGCGCAACCGCCGACGCCTCGCTGCGATTGGCCGGATACGTCGCCGTGCCCACGCCCCAGCCGATCAGCGTATTGCCTTCGCGCATCGAACGCGGCGCGTGATTGCGGCGCGCCCAGCCGAATTTCTCCGCGCCGCGCTCGTAGCATGTCATCAGCGACTTCTCGGACCACGGCTTGTTCTCCTGCGGCTCGCTCTGCGCGTAATTCTTGATGCGGAACGCCAGCGGATCCATGCGCAACTGATACGCCATTTCGTCCATCGCGGTTTCGAGCGCGAAGCAGCCGCTGGTTTCGCCCGGCGCGCGCATGAAGGTCGGCGTGCCGACATCGAGCTTGACGAGCTTGTGCGTCGTCGCCTGATTCGGCACGGCGTAGAGCATGCGCGTGACGATCGCCGAACTCTCGGTCCAGTCTTCGAAGGTCGATGTCGTCGAGATCACGTCGTGACGCATGCCGGTCATCGTGCCGTCGTCGTGCGCGCTCACTTGAATGCGCTGTTCCGTCAATGGCCGATTGCCGATCATGCCGAACATCTGCGGACGCGTTAGCACGAGTTTCACCGGACGCCCGATCTGCTTCGACGCCATCGCCGCCAGCACGACATGCGACCACACCGAACCCTTGCAGCCGAAGCCGCCGCCGACGAACGGGCAGATCACGCGGACGTTGCCATCGGGAATGCCGAAGAATTTCGCGACCGCGCTGCGTGCGCCCGAGACGCCTTGCGTCGCGTCGTAGAGCGTGAGATTCGGGCCGTCCCAGCGCGCGACCGTGGCGTGCGGTTCCATCGGATTGTGATGCTCGTGCGGCGTCGTGTAGACCGCGTCGAGGCGCGTCGGGCCTTGCCGCAAACCGGCGTCGACGTCGCCGCGCTTTGTCGTGATCGCGCGGCCCATCATCTTTTCCGGCTGATACGCCTGGGCTTTGGCGCGCTGGAAATCGGCGTTCGGCGTCGCGGCTTCGTAGCGGATATCGACGTAAGCCGCCGCGCCTTGCGCGTGTTCGAGCGTATCCGCGATCACGACCGCGACCGGCTCGTTGCTGTAACGCATCTCGTTGGTTTGCAAGAGCGTGAGCTTGCGCACGGCGGGCGGCTGCGCATCGGGGACGCCGCCGTTGGGCAGGCGCAGCGCGTTCTGGTACGTCATCACGAAGAGCACGCCGGGCATCGACTGCGCGCGGCTCGTATCGATCGACGCGATGCGGCCTCTCGCGATCGTGCTGGTGATCAGCACCGCGTTCGCGAGCTTGGCGTCGGTGTTGTCGGCGGAGTAGCGCGCCTGGCCGGTGACCTTGAGAATACCGTCGGTGCGGTCGTAGGGTTGTCCGATGATCCTGCTCATGCGACACCTCCCGCCTGCTGAATCGCCCGCACGATGGAACGCTGCGCCAGCGCCACCTTAAAGCCGTTGTCGCGCAGCGGCCGCGCGTTCTGCACGGCGAGCGCGGCGGCGCGTTGCAACGTCGCGCGATCGAGCGATTGACCGACGAGCGCCTGTTCCGTCGCGCTCGCGCGCCACGGCTTATGCGCGACGCCGCCCAGCGCGATGCGCGCGCTCTTCACCGTGTTGCCGTCCATCTGCAACGCGGCCACGACGGATATCAACGCGAACGCATAACTCGCGCGATCCCGCACCTTCAGATACTTCGAATGCTGCGCGAACAACGGCGGCGGCAGATCGACCGATGTGATCAGTTCGCCCGGCGCGAGCGTCGTATCGAGATCGGGCCGCTCGCCGGGCAAGCGATGAAACTCCGCGAACGGAATCGCGCGCTCGCCTTGCGGGCCGGTCACGCGCACGACGGCATCGAGCGCCGCGAGCGCCACGCTCATATCGGACGGATTCGTCGCGATGCATTGCGGGCTCGCGCCGAGAATCGCGTGCATGCGATTGTTGCCTTCGAGCGCGGCGCAGCCCGAACCGGGCACGCGCTTGTTGCAGTGGGGAAAGCCGGTGTCGTAAAAGTACGAACAGCGCGTGCGCTGCATCAGATTGCCGCCGACGGTCGCCATGTTACGCAACTGCGCCGACGCGCCCGCGAGCAGCGCTTGCGACAGCAGCGGATAACGCTCGCGCACCCACGCGTGATTGGCGGCATCGCTGTTGCGCACCAGCGCGCCGATGCGCAGGCCGCCATCGGGCAATGTGCCGACGCCGTTCAGCGCGTCGATATGCGTGATGTCGACGAGCTTCATCGGCCGCATCACGCCGCCTTTCATCAGATCGAGCAGATTCGTGCCGCCGCCGATAAACATCACGCCCGGCCGATTCACCTCCGCAAGCGCCGCGCCGACATCGCCGGCGCGCTGATAGGAGATCGCATCCATAACAATCTCCTCAGGTCGACGACGCCACGGCTTTCACCGCCGCGACAATGTTCGGATACGCGCCGCAGCGACAGATATTGCCGCTCATGCGTTCGCGGATTTCATCCTCGGAAAGTTGCGCGGGGCGAAAGCGCACGTCGGCGGTGATGGCGCTGGCATCGCCGCGGCGATATTCGTCGATCAGCGCCGTCGCCGAACACAATTGCCCCGACGTACAGTAGCCGCACTGGAACGCGTCCTTCTCGATGAACGCGCGCTGGATCGGCGCGAGCGCGTCGGCGTTGGGCGCGAGGCCTTCGACGGTCGTGACGGTCTCGCCGTCGTGCATCACCGCGAGCGTCAGACACGAATTGATGCGCCGTCCCGACACGATCACCGTGCACGCGCCGCACTGGCCGCGATCGCAGCCTTTCTTCGTGCCGGTCAGCTCGGCGTATTCGCGCAGCGCGTCTAGCAGCGTCGTGCGCGCTTCGACCTGCAATTCATACGGATGACCGTTGATGGTAAGCCGCACGGGCATCGTCGGCGCGGCCGATGGCGGCATCGCCGGTTGCGCGGATGCGGCTTGCTGAGGTTGCTGCGCGCGCGACAGGCGCGGCGCTGACGGCGGCGGCCGCTGCGGCCGATTGCAGGAAGCGCCGACGCGACGGCTTTTGCGCGGCGTCGCAGGCGTCGGCGTTCGGGCAAGGCGTATTGACTGGGGACATGGCGATCGAAGGCTCCTCGCTCGTTCGAATACACGTCGAAGGGGCGCGCGCGAGGCTCGGGTTCTTCATGGGCTGTCGCCCGCGACCGACTGCGACTTCGTTCGCGAGCGCCGATGCCCGAGTCCGGATGCGGCGCGGAGGGAACGCGGACACGCGAATGTTCGGCATCTGTAAGACGACCGAACGTTCGACCCTCCGCGAAAGGACGACGGAGCAAGTGTGATGCCACGCGCCGGATGGCGTCGTTTTAACGATCTGGTGCAGGCGGCCGCGTAAATGCTGCCGCCGAAGGTAACTTCGGTGCGGTTACCGCCCTGCGTTGACCATCGGCGAATTGCGCGCCGAACGCGCCGGCCCATACGGATCGGGATTGCCGAAGCGCGGAATGGTCCCGTCGATGCGCGCCCGCGCCAGGTCCGCGCGAACCTGCGCCCGCGATTGCGGATCGTTCGATGCGACCGCCATCGGCGCCGGAGCGGGCGCTTGCGTGACGGGCGGCGGCATCGCGCCGTAGTCGGTTTGCGCGTGACTCGTGATCGTTGCCGTCATGCCGCATGCGCAGGCCGCGCTGGCGGCGAGCCAGAGTGTCAGCTTCATATCGCTCTCCCGGTTGTAGTGCGTCATATCGAGCTATACGTCGCCCGATGCCGGTCAGATGAGCAATTGCGCGTAACGCGACTAACGGTTTTTGTTTGCACGCGCCCTCGAACGAAAGGCGCGCGATCCATCGATCAAAGGTCAGCGGGAATCAAAGGTCAGCGGGATACAGCGCTTTCAGCCATTTGGTCGACAGCGTGTTGAGCGTGCCGTCCTTCTTCGCCTGCGCGATGGCGGCATCGACTTTCTTCAAGAGACGCGGCTCCTGCTTGTTGAGCCCGACATGATCCGGCGAGCTGAACAACTGGAACTTCTGCTCGGGCTGCACGGGCGGATTCTTCGCGATGATCGTCGCGCCGACGTCGTTGCCGACCACGAGCAATTGCGCCTGTCCGGTCAGAAACGCGGAGATCGCGCCGTTCGGATCTTCGAAGCGCTTGATATCGGCGCCGGCGGGCGCGGCCTTGGTGACGCTCAAATCCTCGAGCGTGCCGCGCGCGACCGCGACGGACTTGCCGGCGAGATCGGCGGTGCTCTTCACCGCGAGCGATTTCGGGCCGAACACCGCGAGATAGTACGGCGCATACGGTTTCGAAAAGTCAATGACCTTCTCGCGCTCCGGCGTCTGTCCGACCGACAGCAGCAGATCGGCCTTGTGCGTCGCGAGATAGGCCATGCGGTTTTCTCCGGTGATCGGCACGAATTCGGCCTTCACCTTGAGCGCGCGCGCCAGGTATTCGCCCATGTCGATGTCGTAGCCTTGCGGCTTCATATCCGGTCCGATCGAACCGAACGGCGGGTAATCCATGAACACGCCGATTCGAACGACGCTGTTCTTCTGGATCGTGTCGAGCGTATCGGCATGGGCGGGCGCGGCCAGAACGGCGGCGAAGGTCAGCACGCAGCCGAATACGGCGCGTAGAAAGCGGAACGAGCGATGAGTCATGGTGACGGCCTCGGAAGCGTGGCGAAGGAGGGAATCGCCGCACTGTAGGCACGCCAAAAAGCCGTCACAATCGAAATCTGCGCATGTCAGCCATGTTCCGAGCGCATGGCTCACTTGATCAGCGCGAGCGCCTCCCTGAAGCGCGGATGACGGAAATCGCCGAGCCAGCTGAAAATCGCCGTTTCGACCGTGGTCAGGCGCGCGCCTTCCTGCTGCGCGCGCAGATTCGCCGTCGCGCGATCGGCCGCGCGGCGCGAACCGACCGCATCGGCGAGCCATTCGACGCGATAGCCGCGCGCAAGCAGCCCGATCGCGGTCAGCAGCACGCAGACATGCGCCTCCGCGCCCGCGATCCACAGTGTCCCCGGAGCGGGCGGCAGCGCGGCGAGAAAGGCGTTGGCGCGCGTCGCATCGAAGCTGTCCTTTTCGATCAGCCGATGCCGTCCGTCGAGCAATCCGTCCACCGTTGCGCCGAGCCCGCGCGGATTCTGCTCCGTCGCGACGACCGGCACATCCAGCAGCCCGGCGGCCCGCACGATGGCCGCGACGCGCTGCGTCACGCGTTCGCCGTCGTCGATATGCGGCACGAGCTTCGCCTGCATGTCGATGACGACGAGCGTGTCCGCGCGCGCCATCTCAGGCTTCGCTTTCCATGATGCGGTCGATCAGCTGCGCGTTTTCGCCGGTCGAGCCGAGCGTCGCGTGCTTGGCCATCGGCACGAAGAAATGCGTCGCGATGGGCAGCTTCGAGCGCTCCAGCCAGTTCGTCAGATACGCGGCGAGGCGTTCGGCCGGCGCGCGCAATTCCTCGCGCAGCACGGCGGGCAGCGTCTGAAAGTACTTCGTCGGCCCTTCAGAATTAGTCGAAGTCAAGGGTGGCAAGGGGCCGCCGGAAGATCGTGTTTCCCAGAACTCCCAGAAGCAATATTGATCTGAATGGTTTCCTGGGAGTTTGGAACTTCGC
>NZ_LFJJ01000446.1 GCF_001189365.1 Candidatus Burkholderia verschuerenii | reverse complement strand
CCCACGGTCGGTCGCCCTTCCGCAGTTGCGCTTCACTTCGCTCGCTGTGGTCAACTTGCCGCGCGACTTGCACCCGCAAGAGTGCGCCCATGCTGGGCGCACAAAAAATGCCGCCCGAGGGCGGCGCAACACGTCCGGTCACGAGGTATTTCGACATGGCCCCTTGCAGCTAGCGCCGAAATCAGACGTGCATGGAATCGTGTGGAGTATGCGAAGCGCCGGCGGGATGTTCAAGGCGGGTGGCGTAGCAGAGAATTTCAGCGGCGGCGGATACATTGACTTGACCACTCGCAAGACCTAATATTTGGTCATCTAGTTGACCAAATAAGGAGAGCGCGATGGAAGCCATCCATGCCCGTGTTTCCATCGGAATCAGCGAACTCAAGGTAAATCCGAGTCACGCCATCGAGCAGGCCGACGGTCCGGTCGCCGTGCTCAATCGCAATAAGCCGGTTGCGTACCTGATTCCCGCCGCCGAATGGGAAGCCATCTGCGAAAAGCTCGAAGATATCGAACTTGCCGAAATCGTTCGCGCGCGCAGCAACGAGAAAGCCGTGAGCGTGAAGCTTGACGACCTATAAGCTCGCGTTTTTGCCGTCCGCGCTGAAGGAATGGCGCGCACTGGATCACACCGTGCGCGAGCAGCTCAAGCGAAAGCTGACCGAGCGGCTCGATAATCCGAAGATCGAATCCGCTCGGCTGAGCACGCTCCCGAATTGCTACAAGATCAAGCTTGCCGCGTTGGGATATCGACTGGTCTACCGGGTAGAGGATGCGCGCGTGACCGTCGAGGTGATCGCGGTCGGAAAACGCGAGCGGGGCGATGTTTATTCGGTGGCGAGAACTCGCACGCGGTGACGCGCACGTCGCCCACCCACCCGCAACCCAACTGAAAACCAGCGCGGGTACCATGTCGGCTCCATCCGCATTCCTCTTCCTTGCCGCAATCCATGACCGATGATCGCCGTAACGACCGCCGCCCGGTCGGTTCGCCCAAAAAGAAGAATCCGACCACTGCTGTCGGCGTGTTCGTCGTGGTGGTCGTGCTGCTGGTTCTCGGGACGCTGCTGTTCAACGCTATTCGCGACAAACGCCAGTTCGACGAGCAAAACACGCTCGCCGTATCGAGCGATGCGAGGCCCGCGACCGGCGCATCGCAATAACTGAACAGATTGGCGTTTCAGACCGGCAGACGAATCTGCGCTGAATCCTTGCCGATCAGCGCCGATGCCGTCAGCATCTGCTTGCATTGATGCGCGAGCAGTTTCAGATCGTGCAGCGCATCGGCGGGTAGCGTCTTGGCGCGCTCCGCCGATGTCACCATCGCGTCGAGTTCGCGGCGCAGGTCCTTGATCGCGTCGGCGCGTGGCGCGGGGGCGTCGCCATCCGTCGATACCTCGGGTTCGGGCAGCGCGCTCTGCGCATCCGACAGATTGTCCCGCACGATGCCCAGCGTCCGCTGCACCGGCTCGAAGGCCTGACCGTCCGCTTCGTTGAGCGATTGCAGCAGCGGCGCGGCGGCGGTGATCTGCGATGCCAGCACATGACTCTGCACCAGCAGATCGTTCAATTCGGCGACGTACCTCTGCTGCGCCTTCGGCTCCAGCATCATCCGCTGAAACGCCTGCGCGAGATTGGCGAAGGCGATATGCACATTCTTGCGCGCCAGCCGATAGCGAAAGTCGCGATCGAGCGCCGTCGCCGCAGCCGACGCGCCCTTGGTCGCGGTCGCCGCCGTGCTCTCGCCGATGCTCACCGCCGCCAGCCGCTCCGCCGTCGCGCTCGCGGCCTTGACGGCGTTGGCGGTCAGATTCGGATCGATCGCGGGGGCGCTCGCATCGGGTTCGTTGGCGGCTTCGGCCGTGGCCGCGACCGTTTGAGCGACCTGCGACGACGATGTCGCCGCGCGCGCGTTGCCATCCGCGAATACGACGCCGTCGACTGCAGGATCGGCGGGCGCGGCGGCGGTTTGCGCCGCGGCATCGGCACTGGGCTTGGCGCGCCAGTACCAGCTCGCTTCCAGATAATTGCGCGTGGCCGTGAGCAGGTCCTTCACCAGCTTGCCCATCAGCCGATATTCCCAATACGGAAACAGATGACTCGCCGCAATCGCGATTGCGCAGCCGAGCCCCGTGTCGATGGCGCGCTCGCCGATCATCCGCAAGCTGCCCGGCGCGAGCAGATGGAACATCAGCAGCACATATGACGACGTGAACACCACGCTTGCCGCGTAGTTGAAGAGCAGCAGGCTGTAGCTCATCACCATCGACGCGAACATCACGATCAGCAGGATGTGCGGATCTTTCACCAGCAGAACCAGCGCGATGGTCACCGCGCAGCCGATCGCCGTGCCGACGATCCGCTGCGTGTTGCGCTGCTTGGTGAGCGAATAGCCTGGCTTCAGGATGATGACCGTAGTCATCACGATCCAGTACGCGTTGGTCAGCGGCAGCAGCCTGCCGACCCAGAAACCGATGCCCACTGCGATCGTCACGCGCAACGCGTGGCGGAAGCTGGGCGAGGCCATCGTCAGGTTCGAGAAAATCTGCCGGAACGGCACGCGCCGGCTCGATATGAAACGCGACAGCGCGTGATCGATCTGCACTTCGGTTTCGGTCGGGCTGGCGTCGTCGCGGGTGCGGCGGCGCATCTTGTCGATCAGACGTGTCGCGCTCCACAGACGGCGAAAGACGGCCGCCGCCGCCGCATACGCCTCGGGATTCTTCTCGGGAAGGCCGTTTTTGCGCATCAGTTCGAGTTCGTACTCGATCGCGCGCAGCTCGGCTTTCATGCTGATCTGCTTCGGCGCGGGATTGTTCTGCAGCACGGCCAGCCCGATTTCCTCCAGATCCGCGCTCGCCTTGCGCATCAGATCGCGATAGAAAATCAGCACGTCCGAGCCCGCAAACGTCTTCCGGACGAGCGGATAGTCCGTATGCGCGCCGACGAAAAACTCGTGCAGATCGACCACGTTGATAAACAGATTGAACAGCCGCGCGCGCCGCGCCTCCAGCTTGCCGCTCTTGATCTTCGGCAGATTGCGCAACACGATGTCGCGCGCGGCTTCCTGCTGTTCGACCGCCGCGATCTGCTTTTCGATGAGCTTACGGTAGCACTCGTCGAGATCGGCGTCGCCATCGTAGAACTCGGCGCGCGCGTAGAGATATTCCGCGCAACTGAAGATGCTCTGCGCCAGCGCCTGTTGTTCGATGCGATACACCAGCAGCCGGCTGACGAGCGTCGCCCAGTAGGTGTACCAGAGCCCGCCCAGCAAAATCCACGATGCGTTGACGAGCGCCTGCATCGGCGTGAAATGATCTTCCAGCGTGACGACCATCATGAACAGCGTGGCGAAGCTGATCTGCGGCCAGCGCGTGCCGTACACGACGATCAGCGACAGCACGAAGGTCAGCGGCACCACGGTCAGCCATAGCGTGAGCGTATGCGCGGTCGCGATGCCCGTTGCCAGTGCCGACAGAAAGCCGATCGCCGTGCAGGCGAGCATTTCGTTGTGCTTGTGCTTGAGCGGTCCCGGCATGTCGACGACACACGCGCCCAGCGCGCCCGTCGCGATGGTGAAGCCCAGTTCGCGGTTATGAAACACCGTCAACATCAGCACGGCGGGAATCGACACGCCGAGCGCGATGCGCAAGCCACCGAAGAAATACTGGCTATAGATGAACTTTCTGATTTCGAACGAATAGCGCATCGACTTCCTGTGGTCTTACCGTGGGGCGCTGTCGTTCCGTGGTCCGTGGTCGCGGGAACGAAGCGACAACGAGTCTAACTCAACTCACCGGCGCGTCGAACCTCGTCCGTTCGGCCAGGTTCGTTTGTCGGAACGTGCCTGGCGGGCAGGCATCGGGATTGCGCCGAGCGTGGCGCAACGGCCCGCTTGCTGCCAAAATGCAACGTTGCCGCGTCTTTTAACCGACCGAGCGCCCGTTCGATAAGGAGCACGACCGATGACCGACAGCCTCACGGTGCCCGCGCACGAGATCGAACTGACGACCGCCGTGCGCGCGCAAGGCGCGGGCGGCCAGAACGTGAACAAGGTGTCGAGCGCGATTCATCTGCGTTTCGATATCCGCGCGTCGTCCTTGCCGGAGCATATCAAGGCGCGGTTGCTCGTGCTCGCCGATAGCCGCATCACGCACGAGGGCGTCATCGTGATCAAGGCGCAGGAACATCGCACGCAGGAACATCGCACGCAGGATATGAATCGCGCGTCGGCGCTCGCCCGGCTCGACGAACTGATCCGCAGCGCCAGCGTCACGCGCAGAAAACGCGTCGCGACCAAGCCGACGCGCGCATCGCAAGTGAGACGTGTCGAAGGCAAGGTGCGGCGCGGCGCGATCAAGGCGGGGCGCGGGACGGTTCGGGGAGAATAAGTCAGGCCGCGAAACGTTGCGCCAGCGTGGCCAGATCGCGGCGCACCCAGTCGGCATCGGCGGCGAATTTTTCGTCGGACATGCCGGGCTGGCGGAACAGCGTCAGCGCGACTTCCGGGCCGTCGCCGTTGCGGATCACGCGCAGCGGCACATCCACTTCCGTGCCGTCTTCCAGTATGACCGTGTGATCCATCACGCCGAACGCGTTGTGCGGCGTGAAGCGGATCGTCACCTCGCCGGCCGGGCCGCGCGCCTTCCAGACATCGCCCGTTAATTCGAGCGTCGATTGCGCGAGTCCCGACGACGCCCAGCGCGGGAACGCTTTCGGTCGCCAGATGGCTTCGTAGAGATCGCGCCAGTCGCGATCGATCGACACGCTCAGGGTGATGGCCTGCATCATCGATGAATGATCCGAAACGACGGCGCGTCCGCCGTCAGCTTTGTTGCCAGCGCGGCGGCACGTCCACGCGTGGTCCGAGGAAATACGATTTGAGCACTTCGCGTCCGATCACGCGCGCGAGTTCCGCGAACATGCAGTAGTTGCCGATCATCAGGAACAGCAGAATCTGGATCGCCCAGAACTGCGGCCAGTTGATATGCGTCATCAGTTCGTGATGCGCGGCGGCCAGATTATGCGTTTCCTTCCAGTAGTCGAACAGCCGCTCGAGGAAGTGAAAGATGCCCGCGATGATCGTATAGATCAGCGTCTTCCACGCTGCGTTCCAGATCAGCGGACGATCGGGATAACGATTGATGAACGGCAGCATATTGGCGATCAGCACCGCCTTGGCGAGAATCAGCGACGCGACGATGACCGACACCGACGTATCGAGCGACACGCCCGTACCCTTGACCATCAACGCGCGAATGATGATGATGACGGCATGCAGCAGAACGAAGAAGAAGATGAAGGGCGGCACCATCTTCAACATTTCGTGTTTGATCTTGGCGAACATCTCGACTCCCGACGCAAAAATCGCGAAGCTTGACGCGGCGTTACACGAATCGCAACGCACGTCCAAACAATTTGACCGTTTTGAGCGTTGCCAGCGCGACGCCCGCACGTCGTTTGGGAAGTCTAGTTCACGGCGCGAGCTTGCGCCGGGCGAAGAAGGGCAGACGATCGAGCGCGCCGGTCGCGAGCGCGGTGCCGAGCAGCACGACGGCGCAGCCTTCGAGCATCATGAGCGAGACATGCTCATGCAGAAACAGCGCGTCCCACAAAATGCCGAACAGCGGAATGACGAAGGTGACGGTCATCGCGCGCGCCGGGCCCGCGACCACGACCAAATGGAAATAGATGAAATACGCGATACCCGTACAGCCGATGCCCAGCGCCAGCACCGCTTCACACGCGGATGCGGAAATCGGCGCGTGCGGCCACGTAAGAAACGCGATCGGCGACAACGCGAGCGTCGCGGCGATCATGCTGCCGGCGGCATTGGTGAGCGGATCGACGTTCATCAGATAGCGCTTGGCGAAGTTGCCCGCCACGCCGTACAGCGCAGAGGCGAGCAGCGCGGCGGCTGCGGCAAGCAGGCCTTGCACGGGCAGGCTCGCGGCGGCCGTCGAGTGGGCCTCGTGCGCGGGCGCGATCTGATTCCACACCAGTACCAGCACGCCCGCGAAGCCGATCGCCATGCCGATGGTGCGCGTCGTCGTGAGCTTGTCCTTCAGCCACAGATAGGCGACCAGCGCGCCCCACAGCGGCGTGGTCGCATTGACGACCGAGGTCGCGCCTGCCGAAAGCGTCAGTTCGGCATAGGCGAACAGGCAGAACGGCGCAGCCGAGTTGAGCATGCCGACGATAAACAGCGGCAGCGTCCGCGCGCGCATCGTCGCGACGGTTTGCCGGAACGGCCGGCGGGCGAGCAGCATCGCGATCAGAAACAGCGCGCCGATGCCGACACGCAGCGCCATCAACGGCGCCACGCCGAATTCGGCGACACCCACGCGGATAAAAAGAAACGATGCGCCCCAGAGCGCGGCGAGAAAGATCAGTTGCAGCAGATTGGCGGGAGACATGATGGCGGCGGACTTCGAACGACGGAAAGTCCGCGCATGCTACCACCGCGTTACGCGTCTTTGAACGCGCGAAGGACGAGACCGCAAGAAGCGGGAGATGTCGCGTACAAATATGACAAGCGCGCCGCGTTAATGCGGCGGAATCATCCACGTCAGCACGTTTTGTTGCAACCAGACGAGTATGCCGAGCAGGATGGTCAGCAGAATCGAATGCTTGAACGTGCGCACGAAGACGACGCCTTCCTTGCCCTTGAGCTCGGTCGTCGCCACGCCGGTGGAGATGTTCTGCGGCGAGATCATCTTGCCCATCACGCCGCCTGACGAATTGGTCGCGGCCATCAGCACCGGATTCAGATTCAGCTGATGCGCGGCCACCACTTGCAGATTGCCGAACAGCGCGTTGCCCGGCGTATCGCTGCCGGACAGGAACACCGCGACCCAGCCGAGGAACGCCGACACCAGCGGAAAGAACGGCCCGACCGACGCCACGCCCAAACCGAGCGTGTAGTTCATCCTCGAGTAGTTCATCAGATACGCCATGCCGACGATGGTCGCCACGGTCAGGATCGCGATGCGCGTCTGCACCCAGGTATCGGCGGCGGCGGCGAAGAACTCGCGCGCGAGCAGTTTGACGAGCGCGCAGGTGATGATCGCCGCGACCAGAATCGCGGTGCCGGTGGCGAGCGGCTGGAAGTCCCAGATCGCGCCGTACGGCTGGTTGTACAGCGTGATGTACACGGCTTTGTCGAGCCCGGGCCATGCCACTTTCACGTCGCCGATCAGGAAGATCTTCGCGATGGTCCACACGATCACCACCGCCGATACGACGATCCACGGCAGCCAGCCCTGGCCGCCGGAAATCGTCGCGCGGGTATCGGCGAGACGGTCGACGTTGACGGCGAAGTTGTCGTCGGGCGCGGGCTTCCAGACACGCAGGAAGGCGATCGTCAGAATCAGCGAGACGAGCAAGGAGAGCACATCGGTCAGCGCATAGCTGATGTAGTTCGACGTCACGTACTGCGTCAGCGCGAACGCGCCGCCCGACACCAGCAGCACGGGCCACACGCGCAGCATATTGCGAAAGCCCGCGTAGGTGCCGATCACGTAGAACGGCAGGAAGAACGCGAACAGCGGCAACTGCCGGCCGACCATCTTGGCGAGCGCGCCGAACGCGACCGGCGCGGTATTGAAGATCAGCGTGAAGGTGAGCGCTTCGAGCGTCGGGAAGCCGAGCAGGATCAACAGCGAACTGGTGATGGCGATCGGCGTGCCGAAGCCGGAAATGCCTTCGAGCAGCGCGCCGAACGAAAAGCCGATCACGACCAGCACGATGCGCCGGTCGTTCGGCAGGTTATCGACCATCCAGAGGCGGAAGGCTTCGAAGCGTCCCGAGCGTTGCGAGACGTTATAGAGCAGGATCGCCGCGAACACGATCCACATGACCGGCCACAGCGCGAATACCGCGCCCGCGAACACCGAGTCGACCGCGAGTCCCACGGGAAAGTGCCAGCCCGCCACCGCGATGATCAACGCGAGGACCAGCCCGGCAAGCGATGCCTGCCACGCGGGACGTCGCGCCCAGCCGAGCAGAATGAGGACGAGCACGATCGGTAACGCCGCGACGACGAACGACAGCGCGAGCGAATTGGCGATCGGAGTGAGCAGCTGATGGAACATCGGGTCTCCTTGTCTTTCTGTATCCGCCTGTGTGCATCGGGTTGCATCGGCAGGCGACGACAGCATGCGAACCGGCTTAAGCGGACGCATAATGCGCAAATACAGAATAGGGGAGGAATCGTGCCAGTCAAGAACGGAATGGCCGTCCGGCGCGGCTCAGCCCTCGACCGATGCCGCGTTCGACCGGGAAGCCGGACGTCGCGCGGAGTCATCGCCCGTAGGCGGCGTGCGGCGAAACACCCAGACGGTCAGCAAACCGAGGCTGGCGAGCATCCAGAACAGAAAAAAGACGAAGGCCATCATGTCAGAATTCCCCGAGGATTAGAGCGCGGCGACGATTGACGATGCTGCGCGGTCGATGGGGAAGGACAATAGCCAAAATTATGCCAATGGCGCGCTGCTTTCGGCCAAGTGCCTGTCGGAAAAGGAAAACGAAGGACATTGCGCGGTCGCACGCAGCATCGTGCGACGTCGACCGTGCGTTATGGACGGCAAACTGTTTCAGCCGTGTTACGTCGCGGCGATTTTCGGCCGCAAAAGCGCGATTCGCGCAGCGGCGTTAGTGCGAGCGGCCACCGCCGCCGTGCCATCCGCCGCCGCCTTGCCAACTCGATCCGCCGCCGTGCCAACCGCCCCCGCCGTGATATCCGCCGCCGCCGTGCCAGCCGTTGCCGTGCCATCCGTGGCCCCAGCAGCATCCTCCGCCGCCGCCCCAGTAACCGAAGCCAAATGCAACCGATACCGGCGGATACGGATAGCCGTAATAAGCCGGATAAGCAGGATAAGCGGCGTAGGGATACGCGGGATAAGTCGTGTAGTACGTGGTCGATGCAGCGGGCATCGCATAGTAATCAGCGTAGTAATCCGCCGACGGCGATGCCTGGATGTACTGCGTCTGCGCGCTCGGCGCGGATGCCGCCGCCACGCCCGATGCACCTTGCGGCAAACTGAATTCCCGCTGCGTATAGGCAACTGGAACCGGCGAATAATAGCCGCCGGGATAAGGCGAATAACCGTAGTAACACCCGCTCAACAGCAACCCGCCGATGAGCGATGCAATCGCGGTCTTCGGTCCGAGGATAAAGCGGGCGGGATTCATGGCACTGCTCCTTGCTTACGACATGCCGGACTCGAATGGGTCCGTTAAAAAGCAGCTTACTCGAATGCGATGCCGGTGATCCGCGCGTTATGTGACAAAGCATTAAACGGCGAGGCATCCTGTAACAATCCTGAAACAAGCGCCCCGCGCATCGCGCGCGATGGCCGGATCGTTCATACGAACGCGCGATCGAACCATCGCAGGAATGGCGGTGCGTTACTTGCCGACCTGATTGCCGATGATGCCGCCTACCGCCGCGCCGCCCAGCGTCGACAGCGCGCTGCCGCCGATCACCGCGCCGCCCGCCGCGCCGACGCCCGCGCCGACCGCCGTATCGCGTTGACGTGTGTTCATGTCGCCGCATGCGGTCAAGCCTCCGAGGAGTGCCACGAGTGTTGCCGCGGCGCCGATCTGTTTGATGGTTTTCATGTCGACTCTCCAATTCGAATTAAAAAGGAATCGGCGGCATCACGGCCCGGACGCGCTGTGCATGTGCACGATAACGCTGGCGTTTCCTGCCGATTCATTTTCTTCATGAGCAGGAAAAGTGCCCGAGTGTTCGCAAGGAAAGGCAAATGAAAACGGCCTGCCGCGTGTAAAAACGGCAGGCCGTGCGTGCTAAACGGATATCGATCCGCGCTTACGTCGGTTGATAAATCTCCGAGCCTTTCTTGACGAATTCGATCGCCTTCGCCTCCATGCCGTGCGCCAGCGCCTGATCTTCGCTGAGGCCTTGTTTCGCCGCGAAATCGCGCACGTCCTGCGTGATTTTCATCGAGCAGAAATGCGGGCCGCACATCGAGCAGAAATGCGCGACCTTGGCGGAATCCTTCGGCAGCGTTTCGTCGTGGAATTCGCGCGCCTTGTCCGGGTCGAGGCCGAGATTGAACTGGTCTTCCCAGCGGAATTCGAAGCGCGCTTTCGAGAGCGCATTGTCCCGCACCTGCGCGCCCGGATGACCCTTCGCCAGATCAGCCGCATGCGCCGCCAGCTTGTACGTGATGATGCCTTCCTTCACGTCGTCCTTGTTCGGCAAGCCGAGATGTTCCTTCGGCGTCACGTAGCAGAGCATGGCGGTGCCGAACCAGCCGATCATCGCCGCGCCGATGCCCGAGGTGATGTGGTCGTAACCCGGCGCGATATCCGTCGTCAGCGGCCCGAGCGTGTAG
Organism: Candidatus Burkholderia verschuerenii; assembly: GCF_001189365.1. Classification (GTDB taxonomy): domain Bacteria; phylum Pseudomonadota; class Gammaproteobacteria; order Burkholderiales; family Burkholderiaceae; genus Caballeronia; species Caballeronia verschuerenii. The sequence goes on along the minus strand of NZ_LFJJ01000446.1, from coordinate 1,530 downwards.
AACGGCGCTTCGTCACACCATTCCAGTTGCAGGTCCATGTTCTCCTTGATCAACTGCATCGGCACGTGGCCGGGGCCTTCGATCATCACCTGCACGTCGTGCTTCCACGCGACCTGCGTCAGCTCGCCCAGCGTCTTCAGTTCGCCGAGTTGCGCTTCGTCGTTGGCGTCGTAGATCGAGCCGGGACGCAGGCCATCGCCGAGCGAGAACGAGACATCGTATTGCTTCATGATTTCGCAGATGTCTTCGAAGTGCTCGTAGATAAAGCTTTCCTTGTGATGCGCGAGGCACCACTTCGCCATGATCGAGCCGCCGCGCGAGACGATGCCCGTCATGCGGTTGGCGGTCAGCGGCACGTATTGCAGACGCACGCCCGCGTGAATCGTGAAGTAATCGACGCCTTGTTCCGCTTGCTCGATCAGCGTGTCGCGGAAGATTTCCCACGTCAGATCTTCGGCCTTACCGTTGACCTTTTCGAGCGCCTGATAAATCGGCACCGTGCCGATCGGCACCGGCGAATTGCGGATGATCCATTCGCGCGTTTCGTGGATATGCTTGCCGGTCGACAAGTCCATCACCGTGTCGCCGCCCCAGCGGATCGCCCAGGTCATCTTGTCGACTTCCTCGCCGATCGAAGAAGTGACCGCCGAATTGCCGATATTCGCGTTGATCTTCACGAGGAAGTTGCGGCCGATGATCATCGGTTCGCTTTCCGGGTGATTGATGTTCGCGGGAATGATCGCGCGGCCGCGCGCCACTTCCTCGCGCACGAATTCGGGTGTGATTTCCTTCAGCGCATCCTTGTCGAACGCCGCCGCGCCGAAAGCTTGTCCCGGATGTTGACGGCCCATCATCTTGGCGAGCTTTTCGCCGTTCGGGCCGCTGCTCTTCAGGCTTTCCAGATACTCCGCGCGACGCTGATTCTCGCGGATCGCGATGTATTCCATTTCCGGCGTGATGATGCCCTGACGCGCGTAATGCATCTGCGAGACGTTTTTGCCGTCGAGCGCGCGACGCGGCTTGCGATGCAGGCCCGGAAAGCGCAGTTCGGCTGTCTTCGGATCGGCGGCGCGCTCGCGGCCGAAATCGCTCGACAAGCCGCTCAGTTCTTCCGTGTCGCCGCGCTGGTCGATCCATCCGCCGCGCAGGGCAGTCAGGCCGCTGCGGATATCGATGTTCGCATCGGGATCGGTGTACGGACCGGACGTGTCGTACACGTAGACGGGCGGATTCTTCTCGCCGCCGAAGCCGTCGGGCGTATCGGACTGGGTGATTTCGCGCATCGGCACGCGGATGTCGTGCGACGAGCCTTCGACATAGACCTTGCGCGAATTCGGCAGCGGCGCGATGGCGGCGGCATCGACGACGGCGTTCTCGGAGATGAACTTCGGGTTGGCATTCATTGCTAGGTCCTGTTTACATTTAAGAGCGGCCCGAAGGCAGACACGATGGAGACAAAGGTGAGGTAGCTGTGGGCGAGTTTGTCATATCGAGTGGCGACGCGACGAAAATGCTTGATACGCTTAAAGA
>NZ_LFJJ01000445.1 GCF_001189365.1 Candidatus Burkholderia verschuerenii | reverse complement strand
AACCGGAGGGGTGTGAGTTACAAAAAGTTCAGGAGCTTTTCAATCCTTGTGGAGAGGGGTGGAATATCGAACTGCTTAGGAGGTTGTTTTCGGAGGAAGAGGTTAATGCCATTAAACAGGTCCCGGTGAGCTCCCTAGGTGTTCAGGACAGACTGGTATGGTGCCACACCAAAAATGGTCAGTACTCAGTCTCTTCTGGATACAAAGCAATCATGTGTGATAGGAAGAAGGAGGAGGAAGGAGTTGGATCAAGTAATATGAATGAGAACGAGGAGAAGAAGATGTGGAACAAGATCTGGGGTCTTCAAGTCAAAAATAAGATCAAACATTTTATTTGGAAGGCTGTTTATGATAGATTACCGGTGGGTAAGAATCTGGGGAGAAGGGGATTAAAAGGAGTGGAGCACTGTCATTTGTGCGGAGCTGAAACTGAAACAACGGAACATGTTTTCTTTCATTGTCCCACTGCTAAAAAGATCTGGAAGTTATCCCCTGTCAGCTGGGATGGTCTTGAAACACATACTCACTCTTTCAAAGACTGGTGGAATGCACAGGCGAAAATGGGGCAACAAAATATGATCCAAGATAGGCAAGATTTGACAGTCTATATTTTATGGCAGATTTGGAGGAACAGAAATGAATGGTGTTTCTCAGAAACCAGAAGACATGAGAAAGAGGTGGTTCAAAGAGCATGGGAGGAATGGATGGAGTTCAAAGAAGCGCAAGCTGAGAAAACCAGAATTTCCAACAAGCCAATTCTGGTTAGGACGCGAGTGAGGTGGACTGTACCTGGGCCAGGGATTGTCAAAATAAACGTAGGTACTGCTGAGGATAGGTCGAAGGAGTCATCGGGTATAGGGATAATAGCTAGAGGAGAGGCCGGAAATATTATGCTGGCTATGATAGTTACTAGGGATTCTTCATTGAATCCAGTGGTGACGGAGCTGGAAGCAACACGGTTGGCACTTATTTTGGCGCATCAAAACCGCTGGAGCAAGGTGGAGATG
>NZ_LFJJ01000444.1 GCF_001189365.1 Candidatus Burkholderia verschuerenii | reverse complement strand
CCCCCCCCCCCCCCCCCCCCCCCCCCCCCCCCCCGCAGCGTCAGATGTGTATAAGCAACAGTTTGAAAGGTCACCACTCCCTCCATTAGCGCTAGCGTTCACACCCGGAAGTTTTAGTTCACAGTGCTATAATAACTAGCAACCATAGCCGTCTCGTCTATGATTTGAGTATTAGTCCGTAGAAGCTAAACCGATTTTGGTAACTTCCGCTAACCACTCCAACGAACCAGTAAGATTAGTCCTTAGGGGCCCTCACAATGGTAAATACCTGAGATGTTCTATGGACTCTTCTTACCTGCTCTTCTGAGCTATACCCTCATCATAGTTTCTATGGTCACATACGATAATAGCTGTTCCTATTGGATTGTATATAAAGTATGTAACTACCCTTGGAGGACTCTTGTAGCTCCCCGTCGGACGAGGGCAAGCTCTGCTTCGGTTCACCTCCTGGTACCCCTTCTTAACTCTTAAAATGAGTTTAAAACGACTGTTAGATTAAAAACACGAATAAGAAGCTTTAAGGAACAGCGATAGCTACGTATTTCCCTTATGGAACCTAAGAGAGCGCCGATCCTCTAACTAAAACTTATCTTGTAGCTTGAGTTAGTAGCTCTAACGCTGCTATTGAGCTATGCAGCTACTGCAGCTATGAGCTATGGAGCGGGTCGCCTAATAGGGCATTGCTCTCCTTTATAACCCGAAGGTAACTTAAGGAAGAGCTGAGCTCAGAGAATTAGGGTCCTCTGCAAGAGCCCTAATTCGATCCTCATGAGCCTAGAATTAGCCCTCTAGGAGAGGGTCTAATTCGATAACCGAAGGACCTTCCGAGCGTAGCGACTTCTCCTGTAACCCATGTAACTCCTAACTCATACTCCTAAAACATATTGACACAATCATGCCGCCCCCTACTAGTTTAGTACCAGTATGGAGCCACCTTCTTCACTCCGGCATGTCCCCCATTAGACTTGGGGACGGATAGTCCTTGAGCTTGAGTCTTTTAGTTCACAGCTTGTAACTAACAATCATAGCCGTCTCGTCTAGACTCTCGGAAGCGGGAGCAAGGGCTCTCTTAGGAAAGGCTCACTAACCCGCTGCTTCTCCCTCCCAAGCTATAAGTTAAGACCAATATGTAACTCATAGCCCACGTGCGCGACTTCTTTGAGTCTAGTTTCTATGATCACTTAAGATAAAACAAACAGTAACTAATCATAAATAAAGTATTGATATGGGGCCCCTCTGCTACCATATACCTGGGACGAGGGCCAAAGCTCTGCTTTGGTTCACCTCCTGGTACTAGTATGGAGCGGCAACAAATTGATTGTGTTAAGCATAACACTAGGAGCTATGAGTTTGAGTTATGAGCTAATTAACAAGCGGAGGGTCTTCAGAGGAGAGCTCGGGGAGTCTCTCCGGCCCGAAGCGATAGGAGCTTCTTCTGAGAAGCGACCTAACGCCGGTCCTCGCAGCTAATGAGCTATGAGCTAATGAGCTCAGAGGTGTTTACAGGAAGTCCTGGGAGGGCTTCCGGCCTCTGAGCGAGGTTGCTTCTTGAGGGAAGCAACTAATGAAGCGGAGGGTCCGACGCCTTGCTCTCGGGCCAGAGGACCCGGAGCGTTACGGCGACTCCTCCTCTAAATATAACTCCTCTTCGTAGCTCTGAGCTCCTCTGCCTTCCATTGAGCTACGCAGCTAGGAAGCTAAGGAGCTATGGAGCGGGTAGCCTAGTAGTGGATTGCTCTCCTTAATAACCCGAAGGTAACATAAGGAAGAAAGCAAGAAAGCTAGTAAAGGCACTCGATTAGCCGGTTTAACGCTACGACCCTTCTTCCAAAAGGTAGAGATTCATCAGAGAGAAAGCCAAAACCCCCTATTTCCAGCCTAAGATCTAAATGGCTTCTTTGAAGCAAAGTCGGTTGCTATTTTTCAAAGATAAATGGATAAAGAGAGAAGACGGAGAAGAACTCGATGTACAACGGTCCAGCAGAATACCAGCACCGGTCCAGTTCGAGCACCAAAAGGAGGAATCGCCGCTCCTTACAACCAGCTTTGTACCAGCCTCCATTATCTGCTGAATCCGACGGACACGCGGCCAGGCACAAGAGTCACGCACTCCATTCCGACAACTCAAAACAAAATTAGCCCACAAACCTGTACCATTTTTAAGCTTCCACCAAAGCTTACAGGAAAAACTATCCATCACATCCTCCAACCGTTTGACACCAAGGCCATTCTCACAAGCAGGCAAGGCTAATCTTTCCCAGCTTCGCCAATTGCTTAAAGGCTCTAAACTAGATCCACCCCACAAAAAAGAGCACATCCGAGTCTCCATGGACTTAATGATAGTTTTAGGAACCTGCAACGAAGAAAAAACATAGGATGGGAGAGCAGAAAGAACATGGCGCACCAAAACCAATCGACCACCAGGCGAAAGAAATTTATTCAGCCAGCTCCGGATCTTGGAATCCACACGATCAACTAAGAATTGAAAATTCCTAGTTCTGATTCTCCCTTTAGCAATTGGACATCCAAGATATTTGAATGGAAGAGAGCCTTTGTGAACACCAGAATGTAACGATATGAAATGAACCTGCCTGGGAGATAATCTTTTTGAAACATAGAAAGCACTTTTATTCCGATTGATCTTCTGACCCGATGCAGCCTCATAGTCCTCCAGAAAATAAAATAATACCCGAATTGCATTCCGAGATCCTCAGGTGAATACCACTAGATCATCCGCAAATGTCAAGTGGGTAACTTGCAACCGATTCCTTGGAAGAGCATATGG
>NZ_LFJJ01000443.1 GCF_001189365.1 Candidatus Burkholderia verschuerenii | reverse complement strand
CTCGAAGATGTTATTCGAGAAAAATATAGATTCTCGTGATTTGGATCCAACGGTCACTTAGAAAGTGAGAAAGTGGATTAGGAAATTGCGAAACATAATTTTTGAATTGGATTGAATTAGATTATAATATTAATACTTGGCTAAGTAGGAGTAAAGTATCCATGGATGTAGATAGAAAGTAGGTTTCCAATCGTAACTAAATCTTCAACTTTTTTCGTATAGAAAAAATGGAAGCAAAATAGCTATTAAACGATGACTGTAGTTTACTAGAGACATCAACCTATTGTTTTAACTCGGTGGAAATAAAATCGCTTTCCTCAGGATCTTCTCAAGTAAAAATAAAGAACGAAGTAACTAGAAAGATTGGTATAATCCCTCTCTTTTAGAGGGATCATCTAGAAAGCGAGTCATTTTTTTTCTATTCAGACAAAAAGCTGACATAGATGTTATGGGTTCGAATTTATTTATTTGCAATATTGTTCACATCCATAAAGGAGCCGAATGAAACCAAAGTTTCGAGTTCGGTTTTGAATTAGAGACGTTCCGTTTAAATCAAAATGTTGAATCGACGTCGACTATAACCCTTAGCCTTCCAAGCTAACGATGCGGGTTCGATTCCCGCTACCCGCTTTTCGTTTAAATGTTTATAGTCTATACTCTATATAGCTATTAGATTAGTATTAGGGTAGGGCTAATATACAATTTCAAAAATTATCTCCATACAACCCGATTCGTTGTTTTTTCAACCAAAGGAAGTCAAAATATGAAAAAATCAGAACGAAAAGCGTCCATCGTCTAATGGATAGGACAGAGGTCTTCTAAACCTTTAGTATAGGTTCAAATCCTATTGGACGCAAATTGTTTCCATATATTTTTTAGATTTCAATATCAAGAAAAAACCTTTTGAATAATTTGAATTCAAGACGCTTAATTACTTTTTTAAGACAAAAGAAAGTAAGTCATCCATTTTTTATTTTTTATACCTGTTCCTGAAGGTTAAAACGGTCCATTTGCTCC
>NZ_LFJJ01000442.1 GCF_001189365.1 Candidatus Burkholderia verschuerenii | reverse complement strand
GCCGGATGCCGGCCAAGCGGAAGAAGGCGGTCGACCCGCTGCAGTTGCAGCCGGGCGACCACGTCGTCCACGAGCAGCACGGCGTCGGCCGCTTCGTCGAGATGGCCCAGCGCAGCGTGGCGGGTGCCCCGCGGGAGTACCTCGTCCTCGAGTACGCGTCGTCGCGCCGGGGATCCGGCGGATCCGACCGGCTGTACGTGCCGACGGCCCAGCTCGACCAGGTCACCCGGTACGTCGGCGGTGAGGCGCCGACGCTGAACCGCCTCGGTGGCTCGGACTGGCAGACCACCAAGTCCCGGGCGCGGCGGCACGTGCGCCAGATCGCCGGCGAGCTGATCCGCCTCTACAGCGCGCGGATGGCGACGCAGGGGCACGCGTTCGGGCCGGACACGCCCTGGCAGCGAGAACTCGAGGACGCCTTCGCCCACGTCGAGACCCCGGACCAGTTGTCCAGCATCGAGGACGTCAAGGCGGACATGGCCAAGACGGTCCCGATGGACCGGCTGATCTGCGGCGACGTCGGCTACGGCAAGACGGAGATCGCCGGGCGGGCCGCGTTCAAGGCCGTGCAGGACGGCAAGCAGGTGGCCGTCCTGGTCCCGACGACGCTGCTGGTGCAGCAGCACCTCGACACGTTCACCGAGCGCTACTCCGGCTTCCCGGTGAACGTGCGCGCGCTGTCGCGCTTCCAGACGGCCAAGGAGTCCAAGGAGATCGTCGACGCGCTCGCCGACGGCACCGTCGACGTGGTCATCGGCACGCACCGCCTGATCACCGGCAACGTGCGGTTCAAGGACCTGGGCCTCGTCGTGATCGACGAGGAGCAGCGGTTCGGCGTCGAGCACAAGGAGCAGATGAAGCGGCTGCGCACCTCCGTCGACGTGCTGTCGATGTCCGCGACGCCGATCCCGCGCACGCTCGAGATGGCGATCACCGGCATCCGTGAGATGTCGACGATCGCCACCCCGCCCGAGGAGCGCCACCCGGTCCTCACCTACGTC
>NZ_LFJJ01000441.1 GCF_001189365.1 Candidatus Burkholderia verschuerenii | reverse complement strand
TTTGCTACACGCTTCCTTCAGACCCCGCCTCACGACGACGCCCTTGCGTTTCACTAGGCCTTCGCCCCATCAGGCTGGACAGGGAACTTGCACCCCCAAGCTGTTGCGCATGCTCGGCGCACAAACAGGAACGCGCTGGCGGCGCATAATCGAATGTTCGGCTTCAGGCAGGCATTGCCCGTGTCGATGATTTACGCTTGTCGTCGGCCTTGCTCGGAACGCCTGTCTGCTCGGAATCCCAGCCTTTCAGCCACAACTCCAGCTTGGCGGGCGGCAACGGCCGGCTCAGGTGGAAACCTTGCGCCAGATCGCATCGCAAGTCCTTCAGACGCTGCATCAGCGCTTCGTCCTCGACACCTTCCGCGACGACCTTCAATCCCATGTTGTGACCGAGATCGATGGTCGAACGCACAATCGTTTCGTCATCCTTATGATGTGCCATGCCCATCACGAACGATTTGTCGATCTTCAGTTCGTCGACCGGCATGCGCTTCAGATACGACAGCGACGAATAGCCCGTGCCGAAGTCGTCGATCGACAGACGAATGCCGAGCGCGTGCAGCCGATCGAGCGTTTCGATAGCGTGATTCGGATCGTCCATGATCGCGCTTTCGGTGATCTCGATCCAGATCCACTCCGGCGATACCTTGTGCTTGTCGAGCAGCGCGACGAACGTTTCCGGCAACGACGATTGAATCAGCTCGCGCGCCGACACGTTCACCGACACCGCCAGATCGATGCCCTGCGCATGCCACGCCGCGCATTGCGCGATGGCCTTGTCCGCGACCCAGCGCGAAATGGTCTTGATATAACCGGTCTGCTCCGCGAACGGAATGAACTGGTCGGGCGCGACGAAACCGCGCGTCGGGTGATCCCAGCGCACCAGCGCTTCAACATACTTCACGCGATGCGTCGCCAGATCGACCTTCGGCTGATAGTACAGCGTGAGCTAATCGTGCTCGACGGCCTGACGCAGTTCGCTCATCAGCGACAGACGTTCGGCGCTGTTCTGGTCGTGCCGCTCATCGTAGAGCACAAAGCCCAGATTCGAGCGCTTCGCCACGTACATCGCGATATCCGCGCGACGCAGCAGCACGTTCATGTCCTTGCCGTTCTCCGGGAACGTCACGATACCGATACTCGCGCCCACGTCCACCAGTTGACCTTCGATGGTGATCGGCTGTTCCAGCGCGCGCAGCATGCGTGTGGCGAGCAGACGCGCGGCGTTCAGATCGTCGGTCGGCAGCAGCACGGCGAATTCGTCGCCGCCCAGACGCGCCACCGTATCGGTCTGACGCTGCAGCACGGAGCGCAGACGCTTCGCGACTTCGCACAGCAGCATGTCGCCGATCGGATGCCCGAGCGTGTCGTTGACATACTTGAAGCGGTCGAGGTCCATCATCATGACGGCGAGCGGCTTTTCGTTGCGCGACGCCTGCGCGATCGCCTGTTGCAGCCGGTCGTTGAAGAGCGCGCGATTCGGCAGCCCCGTCAGACGATCCATATAAGCAAGTTCGGTAATACACCGCTCGCGTTCCACGATGCTTTCCTGCATCTGATTGAACGCCGCCGCGAGCTCGCCTATTTCGTCATGCTGATGAATTTCGATCGGTTCCGCATACTCGCCCTGACCGATGCGCTTCGAAAACTGCGCGAGCGCCGCGATCGGCCGCGTCACGGATCGCGCGGTCAGCACGCTGCCGATGGCGGACACGATCACGCCGAGTATCGTGATCAGCAGCAGCGTCGATTGCAGCCGATGATACGGCGCGAGCGCCTCCGTCAACGAGCGCTCCAGCAGCACGGCAACCGTGCGTCCCTCGGAATGCAGGCGCACGACGCGCGTCACATAACCATCGTCCGCAAGCTGATTTTGATCCTTGATCGACGCGCGTTTGTTTTCCGGCAGCGAGCTCGCGAGCATGCCCCACTTGCCTGTTGCGTCGACGGTCAGGAACGACACGTCGAGTGACGTCAGCGTGCTCATTTCGCGCGCGAGCACGTCGTCGACGGCGAAACCCATCACGACCCACGCGATGGTGATCGGCGCCTTCACCGGCACTGCCACCAATTGATACGCGCGGCCGTTGACCATGCCGAAGGACGACGCATCGCCCTTGCGCGCGACCGTCTTGATGAGATTCGGGAACGGGAACGCGGCGCCTTCGTGGCCGACGCCGTCGCTATCGGCGATCAATCGGCCGTCGAGATCGACGAGCATCACCACGTCCGCGTGAATGCGGTCGCCGTGATTCTGCAACGCCGACGCCACCGTCTTGCTGTCGTGCGACGCCACCGCCTGCCGGAAACCGAAGTCCGCCGCCGCGACGCCCGCCGCTTGCGTGAGCTGATCGCCGTTGCTGTGCAGCACTTGTCCGAAGACGCGTTCCGCCACCGCGAGCTGATCCTCCGCGCCGCGATGCGCGTTCTTGACGATCACCGAATTGATGACGAAATACGCCGCAGCCTGCGCGACGAGCATCAGGACCACGAAGACGAGCGCGATACGCGCGCGCAGGCTATGCAGGACCATGACGTCTAATCCTCGATCGTTACTCGGCGGGCTTGAGCGTCAGCGCGAGCTTCGTGGCGCTGTCGGCGGTGGCGCTCACCTTCTGCGACGGCAGCGCGTTCGGATCGCTCAGGCGGAAGTGCCACGCGACGACCTTGTACGAATCGGCGGGCACGCTGATCGTGGCCGCGCCTTTCGCATCGGTCTTGGCGAAGTACGGCGTATCGACGATCAGCAGATACGCGACCATCGTGTCGTGAATGTTGCAGCCCATCACCACGAGGCCGGCCTTGTCGAACACGACCGGATTGGCCGGAATGCCGTGATACAGATTCAGCTCGAAACGCTTGGCGGGCGAGAACGAATAGACGTCGTGCTCGATGTTGTCCTTGTTCGGGAACGTCACCGATGCGCCCGTCTGCACGACCGACACCATCGGCACGAAATGACGCTTCACCTGATCGATCACGGCGGGCGTGGGCTTGGCCGCGGGCAACTTGCCGCTCGCGGGCACCGCGTAGACCACGGCGTCCTGCACCGGCGCGCCCGACTGGTCGACGACCTGCACGGTCACGTTCGATGCATGCGCGAGCGTTGCACCGAGTGCGAACGCGGCGAGGAAAACGGATGCGAAACGCATGACGGCGGGCTTCTTCGAAAGGGTTCTCATGGGCGATCCTGAATGTCGCGATACAGCGGCGCGAGTTTCGCCAGCAGCTTGTTCTGCGCGTGGAACGGCACGTTGTTCTTGTCCATAGCCAGTTGCAGGTCTTCGACCAGCGCGTCGAAGGCGGCGCGATCGATCGCGTGGCCTTCGTGAGCGCGCTTCATCGAACGGCCGGTGTATTTGCACGGGCCTTCGAGCGCCTCGCAAAACTGGTCGACCAGCATCGGCTTGATGCGCTTGACCGTCGTGTTTTCGAAATAAGGCGCGGTGCGCGGATCGGCGAGCACGTTGTCGTACATGTCGTCGACGATCTTGGTCAGGCCCGCCTTCTCGCCGAACTGCTTGTAGAGCGCGTCGTCGGCGCGCGCGTTGAGGCTGGCGAACGACGCGAGCATGAGCGCCGCGAGCGCGGCATGGCGAATCTTCATGATCAGAACCCCGCTTGCAGCGAGGCATAAATGCCGCGCTGATTCTTGATGGTCGCGATATCGCCGAGCGACACATACGCGAGCGTCAGCGAAACATGCTTGTTGGGCGCCCACGCGACGAACGCGTCGTACGCGTCCTGCTCGCGCGCAAAGCCCAGGTTATTCGGCTTCATCCGATATTCCGCGCCGACCGCCACGCTCTTCGACAACAGATACGCCACCGACGACTCGAACTCCGGCTTGTATGAATTCGACTTGTCGCCGCCGAAGCCCAGCAGGCCGAACTGGTTCGCCTTGGTGAAACGCAGCGTGCCGTTCAGCAGCAGGCTTTGCGCGAGCAGCAGCTTGGTCGCGGAGATATAGAAGTCGGTGCCGGAGTTGCTCGCCGCGTCGACCGCCTTGACGATATCGCCCTGCTCGTTGTGCTTGAACTGGATGCCCGCGGCGATCTGCGGAATCCACGTGTCCTGATCGAGCACGGCGTCGCCGAGCACGCGCACCTTCATGCCGAAAATGTCCTGATTGAACTTGAAGTTCTCGCCGAGGCCGAGCTTCGCGCCGACATCGCGCGTATCGAGTCGGCCCTTCAGAATTAGTCGAAGTCAAGGGTGGCAAGGGGCCGCCGGAAGATCGTGTTTCCCAGAACTCCCAGAAGCAATATTGATCTGAATGGTTTCCTGGGAGTTTGGAACTTCGCC
>NZ_LFJJ01000440.1 GCF_001189365.1 Candidatus Burkholderia verschuerenii | reverse complement strand
CACTTAGGCTCAAATATCACTCAAAGCAATCCAAAATCACATAAAACATCAAAAGAAACTTAAAAGACAAACAAAAACTGAAAATACATCTTTTTGGTCCTAAAAACCTAAAAGAACTCCGTTGCGTCCCCGGCAACGGCGCCAAAAACTTGACGAGAACGAGGCGTAATGATTTTTCTATGTGAAAGTGTAGTGTTCGGTGTCAAATTTTAATTATTTTTATTACACTCAACTCGTACGAAGCCTATCGTAGCATAGTTGAGGGTCGATCCCACAGGGACGCATGAGTTCAAAATTAGGTCTTAAAGGACATTTTGGTTCTTGAATTCTTATTTCATTAGGTTTGTCACGAACCTAACCCTTTATTTCGGATGTGATACGCATGAAAGCTAAACCACACCGTGACAACAAAATAAAAGCATAAGTCATTCAAGATGGAATTGTATAAAAGCTACTTCCAACAAAAGTAAAGCTATGAACTACGATAAAGAAAAGACATGAAATAAAAGTAAAATAAAAGGGAAAATAGAGCAATGACATTAATTAAGCCAAAGTCTCATTTCATCTTCAATTACGGTTGCATTCCTAAGCTAGGTGATGTAGCATTGTGGTTTCCCCTTTTCTTCTTCGCTTCTAACCACACATTAGCACCTAGGGTCGTCAATCCTAGATGTGAGCCTAAGTGTGAGCCTAAGTCTAGATCAAATTAGAAGCTAGGACATGAAATTTAGTGTCATAGAGTCATTAACCAACCATCCAATTCATGCTTTGCCTAGACATGCTCATGTGGATTGGAGTGTTTCTCCCCTAATTACCCAATTAAGGTGCCTTAGAGTGGTGGACTAAGCATTGATCTAGAAGCAACATTTAGCCCTAAATTTCGACTCATTCCAATTCCAACATAAGCATCTTAATTTCATCACAAGCACACATGAATGATCTTAGCATCTATCAAACAAGGATTATAGCTAAGAACATCAAGAAAGCATATAATCTATGAGATTTTATGGCACAATCCTAGGGAATCCCTGATTTTTCCCTCATGGCCCTCATTAAGCCCTAGATACTACAACAAAGCTATCACCATCAATGCAACTCACAACCATAATCAAGAATCAAATCAACACAAAGCATAAAAGCAATCATTTATTCTTGTTTCTACCCCTAGCATCTCAAATCATGCATATTAAAGCCATAATCAAAAGCTTTGCACTTTGCATTCCAAAAGGCATAAAAATGGTATCCCTATAAAGAGCATCCCAAGCCCAATAAGAACCCAAAATATCAAAGAGATTAACCATGGCAGTATTAAGAACAAGGGAAAACAAGAATTATTCTAAGGGAGGAAGAAGGAAGAAAAACTACAGAGCTTATTTCATACTTTAGCTAAAGTGGCTCTCTCCCAATTCAAACCCTTCTCTTAGTATTTATAGTGTTTGGAGATTAGGGTTTGAATGAGGAGTTTAAGTGGTACAAAAAACGTTTAAACCTAGGTAAAAGGATAAAAAACGCTTGCAGTACTATGAAATTCTAACTACAGACGCGTTAAACAAAAGCAGAGCACAAAAAC
>NZ_LFJJ01000439.1 GCF_001189365.1 Candidatus Burkholderia verschuerenii | reverse complement strand
CGCTCCACGCTTCCTCCCCACGGTCGGTCGCCCTTCCGCAGTTGCGCTTCACTTCGCTCGCTGTGGTCAACTTGCGGCGGGACTTGTACCCGCAAGAGTGCGCCCATGCTGGGCGCACAAAAAGGCCGGCTTCGATAGCCGGCATTTGCGATCAGTTCATCGCCGCGCTCAGGCGACGCCGCCAGTGCGACACGAGATCCGGCTGGTTCGCCGCGAGTTCGAACACGGACAGCATGGTCTTGCGGCCGACGTCGTCCATGAACGCGCGATCGCGCTCGACGATCGCCAGCAAATGCTCCAGCGCGCCGCCGTATTCGCGTCCGGCGATCAGTCGGTTCGCCAGCGCGAAGCGTGCTTCCAGATCGTCCGGATTCTTTTCCACGGCGGCATACAGCGCATCGGCGGGCGGCAGATCGGCGGCGTCGAGTTCGGTTTTTAGCGCGTTGTAGCGCGCGTCGATGCCTTGCGTCGTCTTCGGCGACAGCAGCTTGTCTTCGTCCTTCGCTTCGTCGTACCGGCGTTCCGCGATCAGCCATTCGATCAGGTCCATGCGCGCGTCGTCGTAACCGGGATCGAGCGTGAGCGCGGCTTTGATCAGATCGATCGCTTCCGCGCGATTGCCGGTCGCCCACGCGTTATGCGCGTTGCGGCGTTCGGCGTCCGCGCCTTGCGGCACGAGTTGATCGAGGAAAGCGCGCAACTGGCCTTCGGGCAGCACGCCGGTGAACTGATTCACCGGACGGCCATCGGCGAAGGCGACCACATGCGGAATGCTGCGCACCTGAAAGTGCCCGGCCAGTTCCTGATTTTCGTCGACGTTCACCTTGACGAGCTTCCATGCGCCGCCGGCTTCCGCTTCGAACTTCTCCAGCATCGGGCCGAGCGTCTTGCAGGGGCCGCACCACGGCGCCCAGAAATCGACGAGGACGGGCGTGAGCATCGAGGTCGCGATGACGTCGTTCTCGAAAGTGGCGAGGGTCGTTTCCATTGCTGTCTCTCCTTGTGCTGGCGATCCGTCTATCTCAAATCCGGCAGATGGGGACGGCCGCCGCGTTTCTCAATGCCGGCGCGTGTGCGCCGTGATGCTGCACGGTTCATGCCTCGGGCGCGCGCGGCTCGCGGCGCGGCGCCGGCAGCGGGATGAACTCGGTTTCGCCGGGCACCTGACCCATGCGCTGTTCGCTCCACGCCTGCTTGGCGGCCTCGATCTTCTGGCGCGAACTGGCGACGAAATTCCATTCGATGAAGCGCGCCCCGTCGAGCGGCGCGCCGCCGAGGATCATCGCCACGGCGCCGGTCGCGCTTTCCAGACGCGCGGGGCGGCCGGGCTCGAGCACGGCCATCTGCTGCTCGGGCAGCGGTTCGCCGTCGATGGTGAGATCGCCCTGCACGAGATAGACGCCGCGTTCCTCGTGCTCGGTGTCGAGCATCG
>NZ_LFJJ01000045.1 GCF_001189365.1 Candidatus Burkholderia verschuerenii | reverse complement strand
TCGCTCCACGCTTCCTCCCCACGGTCGGTCGCCCTTCCGCAGTTGCGCTTCACTTCGCTCGCTGTGGTCAACTTGCCGCGCGACTTGCACCCGCAAGAGTGCGCCCATGCTGGGCGCACAAAAAAAAGCAGGCCTGGAGCCTGCTAAAAACCACACGCTACGGGGTTAGCGCGAGGAGACCAAATGTGGAATACATTGAACGGCTACAAACCGAACAATGATCCCAACAGAGATGCCCCATTTAGAGCTTCGGCAGACGCCGACCGACGGAAGGCAGCAAGTAAAAATCACCGCGCGTCCGAACGCATCCGTGTTGAAACCGTTTGAACAGATTCTGGGCGAATTGACTGCCAGTCGCCGTAACAAAGTGTTTCAGGTTGTAACCCTCACCAGATAAGGCTTTTGGTAAATTTCCTGGCGCAAAATGTGATTTTCTCGTGCATAAATTGTCTGTTATTCGGCCGGTTAATTCGTTCGGCCTGAGTCAGCAAGAAAATGCCGTTTTTCGGGCGAAAGCGATTATCCTAATTCTTCTGAAAAATCGCACGGCCGGACGTATGAAATCGATTTGCCTAGTGTCCGAAAACCATTCTTACCTGCCAATAATGCTAGGAGACTTGCATGACCATCGACGCGTCCTTGCTCCGATACTACGCGCCGTCGCCGTCGCCGTCGCCGTCGCCGACGCGTTTCCCGCGCTCGCCACCGATGCCGATGCGCAAACCGTGCGTCAGCGCTTCAGCGATGTCGCGAAAGCCTACGCGCCGGAAAGGGACGCGCGCGTTGCCGTCGAGGCGCTCGAGATTCCGCTCGATGGACGCACCCTCGCGGCGCGCATCTATCGACCGGTGTCGGAGACGGGACCGTTGCCGCTGATGGTCTATTTCCACGGCGGCGGCTGGGTGATCGGCGATCTCGACACGCACGATTCGCTGGTCGCGCAACTCGCGCTCGATGCGCGCTGCGCGGTGGCGAGCGTGGATTATCGGCTCGCGCCGGAGCATCCGTTCCCCGCGCCTTGCGACGACGCGCGCGATTCGCTGATCTGGCTCGCGGAACATCGTTCGCGGCTGGGTTTCGCCACCGATCGGCTCGCGGTCGGCGGCGACAGCGCGGGCGCGCATCTTTCGGTGGTCGCGGCGCGCGGCGCGAACGAGCAGGTGGCCGGGCTCGTCGGACTTCAGTTGCTGCTTTAACCGGCGATGCGCCGCCAGTTCGAAAGCGCGAGCTGCATCGCCAACGCAAACGGGCCGGGCCTGACCAACGACGAAATGAAGTGGTACTGGGCGCAGTTCCTCTCCGGCATCACGCCGGATGCCCACGATGTCCGAGCGTTCCCGCTGGCCGAGCCGTACGAACGCACGCCCGCTCCCGCGCTGATCGTGGCCGCCGCCTACGATCCGCTCTACGATGACGAGCACGAACTCCGGCGCTTTCTGGAGTCGAACGGCGGCCGCGTGGAACTGATCGACGCCGCCGACATGACGCACGGCTTCGGCCGCATGCACACGCAATCCGATGCGGCGCACGCGTGGCTGTGCAAGATCGGCGCGCGCGCAGGCGAACTGCTGCGCGCCTAGTGCCGCGTTACTTCAGCCACTTGTCCACGACGGACTGAAACTCGCCGGTCGAGCGCGCGAGATGCAACCACTGATCGACGTACTGCTGCCAGACCACGTCCCCGCGCGGCAGCAGATATGCCTTCTCGCCGAACTGGAACGGCTTGTCCGGATGCACCGAGCACAAGCCCGGATTCAGCTTCTGCTGCAGCAGGGTTTCGGAGGCGTCGGTCACCATGACGTCGGCCTGGCCATCGAGAATCTGCTTGAAGATGGTCACGTTGTCGGGATATTCGATCAGCTGCGAATGCGGGAAGAACTGCTTGGCGAAGCGCTCGTTGGTGCCGCCGGGATTGACGATCGTCCGCACGTTCGGCTGATCGATCTGCTCGACGGTCTGATACTTGTCCTTGTCCTCGCAGCGCACGATCGGCGTCTTGCCGTCTTCCATGTACGGCGCGGTGAAGAACGCGCGCTTCTGTCGATCCAGCGTGGTCGATACGCCGCCGACGGCGATATCGCATTTGGCGATGAAGTCGTTCATCAGGTTCGACCAGCTCGTCTTGACGAACTGCGGCTGCGCGCCAAGCGACTTGGCCAAACTGCCCGCGAGGTCGATATCGATGCCTTCGAACTGGCCGTCCGGGCGCAGGAACGAATAGGGTTTGTAGTCGCCCGTAGTGCAGACGCGCAGGACATGGCTCGCCAGCACCTGATCGAGCCGCGAAGGCGGCACGGCCGGCGGCGCGCTGGCAGGCTCGGCAGGGCGCGCCGACACGGCGCCCGTTTCGATGGTCTGGGCGTGCGCCATGCAGGCGCTGGACGCGAGCAACAGCCACGCAAGGGCGCGGCGAACAAACAAGCGTGTCATCGATTCTCCCGGTTCTCGTCGTTGTACTCTGGCCGACGATCATAACGAGCCATCGCGCCGATGAACACCTGAACCGAACGGCATAAGCCAAATTGCGATGCGCGGAATCACCCTGCGTAAACGTCAGATCGCTCCGGTAGAATGAAAGATTCTCTGCATCCAGCATCGAGCGACGTGGCACACACTCTCCAGAACGACACTTTCATTCGAGCGCTGCTGCGCCAGCCGACCGACTACACACCGATCTGGCTGATGCGTCAGGCGGGCCGCTATTTGCCCGAGTACAACGCCACGCGCGCCCGCGCCGGCAGTTTTCTCGGCCTCGCGAAGAATCCGGATTTCGCCACCGAAGTCACGCTGCAACCGCTCGAACGCTATCCGCTCGACGCGGCGATTCTCTTCTCCGACATCCTCACCGTGCCCGACGCAATGGGCTTCGGCCTGAACTTCGTGCAGGGCGAAGGCCCGCGCTTCGAACGCACGGTGCGCACCGAGGACGACGTGAAGCGCCTGTTCGTGCCGGATATCGGCGCGACGCTGTCCTACGTCACCGATGCCGTCAGCCAGATTCGTCGCGCGCTGACGGACGCGCAGGGCCGCCAGCGCGTGCCGCTGATCGGCTTTTCGGGCAGCCCGTGGACGCTCGCGTGCTATATGGTCGAAGGCGGCGGTTCGGACGATCACCGCACGGTCAAATCGATGGCCTACTCGCGGCCCGATCTGATGCATCGCATTCTGGATATCAACGCGCAGGCCGTGACGGCGTACCTCAACGCGCAGATCGAAGCCGGCGCGCAAGCCGTGATGATCTTCGACACCTGGGGCGGCGCGCTCGCGGACGGCGCGTATCAGCGCTTCTCGCTCGATTACATCGCCAAGGTGGTCGCCGGACTCAAACGCGAACACGGCGGCGTGCGCGTGCCGGTCATCACCTTCACGAAGGGCGGCGGTCTGTGGCTCGAGGAAATCGCGACGATCGGCGTCGACGCGGTCGGACTCGACTGGACGATGAACCTCGGCCGCGCCCGCGAGATGGTCGGTTCGCGCGTCGCGCTACAGGGCAATATCGATCCGTGCGTGCTGTTCGCGTCGCCTGCCGTGATCCGCACGGAAGCGTGTGGTGTGCTGGAGAGTTTCGGCAATCATCCTGGCCACGTCTTTAATCTCGGCCACGGCATTTCGCAGTTCACGCCGCCGGAAAACGTCGCCGAACTCGTCGATGAAGTGCATCGCCATAGCCGCGCGATGCGTGCCGGACAATCGTCACGCTGAACAAAAGCGTGCTGCCGTGCAGCATCGAAACGGCGGCGGGCGAGCGTTTCCGGAAAGGAAAAATCGCCCGATGCGCCAGCACCGGGCGGGATCCAAAGATGTCAAGAAGGCACTTATACACATTTTGTTCGCTGCGGCGCGCCATCATACAGATGGCTCCGCGCAACCAGTCCGAGCGTTTATTTCGGATTATAAGTGCCTGATTTTAAGCATGTTTTATGATCATTGCCCGAAGTGTGGGCCGACATGCGAAAGGGCTGGACAGCAGGGTTTGCGGCAACGGCGAATGTACTTCTCAACAAAGTTATCCACAGGCCTGTGTAAAGCGCCGGAAACTTAAAAATAATCTTTGGTTTAGCGGCGATTCTGATGTTTCACTTTAACTTCGTCCAGTTCACACCCGAGTCACCATCAAAGCCCCGGCACAGCGGCGATACAGCGCGTCGAGCCCGATGACCGGAGTCTTCGTTCGCGTCGCCGTCGATCAGCCCATGCCGATGCTGTTCGACTACCGTTACACGCTCGCGACACCGGCTTCGCCCGGCATGCTCGTGCAGGTCCCGTTCGGCCGCCGCGAAGTCGTCGGCCTGATTTGCGAAGTCAATCACGCCACCGATCTTCCCGCCGACAAACTACGCGATGTCCGCGCGCTCTGCGACGGCCTCGCGCCGCTTTCGGAGCCGTGGATCGCGCTGGCCGGATTCGCCGCCGAGTACTACCAGCGCGGTCTCGGCGAAGTGGCCTTGCCCGCGCTCCCGCAAGCGCTGCGCGACCCGTCTCGCTGGAATCGCCTGCTGGCGATCGAACCGCGTTACCGGCTCCTCGACGCCGGGCGCGAGAGTCTACACGAAAGTTTACCGATTAGGGCAACCGCTTTACGTCGATTGGCCGGTGCCCTCGCGGCCGCGCCGTCGCTCGCGTTTTCCGATCCCCGGCCGCTGCCCCCAAAAGCCGCCGCGACTTTGGGGGAGTGGAGCGCGCGCGGTTTCGTCGACCCCGCGTCGCCGGACGAGGCGCCGATGCCCGTCGCGCCTGCCGCGCCGTCGATCCTTCCGGTGCTCACCGACGAGCAGCGCGACGCCGTCGACGCCATTTCGACCGCGCAGGGTTTCGCGGCGTTTCTGCTGCACGGCGTGACCGGCAGCGGCAAGACCGAGGTTTACTTGCACGCGCTGGCGGCGCTGCTGGCCGCGAAACCGGATGCGCAGGTGCTAGTGCTCGTCCCCGAAATCAATCTGACGCCGCAGTTCGAAGCCGCGTTTCGCGCGCGCTTTTCGGCCTTGGCGAAGGGTTCGATCGTGACGATGCACAGCGGGCTGGCCGAAGGCGAACGCGCGCGCAATTGGCTTGCCGCGCATACGGGCGCCGCGCGCATCGTGCTCGGCACGCGCCTCGCGATTCTCGCGTCGATGCCGTCGCTCGCCGCGATCGTCGTCGACGAGGAACACGATCCGGCCTACAAACAGCAGGAAGGTTTACGTTATTCCGCGCGCGATCTGGCCGTCTATCGCGCCAAGCAACTCGGGATTCCGGTCGTGCTCGGTTCGGCGACGCCATCGCTCGAAACCTGGTGGCAGGCGGAGCAGGGCCGCTACACGCGTCTGACGCTGACGCGCCGCGCTATTGCCGAGGCGGCGTTGCCGAGCGTGCGGCTGATCGATCTCGAAGAAGAACGGCGGCGCGGGCGGGCATCGGTCGAAGGGCTGTCGTGGCCGTTGATCGCGGCACTGAAGTCGCGGATGGAGCGCGGCGAGCAAAGTCTTGTGTTCCTCAATCGCCGGGGCTACGCGCCGATTCTTTCCTGCGATTCCTGCGGCTGGGTCGCCGGTTGTCCGCGTTGCAGCGCCTATGCCGTTCTGCATAAGCCCGAGCGCGCGCTGCGCTGCCATCACTGCGGATGGGAATCGCGCATTCCGAAGTCGTGTCCGGATTGCGGCAACATCGATATCGCGCCGATGGGCCGCGGCACGCAACGCGTCGAGGAAACGCTCGCCGCCGTGGTGCCCGGCGCGCGCGTGCTGCGCATCGATGCCGACAGCACGCGGCGCAAGGGCAGCGCGCAGGCGCTGTTCTCCGATGTCCACGCGGGCGAAGTCGACATTCTCGTCGGCACGCAGATGATCGCGAAGGGTCACGACTTCCGGCGCGTGACGCTGGTCGGCGTGCTCAACGCCGATACCGCGTTGTTTTCGCACGATTTCCGCGCGGGCGAGCGCCTCTTCGCGCAACTGACGCAGGTCAGCGGCCGAGCCGGACGCGCCGGTTTACCCGGCGAAGTGATGATTCAGACGCGCTATCCGCGCCATGCGCTGTATCAGGCGTTGTCGCGTCAGGATTACGTGGGATTCGCCAACGCGACGGTCGCCGAACGCCGGGACGCGCGTCTGCCGCCCTTCGTCTATCAGGCGATGCTTCGCGCCGAAGGCCGCACGCTCGAGGCGGCGCTGGCTTTTCTCGCCGATGCGGCGGCGGCGTTCGCGCCGTTGCCCGGCGCCGACCGCGTCACGGTCTACGATGCCGTGCCGCTCACCATCGTGAAAGTGTTCAATGTCCACCGCGCGCAATTGCTGCTCGAAAGCAGTTCCCGCGCCGCCCTGCAAACCGCGTTGCGCGCGTGGCAGCCCGCGCTGCGCGCGGTGCGCGGCGTGCTGCGGTGGAATGTGGAAGTGGATCCGCTGGACGTCTGATCGCCTTGTCGATCAGACCTTGACGCGCGATGCATCGGCACGCGACGGCACGACGTCATCGTGTGCGTCGTCCGTGAGTTGCGCGCCCGCCGAAGCGCCACGCACGAACAGCACGACGCAAAACGCAAACAGTACCCACACGCAGGCAATCACCATCCAAGTGCTCATGCTCGTTTTCTCCTTATGGCCGCGGTGGTCCTCCGCGGTGTGGCGCGCCGACGGCGCATCCTTGCGTTATATCGGCGGCGGGCGAGCTTTCCCTTAGGCTGGCTCCCAATAATATTTGGCTTAGGGAAAGTACTAGGCGATAGCCGCCATCGTCCGGCTGGCGGTGCACCGCGCAAAGCCTTGATGCATAAGGGTTCTATCGTGGTGCAACCTAGTTGAATTCTTGGTTGCACATTTTTTTACAGCGGGGTAGGATTCGCCAACTTTTCAGGTCTTTGGCCGGCGCACACACCGGCATACGAAGGAAACATGGCGAGCACAACCCTTGGCGTCAAAGTCGACGATCTCCTGCGTTCTCGGCTGAAAGATGCCGCCGCACGCGTCGAGCGCACCCCGCACTGGCTGATCAAGCAGGCGATCTTCGCGTACCTCGAGCGCATCGAGCACGGCCAGCTTCCGCCCGAACTGTCGGGCGTGAACGGCAACGGCGAGATGAGCGAGTCGGCATCGTCCGTCGATCACGAGGACGATGGCGCGCCGACGCCGTTCCTCGAGTTCGCGCAGAACGTGCAACCGCAATCGGTGTTACGCGCGGCGATCACGGCGGCGTATCGACGTCCGGAGCCGGAGTGCGTGCCGTTTCTGATCGGCCAGGCGCGGCTGTCGCCGAGCGTGTCGGCGGAGACCGAAAAGCTGGCGACGCGTCTCGTCGAAGCGCTGCGCGCGAAAAGCTCGGGCGGCGGCGTCGAAGGCTTGATCCACGAATTTTCGTTGTCGAGCCAGGAAGGCGTCGCGCTGATGTGCCTCGCCGAAGCGCTGCTGCGCATTCCCGACCGCGCCACGCGCGATGCGCTGATCCGCGACAAGATTAGCAAGGGCGATTGGCGCTCGCATATGGGGCAAGCGCCGTCGCTGTTCGTGAACGCGGCGACGTGGGGTTTGATGATCACCGGCAAGCTGGTGACGACGAATAGCGAAGCGGGTCTGTCGTCGGCGCTGACGCGTCTGATCGGCCGTGGCGGCGAACCGCTGATCCGCAAGGGCGTCGACATGGCGATGCGTCTGATGGGCGAGCAGTTCGTCACCGGCGAGACCATCTCCGAAGCGCTCGCCAACAGCCGCAAGTTCGAAGCGCGCGGCTTTCGCTACTCGTACGACATGCTCGGCGAAGCCGCGACGACCGAGGAAGATGCGCAACGCTACTACGCGTCCTACGAACAGGCGATCCACGCGATCGGCAAGGCAGCGGGCGGGCGCGGCATCTACGAAGGTCCGGGCATTTCGATCAAGCTGTCCGCGCTGCATCCGCGTTATTCGCGTTCGCAGCAGGAACGCACGATGAGCGAACTGCTGCCGCGCGTGCGTTCGCTGGCGCTGCTGGCGCGCCGTTACGACATCGGCCTGAACATCGACGCGGAAGAAGCCGACCGGCTGGAACTGTCGCTCGATCTGCTCGAAGCGCTCTGTTTCGATGCCGAACTCGCGGGCTGGAACGGCATCGGCTTCGTGGTGCAGGCGTATCAGAAGCGCTGCCCTTTCGTGATCGATTATTTGATCGATCTGGCGCGCCGCAGCCGTCATCGTTTGATGATCCGTCTGGTGAAGGGCGCGTACTGGGATTCGGAAATCAAGCGCGCGCAAGTCGACGGCCTCGAAGGTTATCCGGTCTATACGCGCAAGATTTATTCGGACATCTCGTATCTCGCGTGCGCCAAGAAGCTGCTCGGCGCGCCGGATGCCGTCTATCCGCAATTCGCGACGCACAACGCGTTCACGCTGTCGGCGATCTATCACCTCGCGGGTCAGAACTACTATCCCGGCCAGTACGAGTTCCAGTGTCTGCACGGCATGGGCGAACCGCTGTACGAGGAAGTCACGGGCCGCGACAAGCTCAACCGGCCGTGCCGCGTGTATGCGCCGGTCGGCACGCACGAAACACTGCTCGCGTATCTCGTGCGACGTCTGCTGGAAAACGGCGCGAACACGTCGTTCGTGAACCGTATCGCCGACGAGACGATTCCGGTCAAGGAACTGGTGCGCGATCCGATTGACGAAACGCAAGCCATCACGCCGCTCGGCGCGCCGCACGCGAAGATCGCGCTGCCGCGTCAGTTGTACGGCGACGAGCGTCCCAATTCGATGGGTCTGGATCTGTCGAACGAGCATCGGCTGGCGTCGCTGTCGTCGGCGCTGCTGGCGAGCGCGAATCATCCGTGGCTCGCGGAACCGATGCTCGAAGGCGGCTTGGTTGACAATCAAGCCGGCAACGGTGTCGCGCGCGATATCCGCAATCCGGCTGACTTGCGTGATCGCGTGGGAACGGTTGTCGAGGCATCGCCGGAACAGGTGAGCGCCGCGATTGCCAACGCCGTCGCCGCCGCGCCGATCTGGCAGGCGACGCCCGTCGAAGACCGCGCCGATTGCCTCGCGCGCGCCGCCGACTTGCTCGAAGCGCAAATGCACACGCTGATGGGCCTCGTCGTGCGCGAAGCGGGCAAGTCGCTGCCGAATGCCGTCGCCGAAATCCGCGAAGCGATCGACTTCCTGCGCTACTACGCCGGACAGATTCGCGGCGAGTTTTCGAACGATACGCATCGTCCGCTGGGTCCGGTCGTCTGTATCAGCCCGTGGAATTTCCCGCTCGCGATCTTCATGGGCCAGGTGGCCGCCGCGCTCGCCGCAGGCAATCCGGTGCTCGCGAAGCCCGCCGAACAAACGCCGCTGATCGCCGCGCAAGCCGTGCGCATTCTGCGCGAAGCGGGCGTGCCTGCCGGCGCGGTGCAACTGCTGCCGGGCAACGGCGAAACGGTCGGTGCGGCGCTCGTCGCCGATCCGCGCACGCGCGCCGTGATGTTCACCGGCTCGACCGAAGTCGCGCGCCTGATCAACAAAACGCTGTCCGAACGCCTCGATTCCGATGGCCGTCCGATTCCGCTGATCGCCGAAACCGGCGGCCAGAACGCGATGATCGTCGATTCGTCGGCGCTCGCGGAACAGGTCGTCGCGGACGTGATGCAGTCGTCGTTCGATTCGGCCGGTCAGCGCTGCTCCGCGCTGCGCGTGCTGTGCCTGCAGGACGACGTCGCGGATCGCACGCTCGAAATGCTCACCGGCGCAATGAAGCAGCTCGCGATCGGCAATCCGGATCGGCTGTCGATCGACGTCGGCCCGGTTATCGATGCCGACGCGAAACGCGGCATCGACGCCCATATCGCCGCGATGCGCGACAAGGGCCGCCAGGTCACGCAGCTCGACATGCCGGACGCGTGCGCGCAAGGCACCTTCGTGCCGCCGACGATCGTCGAACTCGACGGCATCGACGAATTGAAGCGCGAAGTGTTCGGTCCGGTGCTCCACGTGATCCGTTACCGCCGCGCCAATCTTGATAAACTCCTCGACCAAATTCGGGCGACCGGGTACGGACTGACACTCGGTATCCACACGCGGATCGACGAAACCATCGCGCATGTGATTTCGCGCGCGCACGTCGGCAACATCTACGTGAACCGGAACGTGATCGGCGCGGTCGTCGGCGTGCAGCCGTTCGGCGGCGAAGGCTTGTCGGGCACGGGTCCGAAGGCGGGCGGCGCGCTGTACTTGCAGCGTCTGCTGGCCAAGCGTCCGACCGGTTTGCCGAAGTCGCTCGTGAGCATGCTGGTGGTCGATCAGCCCGCCGCGAAAGACACGCCCGCGGCCGCGCTAACGGCGTTCCGCGACTGGTGCATCGGCGAACGCGATCCGCACACGGCGGCGCGCTGCGACGGTTTCCTCCAGCACGTTCTGGCGGGCGCGACGGCGGTGCTGTCCGGTCCGACCGGCGAGCGCAACACCTACACGCTCGGCGCGCGCGGCACGGTGCTGTGCGCGGCATCGACGGAAAGCGGCGCGCGCACGCAGTTCGCCGCCGTGCTGGCGACGGGCAACCGCGCACTGTTCGCCGGCTCGGCGGGCGAACAGTTGGCGGCGTCGCTGCCGGCATCGCTCAAGCCGTATGCGAGTGTTCGCCGCGCGGCCGAAGACTTCGACGCCGTACTGTTCGAAGGTGACAGCGACGAATTGCTGTCACTCGTGAAGGAAGTCGCGAAGCGTCCGGGACCGATCGTATCGGTGCAGGGCGTCGCGGCGGGCGCGTTCGCCGACGCTGGCCACGACGGCGAGGACTACGCGCTCGAACGTCTGCTGACGGAACGCTCGGTGAGCGTGAACACGGCGGCGGCAGGCGGAAATGCGAATTTGATGACGATCGGTTGAGAACTCACACAGCGCTCGGTTTCAACAAATTCAAACAAGCGGCGGCGGGCACGGCGATCCCGGCACAAGCTGCCATCACACTGGTGTATTAGGAGAAGCTATGAAGCACACGATGACCAAGCTGGCAGCCGCCATGACGCTCGCCGGCCTGTCGCTCGCGGGGACGGCGAACGCTCAAACGGCGGAAGACGTGAAGGTCGGTTTTGCCGCGCCGCTGACGGGCGCGCAAGCGCACTACGGCAAGGACATGCAGAACGGCATCACGCTCGCGGTCGAAGACTTCAACGCAACGAAGCCGGTGATCGGCGGCAAGCCGGTTCGCATCGTGCTGGATTCGGCCGACGATCAGGCCGACCCGCGCACCGGCACGACCGTCGCGCAGCGTCTGGTCGACGACGGCATCAAGGGCATGCTCGGTCACTTCAACTCGGGCACGACGATCCCGGCATCGCGCATCTACGCGAACGCGGGCATCCCCGAAATCGCGATGGCCACGGCGCCGGAATAGACGACGCAGGGCTCCAAGACCGTGTTCCGCATGATAACCTCGGACACGCAGCAAGGCTCGGTCGCGGGTGAATTCGCGGTGAAGACGCTGAAGGTGAAGAAGATCGCCATCGTCGACGACCGCACGGCGTACGGGCAGGGTCTCGCCGACCAGTTCGAGAAGGCCGCGAAGGCAGCGGGCGGCACGATCGTCGATCGCGAATTCACGAACGACAAGGCCGTGGACTTCAAGGCGATTCTGACCAAGATCAAGTCGACGAATCCGGACCTCGTGTACTACGGCGGCGCTGATTCGCAAGCTGGCCCGATGGTCAAGCAGATGAAGACGCTGGGCTTCCGCGCACCGCTGATGGCGGGCGAAATGGTCAAGACCGACACCTTCGTGAAGATCGCGGGCGACGCGGCGAACGGCACGGTGGCATCGCTCGCCGGCCTGCCGATGAACGAAATGCCGGGCGGCGCGGACTACGACGCGAAGTACAAGAAGCGCTTCAACGAAGACGTGCAGACCTACTCGCCGTACGCCTACGACGGCGCGATGGCCATGTTCGGCGCGATGAAGGCAGCCAACTCGACGGATCCGGCGAAGTACCTGCCGTTCCTCGCCAAGACCGATATGCAGGGCGTGACCGCCAAGCATCTGGCGTACGACTCGAAGGGCGATCTGAAGAACGGCGGCATCACGCTGTACAAGGTTGTCGACGGTAAGTGGACGACGCTGCAGAGCGTGGGCGGGAAGTAAGTTTTAACTTTCCGGCCTGATCCGACGGCCCGGCCCGCACACGCGGCCGGGCCGTTTTTTATTGCCCGATCTGTTCGGTGCGGACCTTCACCGCGGCCGGCTGGCTATCGCGCCCGAGACCTTCCTGAAACGTCACCTCCATGCCTTCGTGGAGGTCTTCGAAATCCGCGTCGACCAGCGCGCCATAAAAGAAGAACAGATTGCCCGGTTCGACGAAACCATAGCCGCGCTTCTGCGCGGCGATCTTGCCCGGCTTCCAGAGCGGAGGATCGCCATCCGTCGAGGCGGATTCGGACTGATCCTCGCGCGGCTGGAACAGGCTGCGCACCGCTTCCAGTTCGTCCGCGCCTTCCGCCGATGCCGCGCCGTCGATCAGATCGGACATCAGCACCGGATAGCTTACCTCGGTCAGCAGCATCTGGCTGGGCGTGGTGCCTTTGGGCTCGCCGTTTGGGCCATCGTAGGAAATCTGCCAGCCGAGCACCATCACGCGGATGCCCAGCGTCTTCAGCTTGCGCGCGAGCGGGATGTAGTCGCTATCGCCCGCGACCAGCACGACGACGTCGAAATGCTTGTACGTCGACAGTTCGAACGCCTCCAGCGCGAGCCAGACGTCGATGCCTTTTTCCTTGCCCATCGCGTTCATCGGCAAGTGATGCGCCGTGACGTTGGCGCGCATCAGGATGTCGTCGAGCACGCGTTCGTGGAACAGCACGTGTTCGCCCTTTTCGACGCACTGCTGCGCGGAGAACCGTCCGCGAAAGTAATGCGCGTCGATGATCTGGCAGTTGTGATAGTCGACGCGTTCCGATTTCGCGACCCGGCAGCGAATGAACTCATGCAGCCCGCGAATCGAAATCCACGCGTGCTGCCGATGCTGATACTTATAGAAGCGGCTGACGGCGGCGAAATAATTGCCGTCGTAAAACACGCCGATCTTGGTCAGTTGTCGCGCCGTGTGAGGCATCGGATCGTCGCTCCTCTGGAATGAACTCGGGTCCGCGCCCGAGCGAGCGCGCGCGTCCATTATCCAAAAGTGCGTCGGATGGCCGGTAGTGCCTGACGCTGAATTGTGGCTGTCGGAAAGCGGCTTACTCGGCCGACTTCCTGACTCGCTTCCAGCCCGTCACCATCGCGCCGACGAGATTCTCGCGCGTCCACAGGCTCATCAGGAGCGCGGCCGCCACATGCACGCAGACGCAAACCTCGACGGCGATCGACAGCCACAGGTGCAGCGCTTGCGGCCAGTCTTCGCCCCAGAAGGCATCGGTGCGCATGATGAAGCCGGACACGGCGAGCGCCAGAATCAGCAGCCAGAGCAGGATCGCCATCGCGCCGCCAAGCGGATTGTGCGACACGTGATGCAGCGGCTTGCCGCCCGCGAGCGAGCGCAGATACGCGCGAAGATGCGGCAAGGTCGGCCACCACGCCGCGAAGCGCGCATGACGCGAGCCGACGAAACCCCACAGCACGCGCGCGACGGCCAGCCCCGCCGCGACATACCCGAGCCAGCGATGCAGCGCATCCGTCGGCCCGAACAGATTGAAGAGCACGATGCCCGCGACCGTCCAGTGCGTGAGGCGAACCCACACATCCCAGACTTTCACGCGGGCATCCGACATGGCTTATTCGACTTCCGATTTCACGACGGCCAGCGTCTTCGTGTCGTAATAGATCTCGACCTTTTTGCCGTCTTTATCGTGGCCGTAGATTTCGTAGCAGTTGCCGTCGACCTTGAACTTGCGAATCTTGTAGCCCTGCGATTCGAGTTGCGCCTTGGCGTCCGATTCCTTCATCCACTCGCTTTTCGGATGCGCCGTGCAATCCGCCTTCGCGAACGCCGCGCCGGACACGCCCATTGCCACACACAACGCCAGAACCTTCAACATCGCGACCTCCCGGTGGTTTCGAGCGGGTCACTCTACCGTCACCGGGCATCTCGATAGAAAGCTATTTGAAAGTTTGACGCGAATCGCTCCGATTAGCGCTTGGCTTGCTGGCGAATCTGCTCGAGTGTCGCGGCGGGCGTGCTCTGATCTGCCGGAATGCGGATTTCGATCACAGCCGGCAAGCCCGATTTCACCGCGCGCTCGAACGCCGGCATGAACGCATCGGTCGATTCGACGTGTTCGCCGTGCGCGCCGAACGCCCGCGCATAGGCCGCGAAGTCCGGATTGGTCAGCCCCGTGCCGTGCACGCGATTCGGATAATGCCGCTCCTGATGCATGCGGATCGTGCCGAACTGGCCGTTGTTGACCACGACGAAGATGACCGCGAGGCCGTACTGCATGGCCGTCGCGATTTCATGGCTCGACATCATGAAGCAGCCGTCGCCCGCGAACGCGATCACCGTGCGCTCCGGATACAGCGATTTCGCCGCGATCGCCGCCGGCACGCCGTAGCCCATCGCGCCGCTGGTCGGCGCGCACTGCGAGCGGAAGTGCCGATACGAATAGTGCCGATGCAGCCAGGTCGCGTAATTGCCCGCGCCATTGGTCAGGATCGAATCGGCGGGAATCTTTGCCGATAGCTGGCGCATGATCTCGCCGAGCTGCACGTCGCCGAGCATCGGGCGCGGCTTGCGCCATTCCAGATAGGCTGCGTGCGCGGCATCGGCTTCGCCCGTCCAGGCGATATCGGCGGGCGGCGCGAGCGCGGCCAGCATCGACGCGATTTCCGGCATGCCCGAGACAATCGGCAGATCCGCGCTGTAGACGCGGCCGAGCTCCTCCGCGCCCTGATGGACGTGAATCAGCGTCTGCTTCGTTTTCGGGATGTCGAGCAGCGTGTAGCCGCCCGTCGTCGATTCGCCCATGCGCGGGCCGAGCACGAACAGCACGTCGGCATCGCGCACGCGCGCGGCGAGCGCCGGGTTGATGCCGAGCCCGACATCGCCCGCGTAGTTCGGATGCTCGTTGTCCAGCGTGTCCTGATAGCGGAACGCGCAGCCCACCGGCAAGTGCCATCGTTCGATAAAGCGCGCGAAATCCTGCGTCGCCTCGCGCGTCCAGCCGCTGCCACCCGCGATCACGAACGGCTTCTTCGCGCGGGCCAGCAAGTCGCGCAGCGTGTCGATCTGCGCCGCCGAAGGAGACGCCGCCACGCGCTGATATCGCGGCGCGGGCGCAATCGCTTCGCACGCTTCGCTCAGCATGTCCTCGGGCAGCGCCAGCACGACCGGCCCCGGCCGCCCCGACATCGCGCGATGAAACGCCTGACTCATATATTCAGGCACGCGGCGCGGATCGTCGATCTGCGCGACCCACTTCGCCATCTGCCCGAACATGCGCCGGTAGTCGATCTCCTGAAACGCCTCGCGATCCATATGGTCGCGCGCGCACTGGCCGATCAGCAGGATCATCGGCGTCGAATCCTGGAAGGCCGTGTGCACGCCGATCGACGCGTGCGTCGCGCCCGGCCCGCGCGTGACGATCGCCACGCCCGGCCGCCCGGTCAGCTTGCCGACGGCTTCGGCCATATTTGCCGCGCCCGCTTCGTGGCGGCAGACGATCGTCTGAATCTGGTCGGTTTCGTCGTGCAGGGAATCGAGCACGGCCAGAAAGCTCTCGCCGGGCACGCAAAACACGCGTTCGACGCCGTGCCGCACGAGCGCATCGACGACCAGACGCGCGCCGGTGGTGGGTTTGCCGGAAGGAACAGCGGATGCCATACGCGGAAGTCTCCTGTCAGTGCGCTGGTGCCACGCGAGGTTCTACAGCTTACGCCGTCGCGCGATGCGACGACGCATCAAGTTCCGGCATGTTTTGCCGATAGCCGGCAATTCCGTCGCGCTCTGAAAGGTCGCATCGCTTTGATCAGCCGAAATACCACTTTTTCACACCCCTTATCCGGCGATAGGCGTTCGGCGATCTTCGCAATAATGACTTCACTGAAAAGCGGGTACGGAAATGCAGCAGAGATTACCCGCTACTGCATCGGACGCAGCAATCACAAAGAGATCGGGAGCCACTTTGAACATTCGTAAATTCATCGGCGCGAACAGCCGTGACGCATTGCGCCAGGTTCGCGAAGCGCTGGGCCCCGATGCAGCTGTCCTCTCGAATCGCACGCTCGACGACGGATCGGTCGAAATCGTGGCGGTCGCGGAAAGCGATCTGGCGACGATCTCGCCCGCACCGATCGCGCAATCCGAGCCGCCCGCCGTGTTCCCGAGCACGACGCCGCGTTCGGCGCTCGCTCAGGCAGCGGCCGCGGCGGCAGCGAAGTCGGCCCCGATGAATCCCTACGCCAGCGGCGACGTGTTCTCCTCCGTGTTCGGCTCGAACAGCGATGCCGAAGACGCTCAGGACGACGCCGCGCACATCGGCCTGTCCGCCGACGACGCGTCGCGCACGATGGCCGACACCAACCCGTGGCTGATCGACCATGCACGCCGCATCGCGCAGAAAGCCGGCGCGCCGACGAATCGTCCGCTGACGCCGTCCGCCGCCATCGCGCGCGGTCTGGGCGTGCCGGTCGCATCGCACAAGCCGGCTGAACTGCCCGCGCCGGTCGCCGCTTTCGAGCCGGCGCCGCGTGCCGAGAAGCCGGTTCAGCAGAACGCACAGCAACACGCTCAGCAGAAAGTCCAGACGCCGGATTGGGCCCGCGAAGCCGCGCAAGTCGCCGCGCGCCGCGCCGCCCAGAAGATCAACGCCGAAAGCCAACCCGCGCCGAAGTCGCCGGAAGGCTTCGACGCGCTGTCCGCGAACGCCGCCGCCGCGATGACGGACGCGATCCGCCAGCGCATGGAACAGCTCGTCAACGACACCGTGATGGGCGAACTGTCGTCGATGCGCGACATGATGGAAGAGCACTTCGCCGGTCTGATGTGGGGCGAGCGTCAACGCCGCAGCCCGCTGAACGGCGCGCTGACGAAGCGTCTGTTCGCGTCCGGTTTCTCGGCGCAGATGGTCCGCATGATCGTCGAGAACATGCCGGAAATGGCGAACTTCGAAGCGGCGTTCGAGTGGGTGCAGCAAGTCATCGAATCGAATCTGCCGGTGATGGACAGCGAAGACGCGCTGATGGAACGCGGCGGTGTATTCGCGCTGATGGGCCCGACGGGCGTCGGCAAGACCACGACGACGGCCAAGCTCGCCGCGCGCTGCGTGATGCGCTTCGGCGCCAGCAAGGTCGCGCTGCTCACGACCGACAGCTACCGGATCGGCGCGCACGAACAACTGCGCATTTTCGGCAAGATTCTCGGCGTTTCGGTTCACGCGGTGAAAGACGGCGCGGATCTGCAACTCGCGCTCTCCGAACTGCGCAACAAACATATCGTGCTGATCGACACGATCGGCATGAGCCAGCGCGATCGCATGGTCTCCGACCAGGTCGCGATGCTGTGCGGCGCGGGCCAGCCGGTGCAACGCATCCTGCTGCTCAACGCAACCAGCCACGGCGACACGCTCAACGAAGTCGTGCAGGCCTACCAGAGCACGGACGATCAACCGCCGCTCGCGGGCTGCATCCTGACCAAGCTCGACGAAGCCACCAATCTCGGCGGCGTGCTCGATGCGGTCATCCGCTACAAGCTGCCGGTGCATTACGTATCGACCGGTCAGAAGGTCCCTGAAAACCTCTACGTCGCGACGCGCCGCTTCCTCATCAAGAGCGCGTTCTGCATCCCGCGCGACGGTTCGCCGTTCGTGCCGCAAGACGAAGAAGTGCCGGCGCTGCTCTCCGCGTTGTCCGCGCGTGCCACGACCGAACTGAACTGGGTGACTTTTGGATAAGACGGTACTCGATCAAGCGGAAGGCCTGAGAAGGCTGCTGACGCGTTCGGGTTCGCGCGTGGTGGCGGTGGCAGGCGGACCGACGGGCATCGGTTGCACGTCGGTGGTGACGAATCTCGCAACGGCGCTGGCCGTGCATGGCAAAGATGTGCTCGTGATCGACGAGCAACACGGCGCGGGCTCGGTGAGCGAGCTGGCCGGTGTGAAGGAAACGGGCGCGTTCTCGGCGGTGATGTCCGGCCGCCGCACGCTCCAGGACGCAGTGACGCGCACGCAGTACGGCTTCTCGCTGATTTCCGCGCCACGCGACGAACGCATCGTTCACGACGCCGCGCAGACGCGCGCGCTGCTGGACGGTCCGGCTGACATCGTGCTGATCGACACGCAACTCGATCGGAATGGCGCGCTCTCGTCGCTCGCGGCGCAAGCGCACGATTTCCTGATGGTGACGCGGGTAGCCGCGTCGGCGATTACCGAGGCGTATGCGTGCATGAAGCGCTTGCACTACGCTCATGCGATTCCGCAGTTCCGCGTGCTCATCAATCACGTGCAGAACCCGGCGGACGCGGCGGTCGCGTTTGAGAATTTGTCGGGCGTCGCCAGCCGCTATCTGGCTGTGTCGCTCGTGCAGGCAGGGTATGTGTCCGAGGATGCGCGCGTCGCTCGGCTTGGGAACTCTCTCGATGCGCAGTGGATGCGTTCCCGGCTACGGCCGCGGCACGCGACTACCGGCGCATCGCGGCAGAGCTCCTGTTCTGGCCGATGCGTCCCGCGCAAGTTGTGCGTGGCGAGGCGGAAAGCAGGAAAGACGCGCGTTTTTCGGTTGGCGAGTCTGAGGATGGCAAACGGAGTGCGCAGATGAACGCGTTTTCCGGTTTCGCCATGAGCAGCACGGCGTCGATGTGATTTAGTAAAGCTGATCAAGATGTATAACGCCAAAGGTAAGCTCTCACAAAACGACGTGCTCACGCGCTATGCGCCGCTCGTCCGCCGTCTCGGTCTTCAGCTCGTCGCCAAGATGCCCGCGAGCGTCGATCTCGACGATCTGATTCAGGCAGGCATGATCGGCCTAATGGATGCGGCCAGCCGCTACAAGGAAGATCAGGGCGCGCAGTTCGAAACCTACGCCAGCCAGCGTATCCGCGGCGCGATGCTCGACGAGCTGCGCGTCAACGACTGGCTCCCGCGCAGCATGCGCAAGACGTCGCGCGAAGTGGAATCGGCGGTGCACAAGGTCGAGCAGAACCTCGGCCGCAGCGCCAGCGAAACGGAAATCGCCGAGCATCTGAAGGTGCCGCTCGACGAATATCAGTCGATGCTGCAAGACCTGCACGGCAGCCAGCTGATCTATTACGAAGACTTCGATCGCTCGGCGGATGACGAGCCGTTCCTCGACCGCTACTGCGTCGATCGTTCGGACCCGCTGTCGGCGCTGCTCGACGACAGCCTGCGCGGCGCGCTGGTCGAAGCCATCGACAAGCTGCCGGAACGCGAAAAGCTGCTGATGTCGCTGTACTACGAGAAGGGTTTGAATCTGCGCGAAATCGGCGCGGTGATGGAAGTCAGCGAATCGCGCGTGTGTCAGCTGCATAGCCAGGCGGTCGCCCGTCTGCGTGCGAAGCTGCGCGAACAATCGTGGACGAGCGTGGACGTCTGAGCGTCTCGAGCCAGGTACGTGTGTGATGTGAAGCGCGGCGGTTATCACTAACCGCCGCGTTTTTTTTGGGTTACGCGATGTCGAAGTCTTTCGCTTCGGCGAACACCGTCTTGCCTTGTCCGAGGCGTTTGGCGCGATACATCGCGCGGTCGGCGGCGCGCAGCACGATGCTCACGTCGGGCCGGCGCGTCTGCATCGCGCCGGACAATTCGCATGCGCCGATGCTTGCCGACACCAGCACCGGCCGCTCCTGCACCGACGTGATCGCGGCGAGGATCGCGTGGATGCCATCGGCGACCGACAGCACCGCGCGGCGATCCCGCACGCCGCGCGCGAGCACGACGAATTCGTCGCCGCCGAGCCGCGCGACGGTATCGGCGCGGCGCATGTTGCGCGCGAGCAATTGCGCGAACGCTTGCAGCAGTAGATCGCCGGCGGCGTGGCCGTAGGTATCGTTGACTTCCTTGAAACCGTCCAGATAGATCAGCAGCAGCGCGGTGGAATCGGCACCGGCGATGGCGTCGCCGGTCATCGTCAGATCGACGACGCGTTTCAGCGCATAGCGATTGGACAAGCCCGTCAGCGGATCGGTGGACGCCTGCCGCGCGAGATCGCGATTGGCGTCGCCCAGACGATCGACCAGCACGCTCAGATACGCCGACGCCGCCAGCACGCTCAGCGCGAGACCGATCGCGGCGGGCCGGTTGGCGTGCCACCACGGCTGCCAGAGCGCCAGCGTCACGACCGCGGCGAAGGCCGTCGCGCACGACAGCGCGAGCGTGCGCTTGCCGTAGCGGCAGCCCGAGCCGATCAGAAACCAGAACATCGCCCAGAGCAGCGGCAGCGCGGCCGTCCCGCCGATGGCCAGCGCCACGCCGACGAAACCCTGATCCGCGACGGTCGTCACGACGAGCCGCGCCTTCGACGCCGAAGCCGACGCCGAGCGATTGACGACGAACAGCGTCAGCGCGCCATAACAGACGTACGCCGCGATCAGTCGCGTGACGGCCACGCTTGCCTGCGACGGCACGAGCCACGCATACGCGCCGAACGCCAGCAACACCGCGACGCCCATGCCGACGCGCAGCATCGCCTGCTCGCGTTCGGGATGCCGGTTGCCGGCCCACGCGAAGCCATGAGTCCGCCGTGCCGGCTGATACGCCTGCTCCATTGCTGATCCCTTTGCGGTTGTTATCGGTGTGCTTGTGCTGCGTGTCGCGAAAAGCGGCGAAAAAATCGAGCCGGTATTTTGCTACTTTTTGCGAAGCTACCGCATTTCGGGTAAGAAAGCCGATGGCGTAGTCGGGTTAACGGCGCGTCTTCCGAATAATTCACGGTTCACTTAAATGCGCGACGACCATCCTCTCGCCGGCGAATGGCTGCCGGTCTGCAACAGCGACGACGTGCCGGCCGACGGCGCGCGCGGCTTCACGGTGGCGGACGAGCGGATCGTCGTGTGGCGCGACAGTCTGGGCGTGGCGCACGTGTGGCGCGATTACTGTCCGCATCGCGGGGCGCAATTGTCGCTGGGCAGCGTCGAGCGCGACCGGATCGTGTGTCCGTATCACGGCTGGAGTTACGACATTGAAGGGCAATGCCTGCACATTCCGTCGAATCCGTCGTTGCGGCCGTCGAAGCGCGCGTGCGCGACGACTTACCTCGCGGAGGAAAAGTACGGCGTCGTGTGGATGTGCATCGGCGAGCCGTCGTATGCACTCGATTTTTATCCCGAAGCGGCGATCGAAGGCGGGCGCAGGATCAACCTCGCGCCGCAGACGGTGAGGTCATCGGCGCCGCGCGTCGTCGAGAATTTTCTGGATATGGCGCACTTTTCGTTCGTGCATCGCGGGATTCTCGGCGTGCAGGATCACACGGAAGTGCCGGATTACGATGTCGTGCCGCTCGCGAACGGCGGGCTGGAAGCGCGGCAATGCCGCTATTGGCAGCCGGCCGGCATTCCCGGCCAGAGCGGTGCGATGTTCGAGTATGTGTATCGCGTGAAGCGGCCGCTGATCGCGATGCTCACCAAAATGGCCTCCGACGACGGCCAGGGCGCGCTGCATATCATGCTGGCGGTATCGCCGGTGACGCAGACCGAAACGCGCGTGTGGCTCGTATCGATCCACGAGAACGACGCGACGCATTCGGATCAGTCGCTCTACGACTTCAATATGGAAATTCTGTTGCAGGACACGCCGATCGTCGAGTCGCAGTGGCCGAAACGCCTGCCGCTGGATCTCGACGCGGAGTTGCATCAGAAGTGCGACCGGATGTCGGTCGCGTATCGCCGCTGGCTCGGCGAGCAGGCGTTCGCCTACGGCACGTCGCTGGGCGGCTGACGCTTACGCGGCGGCGCGCAGACGCGCCTGCACTTGCGCCCAGGCGTTCGACGTATCGGCGCGAAAGCGCGGCGAATCGTACAGGTCGACGACGGGCTTCTGCGTCAGTTCGGCGAGGTTGTCGCGCAGGACCGCCAGTTCGCGGATGCCGAGCGTGTCGATCGCGTACGTGTAGGTGCCCTGCAACTGGTTACGCGCGCGCCAGCGCATCGGCGGACATGCGGCCGGCGGTCGCTTCGCCGCGCACCATCACTTCCCATTCGAAAAAGCCTGCCACCAGAATCGGGCTGGCCGTGCCCGAATTCTGTGAGGCGTGACGGCGGAAACAGCTGTGATAGCCGCCGACCAGCACCAGCGGTCCGTATTCGGCCGCATTCAGATACATGCTGACGTCGTTCAGATAGGTGATTTTCCAGTCGCGATACGACATCACCGTCGACATGTCGATCGCGTCGCGGACCATCATGATGTTGCTCGGCTCGCCGATGAAGTTGTTCATCAGCGACACCATGTTTTCCACCAGCACGGTGCGGTCGAGCAGCGCGAGCTGGCCCGGCGGCACGATCGACGGCGGCGCGAAGGTGACGTTGTCGTGCTCGTCGATGATCACGCGCTCGTGAAACGCCATCGCCGATTGCGGATGCCGGCGCAGCGCGTCGACCAGCACCTCGACCGATTGCGGCATCAGCACGTCGTCGTACAGCCATTTGACATACTGCCAGTCCGATGCCTCCCACAGCCGCCGCGAGTTCAGCCGCGTATCGCCGCAGGCGTTGTGCAGATAGCGGATGCTGGCATCGCCGAAACCTTCGACGATGGCGCGCAGACGGCCGTCCTGATTGTCGTCGCCGACCAGAATCTCGATGTCGGTAAAGGTCTGCGTGAGCGCGCTGGCGATCGCTTTCGCCAGATAGTCGGGCTTGAAGGCAGGAATGAGGATGCTGACGGTAGCCATATTGGATAAGGGTTCTGCTGCGGGTTCTGCTTCGCATGGGCCGCACGACGCGACCTTCACAGAATAGAGGCACGAGGCGCAAGCCGATCCGGCGAACAGCGCGGCATTTCCCGTCCAATCTCCGGCTTCGCGCCGAACGCCCATTCGTCGGAGTTGAGCGGATTTGCGCCCCTTGATTGAGCGATCGAAGCAGCACGGCGGCGGCTATTCTGGCTTCATTGGAAGTGCGCGCCCAACGCGCACGCCGCTATCTGCGCCTCGCCATGAACAATCTCGTTCCCGTTACACAGCCGTATCTGCCTCCGCTGGAGGAGTTCATCCCGTATCTGCAAAAGATCTGGGACAGCAAGACGGTGACGAACGGCGGGCCGTTTCACGTGCAGCTCGAAGCGGCGCTTTGCGAGTATCTCGGCGTCGAGTACCTGTCGCTGTTTTCGAACGGCACGCTGGCGCTGATCACGGCCTTGCAGGCAATGAAGGTCACCGGCGAAGTCATCACCACGCCGTTCAGCTTCGTCGCGACGACGCACGCGCTGCACTGGAACGGCATCAAGCCCGTGTTCGCCGATATCGATCCGGTCACGATGAATCTCGATCCGCGCAAGATCGAGGCCGCCATCACGCCGCATACGACCGCGATTCTGCCGGTCCACGTCTACGGCAATCCGTGCGCGGTCGACGAGATCGAGCGCATCGCCGATGTCTACGGCCTGCGCGTGCTGTACGACGCCGCGCATGCGTTCGGCGTGCGCCGTCACGGCGAATCGGTGCTGCGTTTCGGCGATATGTCGGTGCTGAGTTTTCACGGCACGAAGATCTTCAACACCTTCGAAGGCGGCGCGATCATCTGTCACGACGCCAAGACCAAGCGCCATATCGATCACCTGAAGAACTTCGGTTTCGCCGACGAAGTGACCGTCGTCAAGCCCGGCATCAACGCGAAGATGAACGAGTTGCAGGCGGCATTTGGGTTGCTGCAGCTTCAGCATATAGACCGGATCGGGGCATCGCGCGCGCGGATCGCGGAGCGTTACGAACGCGCGCTCGCCGGCATTCCCGGCCTGCGCCTGCCGGAAGCGCCGCTGCACGCCACGCGCAACCATTCTTATTTTCCGGTGCGCGTCGGCGAGGAATTTCCGCTCACGCGCGATGAACTCTACGACGCGATGCGTGCCGAAAACATACTCGCGCGACGCTATTTCTATCCGCTGATCAGCGAGTTTCCGAGCTATCGCGGTTTGCCGTCGGCGGTGGCGTCGAATCTGCCGGTCGCGAGCCGGGTGTCGCGCGAAGTGCTGTGTCTGCCGATCTACCCCGCGCTGGACGATGCGACGCAAGATGGCATCATCGATATCGTGTTGCGGGCGGCGGCGACGCGCGCCGAGCTTCGGACCCCCGCGCCCGCATTGATCGATGCCTGACCGACTTTTACCAGTACACGCGATGAGAATCGCCCGCTCTCGCAACGCACGGCGACGATGCGCGAAGTCCGCGCGCCGCAGCGCTTCGCGGCGCTCGTTCGCCATCGCGATCAGGGTTGTTGAATATGGGAAATCTGCTGACATCACCCGACGTCTTCCTGAACGGCATCGTCGTCGTCCCCGGCGCGCGTACCGAACATAACGACGCGTCGGCGCTGGGCATCCCCGACGCCAACTACGAGCGCATCGTCCGCAAGGTCGGCGTGCGCAGCCGGCCCGTGGCGGGCCCGGACCAGTACACCAGCGATCTCGCCTTCAGCGCCTCGCGCGCCTTGCTCGACGCGCGTCCGCAAACGGACGTCGGCGCGCTGATCGTCTGCACGCAGACGCCCGATCATCTGATTCCCGGCGTGTCTTCGCGCGTGCATGGTCTGCTCGGCCTGCCAAACGATTGCTTCGTGATCGACATCAATCAGGGCTGCTCGGGCTTCGTGCTCGGCACGCAGATGATCGTCGCGATGCAGCGGTCGATGGCCTCGCACAAGAGCAGTCTGCTGATCAACGCCGACACGTATTCGCGCCTGCTGAGACCGGACGATGTCACCACGCGCGTGCTGTTCGGCGATGCCGCCACGGCGGCCGAATTCTCGACGCGCCCGCAAGGTCTGCGCTTCCGCTATTGCCGCAGCTTCGCCGATGGCACGGGTTACGAAGCGTTCGTCGCGCACAACTCGGCGGTGCGCCCCGACGATCAGCCGGCCGGCATCCACATGGACGGCTCGGCGATTTTCAACTTCGCGCTGCGCTGCGTGCCGGATGCGATCCGCATCGCGCTGGACGACAACGGGCTGCAAGTCGGCCAGATTCGCAAGTTCATTTTCCATCAGGCGAACCGCTTCGTGACCGCGCAACTCGCGCGCAAGCTCGGCCTGTCCGACAATCAGGCGCCCGATAACTGCGAGTACATGGGCAACACCGTGTCGCGGCGTCCGTGCCGATTTTGCCGGCGGAACAGATGGCGTCGCTCGAACGCGGCGATCTGGTGATGGCCGTCGGTTTCGGCGTGGGTTTGTCGTGGGGCGTGGCGCTGTTCGAATACGTGGGTTGAACGGCGGCGCGTACTTTTCACGCGCCGTACACGTAGATCGGTTCGTCGTAGCGCGGATCGAAGGTCGTGCGGCTCGCGAGGTCCGTGTTGTAGAGGCGCGCCCAGCCCAGTTCGCAATTGCGTCCGATCTTCACCTTCGGCGCGACGATCGCGCCGGATCGCAGGATCGAATGCGCGCCGATTTCCGCGCCTTGTCCGACGATCACGCCCATATCAGCCAGCACGAAGGACGCAGCCGCACGCCGAAGCCGAGATTGACGCCCGCGTGAATCACGCAGTTGTACTCGACGTGCGCGCTGCTGCCGATGCTCGCATTCGCGCCCAC
This sequence comes from Candidatus Burkholderia verschuerenii, assembly GCF_001189365.1. Lineage (GTDB taxonomy): Bacteria > Pseudomonadota > Gammaproteobacteria > Burkholderiales > Burkholderiaceae > Caballeronia > Caballeronia verschuerenii. The sequence goes on along the minus strand of NZ_LFJJ01000045.1, from coordinate 6,365 downwards.
GAACACATTCGGCCCGATCACCGCATCCGGCGCGACCGATGCGCCCGGCGCGACAAACGGCTCCAGCGCGAAGCCGCGTTCCATCGCCGCCTGAAGCAGTTCCATGCGCTTGAAGTTGCCGAAGCGCTCATCGAAGGCGATGAACATCGCGCCTTGCGCGGGATCGAGCGCGTCGAACACGTTCAGATCGAACGCGTAATCGGGCGATTGCGGCACCTCGATTTTTTCGACCGCTTCGTCGGGACGCGCCTGTTTCCACGCCTGATACGCGTGCTCGAGATAGTCGCCGCCGCCCACGATCCATCTAGATTTCATGGTCGGACTCCATCACGGTGGTGTACCAGCGCTCGACCAGACGATTCATCGATTCGTACGCACCCTGGTTGGGCATCGGCGAGCCGCTGTGCATCGCGGCTTGCACGGTTTCCATGACGTCGACATTCTCGCCGACCACGACCTTGCTGCCGTGGATCTGCGCGAGCAGGACGTGGCTCGAAAACGCGTAACGCTGCTTCTTGCGCGCGGTGAAGTAGTAAATCTCGATATCAGTGCGATCCGGCGCGACGGGAATGTGATGCTCCAGCGTGAACGAATGCCCGCCGTTGGCGCTGGCGATATGCAGGTTCGGAAACGCGAGCCAGTTGTAGTAGACGTTGCGATCGCCCCAGCGCTCGACGTGATCGAACCAGCTAAAACGGCGCAGCTCGGGAATCTCCGCGTCCGCGCCGCCGAAGCTGAAGCGCCGCAACTCCCGGCGCAAGCCATCGACCGACAGATCGCTCAGCTCATGCGTGGATTCTTCGAACTCCGCATCGTTGACGCCCGAGGGGAAATCGACGATCTTCGCCAGCGTCTTCGGATGAACGAAGCGCGGATGGCTCATATCGCGCAGGTTCTCGTAGACCAGCTTCCAGTTGAACTTGCCGTGCCACGTCGTCGTCATGACTTCGGCATCGTAGGATTCGGAACTGCTCGCCAGCAAGTCGATGAATTCGGCCGAAAACTGTTCTTCCAGCGGCAGCGGATTTGCATCGAGATTGATGAACAGCAGATTGCCGACTTCACGCAGCGCGAATTCGCGCAGCTTCATCTGCGCCTGCTCGGCGGGCGCGATGCGATAGAGCGCGTCGCAGTGCGGGATGTTGTCGACGCGGCCTTCGGCATCGTACTTCCACGCGTGATACGGACAGACGAGCGGCCGGCAGCCCACCGGCTCGGTCTGGATCAGCGCGCTGCGATGCAGACAGACGTTTTCGAACGCATGCAGCGCGCCCTTGAAATTCTGGATGACCACGGGAATGCCCGCGATCTTGCGCGTGACGAAGGAGTGATTGTTCGGCAGCATCGTCTTGAGCCCGGCGAACACCCACAACTTGCGATAGAGACGACTCTGCTCGCGTTCGAAAATGTCCTGCGACAGGTAATACTTCGGATGCATCCGCGAACGCATGGAAGTGCCTTTATTCAGGGTCTTTCTGGAAAATGATGCGCGCCGGATTGCCGAACACGGTCGCGCCCGCCGGCACGTTCTTCACGACGACAGCGCCAGCGCCGACCGTCGCGCCTTCGCCGATCTCGATGCCCGGCACGATGGTCGCGTGCGGATTGATCAACGCGAAATCGCCGATGCGCGCATTGCCGCCGATGAACACCATCGCGCTTATCTGCGCGAAACGGCCGATCCGTACGTCGTGGCCGATCACCGATTGCGTGTGGATATTCGCGAAGTCGCCGATATGCGTATCGACGCCGATTCGCGTGTGATGCTCCGAGACCGCGCCGTGACCGAGGCGGATCGTCGAGTTGTCGTACGGCTCGAGGCCGATGTTCATGAAACGCGCGCCGCGATCCAGCAACGGCTGCACGAAACGCTGACGCGCGCGCGGATCGCCGATCGCGGCCACGAAAATTTCGTCATCGCCCGGCGCGTAAGTGAGCGGATCGCCGACCACTTTGAGGGCGTAGCCGAAGCCGTCGAGCATATGCGCGCGCGTGTCGAGAAAGCCCGTCGGCGTCCATGCGTCGCCGTAGCCGGGCGTTCGCTGCATCATATCGAGCACCTGACGGCCCCAGCCGCCCGCGCCGACGATCAGAACCTTACGCATCAGATTACCGCTCCGCCGTCCATGACGAGCGTCGTGCCCGTCACCAATCGGCTCGCGTCCGACAACAAATAGATCGCGCCGTTCGCGACGTCTTCGGGCGTGCCGAGACCGAGCGGATGACGCGCGCGCTGGGCGTCGAGCATCACGTTGTCGTCGGGATTGCCCCACATCGGCGTCGGCACGGCGGACGGCGAAATACCGTTGACGTGAATCTTGCGCTTGCCCTGTTCGATCGCGAGACAGCGGATGATGCCGAGCATCGCCGATTTCATCGCCGAATACGGCCCGACGCCGCGCGTGCCGATATGCGCGGACGTCGACAGCAGAAAGATGATCGACGCCTGCTGCGCGATCCGCTTGGCGGCGAACAGGAGCTGCGTGAGCATCACGGGCGCGAGGAAGTTGACGTTGTACATCTCCGTCACCAGCCCTTCGCTCAACTGATGGATCGGACACAGCATCTGCTGGCCGGCGCAATGCACCAGACCGTCGATGGCCGGGCTCGCCTGCGCGAGCGCGTCGCGATCGGCGGCGGACGTCAGATCGGCGGGCACCAGCAGGTGATCACCCGCGTGCATGCGTTCGCGCGTCTGCTCGAGGCGCGCCATGTCGCGGCCGGTCAGCACGACACGCGCGCCGCGTTGCGAGCACGAAATCGCGATCTGCTGGCCGAGCTCGGACGATGCGCCGGTGACGAGGATCGTCTTGCCCTCGAGCGAAAAAAGTTTATGCGCCGGCGTGCTCATGCGTAGATGTCCATCCCCACGGTCAGTCCAGCATCGACGATGAAATAGTTGCGGGTGATCCAGCGGCTCGCGTCGGCGAGATAGAACACGGCGGCCGCCGCGACATCCTGCGGCTCGCCGAGCCCGAGCGGCGCGAGTGCGATATGTTCGGCCAGATTGCCGTCCGCGCCGCCGAGCCCGTCGAGCATCGGCGTGCGGACATAGCCGGGCACGATGCAATTCGCGCGGATGCCCTGCTTCGCGACTTCGAGCGCGAGCGAGCGCATCGCGCCGAGCAGGGCGGCCTTGCTCGACGAATACGCCGTCGAGGCGAGCGGCCCGATATGCGATGCCACGGCGGAAATAAACAGGATCGAGCCGTTCTGCGCGATCTTCTTTTTGGACAGCAGACCTTTCGTCAGCAGCAGCGGCGCGTAGGTATTGCTGTCGAAAATCTCGTCGACGTGACTCTTGCTGATCATGCGAAACGGCGCGAGCCGCGAGATGCCGGCCGCATGCACGACGCCGTCGACCACGCCCGCTTCCGCGACCACGCGATCGATGCCGTCGGCGTCCGAAAGATCGGCGGCGACGAGCGAATGGCAATCGCCGTGCAACTCGCCGGCGGTGGCGTCCAGGCGCGCGACGTCACGGCCCGTCAGAACGAGCTGCGCGCCCATCTGGGCGCACATGATGGCCACCTCGCGACCGATGCCGGACGATGCGCCGGTGACGAGGATGCGTTTGTCTTTGAGCGAAAAGGGATCGTCGTGGTTCATGACTCGATGAGAGCGGGAAACTTCGCGGCTTCGACGTCGACGATGACGCTGCCCCACGACAACCCGATACCGAACCCGCACAACAGCAGGCGATGACGCTTTTCCGGCAGGGTATCGTGCAGCCGCGCGGTGATCGTCACCGGCAACGACGCGCCGCTGGTATTGCCGAAGTCGGCCAGCGTGGAAGGCACCTTCTCAGCGGGAAGCCCCAGCTTTTTGCGGATGCTTTCGTTGATCATGCGGTTTGCCTGGTGAAACACGAAATAGTCGATGTCGTCCTTGGACATGTCCGCGTAACTCAGCACGCGCTCGACGGCGGGCGGAATGCGCTGCGTCGAGAAGCTGAGGACGGCGGGGCCATCGAGCGTCAGGTCGAGCCCGGAGCGCCAGTAACCGGCATCGTCCTTGCGGGCGATCGCGTGCTCCAGCTTGAACGGCTCGCGATGCCCGCCGACCGGCAGAATGATGGCCTTGTGTCCGCTGCCGTCGCTGTTCAGATCGAAATGCATCGGCGGGGCGTCGGCGTCGAATTCGAGAGCAGTTGCCGTGCCCGCGTCGGAAAACAGCGGGTCCTTCAGCGTGGCCGCCTTGTCGCCGACCAGCACCAGACCCTTCTTGATCGTCCCGGCGGCGATCATGCTGCCGAGCAGATGAATGCCGAAAGGATAGCCCGAGCAGCCGAGATTGACATCGAACGCGATCGTCGCGTGAGACAGCGCGAGGCGATCCTGCAGGATGATCGCGGTTGCCGGAATGATGTAGTCCGGCGACTGCGTGACGACGATCAGCGCATCGATTTCATCGCGCGACCATTGCAGTTCGGCTAGCAGCTTTTCGCTCGCCTCGAAGGCGAGGTCGGAGAAACATTGCCACTCCGGGCACAAACGGCGCTGCTGGATGCCGATATTGCGCACCAGCCGCTCGCGCTCCGAGCTAATCTGCGGCGTAGCATCGTCGATGTTGTGAACGACGCGCTTCGTCACGCAGGTCGTCATGCCGGCAAAACGCACGTTGTGCAGAGTGGAGAGACCCATGATGTGTTTTTATCCGAGCAGCTTGTACAGATCGGCCAGCGTGACGCACTTCTTGATGTCTTCGCCCGAGATGGTCTTGCCGTAGTCGGTGTCGAACATGACGATCACGCCGAGCGACGCGAGCGAGTCCCACTCCGGCAGGCTGAGCAGTTCGGTGTCGGCGGAGACTTCGACGGCTTCCTGGAAGTCGACGGCGGTCAGGAATTGCTCGATGAATTGTTCGATGCTGGGCTTGGTTGCAACGGTGGACATCCGAAACTCCTTCAGAGGGAAGTACTACGCGAGACGGATCTCGCTCAGAACACGGGCGGCTTCCCTGTGCTTCATCGCGACGAGGCCGGTGCAGGTCGTTCTGCCAGCCCTGAAGCTCATGGCTTTCGGCAGATGGTGGAACTATACCGATACGGTGTCTTGATCAATTCGCGTAACAGAGGCAAGTTTCCGGCCCAATTTGGCGAATCCGCGGATGCCCTTCGTCAGGACGAAAAGACACGGATCGGCGCGCCGAGTTGCATGCTGGGCGGGGAAAAGCGGAGATTTTGTGGACTTGCCGCGAGGTGGGCGGTGGGGCAAAAAGTGGACTTGCGGGCGGGGCGGGAGAGGGGAGGATGTGCAGCTTTCTTGGCGCGCCCGGCTGGGATCGAACCAGCAACCCCTGCCTTCGGAGTGACGTGATTTAGGTTCTCGCGATCGCCGTCATTAATAAGATATTGATTTTTATATAATAATTTCTGATGGCTCGCGTGATTTCACCTCAAATGTTCGTTTAATTCGGTACGAAAATGAATCAGGAGTGCAAGGATCATCCGAACCTCATTCTATCCGGGCGCGCTGTTCCGGCGCCGCTGCGTGAACCTTATAAATCCCGGTTGTGTTCCGGGCGTATCTTCGGCTACCACGCAGCGGCAACGGGCGCTGAAACGCGGATAGCCGGCCGTCACGACGAACACTGCAAAAAGCAATCTTACGCGCTACGCCGTGCCGATCCAACCGACGTCTCCGTGCTAACAAAACAGGACTATGAGCCGGATTGGTACCAGAAGATTTTTGGGGAGACGACACGTACCGGACGCAATGCCGACGCCAAATGAACGCCCTCCACTGCGGGCGTCCAAGATGTGTGCGACACAACGAACTCTGCCAATTTGCTCCGCTTTGTGTTGCAATTCGTAGTATCACAATTCTTCCGCCGAGCGCGTCAACGCAAACGGCTTGTCAACCTAGGCATAAAAATGATCGAAAAACTCAATCCGCAGCAATATAGAGCGATGGAAGTGGACATCCCCTCGCTCGTCGAGACCATTGCAGGCGGTAGGGCTATTCTTTTTGTTGGGTCAGGGTTTGCGAGAAACGCTATCGCGTTGGACGGTACGGCATTTCCAACTGCTCAGATTCTCGCAAATAAAATCGGAAAACTCGGTAGCTTTGACCCAGACAACGATCTCCGTTATGCATCTGAAAAATACCTTCGCATGAATTCAGGCGAGCAGCTTGTTGCGATGCTTTTGGACGCGTTCTCTGTGAAAGAAGTACTTCCACATCAAACAGTGATCGCAACTACCCCTTGGCAACGAATCTACACTACGAATTACGATTTAGTTATAGAGGAAGCTGCGAAAAGCGCTGGACTACGTATAGAACCTGCTGACTTAGATGACTCTCCAGGCGACTACCTGGCCAAGACGCCTACCTGTGTTCATTTGAACGGATCCATTCGCAACC
>NZ_LFJJ01000438.1 GCF_001189365.1 Candidatus Burkholderia verschuerenii | reverse complement strand
TGTATATGTTTATTTTTACTTGTGTACTGCCGTGACATTTACTTGCTTGTAAAACTGGATTTGAACTCACTGAGCTTCTAGCTCACAACTCTTTTATCTCTCTCTTGAACTGACTAGGTACTGAGCTGGAAGATAGAAGTGATAAAACAATTAAAGTTTTTAGACCGAATCTTTGAGTTGGTGTTTTAGCATTGGAGCCTTGTGTAATAGCTTGACGTGGTGTATGTCTATCTGTGTATAGACCGAGAATGTATCTGATTCGAATTTTAAATTGAAAGACAATTGTATTGTAATAGTAATTAGACTTCCGCAAACTCTGATTAATACAACTGGTGCATCTACAGCTAAATGAATTGCATGCTTGCTCCCTTGTTCCGGCACAAACCGGAGCGGGATGGCGACCCGACTAACCCGTGTGACGTGTGGGGCCCGTATCCATCCCCAGAGGTCGGGGACGCCACAGTTGGTATCAGAGCATTGGTTTAGGAAAACCTAAATAAAAGACTTGGAACATGAAATAATAGTAAACGTTAAACGCTTGAATTAGTTAGAACTTGAAAACTTGGCATGAAATGTAGTATTAGTCTAAAAGAAATGTTATTGTAAAATTTTTGGGTATAATTTCAATAAATGTTTAATCTGTGAATATAGATAATCTTTGAACTCTAAGTTCAAGTTAGATCTGACTTGAACACTATTACGTGATAGGATGGCGAATTGTGCAGGCCCATGTCGAACTCGATACCCCTCTAAATCAACCCATACCTTGTCTTTTCATGATTACGACATAGGAATCAAGTGGACCTTTGATCCCTCGATAGAGCAGCCTTGCTTATCCTTTGGTCGAGTGGTGTATTACTACTCTAACTGGGTAGTTCCTTAGCAAGAAAAAGAACGTGAGGATCTGATTGCGACATGGGTTCAGAAGCCCCAGGAATCGAGCCTAGTGTTAATCGTCAGGGAAATTTGGGAGTTAGTCCCATGTGTAATAGTTGACTCAATGCTAATGATAAGGCCAGAAA
>NZ_LFJJ01000437.1 GCF_001189365.1 Candidatus Burkholderia verschuerenii | reverse complement strand
ATGTAAGGCATCAGATGCCCGCGGCAGCGGGGCGGATCGCGGCAATGCGAGGTGAAGCCTCGCCCCATGCGCTCAGCGATGAAACAGTGTCCCCGCGCCACGCACCGCAAGACGCAGGGCGAGACTTGCTGTCGCAAGCGCTCGCGAGAGAGAACATGCAACGCGCGTGGAAACGCGTGAAGGCGAACAAGGGAGCAGCGGGTGTCGATGGTCTGGACATTGTCAGGACCGGAGAACACCTTAAGCACGCTTGGCCAACCATCCGTCGACAACTGATGGAAGGCACGTATCGGCCCATGCCGGTACGGCGCGTAGGCATCCCGAAAGAGGACGGCAGCGAACGGGAGTTGGGGATACCCACCGTGACCGACCGTCTGATTCAGCAGGCACTGCTACAGGTGCTGCAACCGCTGATCGATCATACGTTTAGCAAACACAGCTACGGGTTTCGACCCGGTCGCCGGGCACGGGATGCGGTGCTCGCTGCACAGGGCTACGTGCAGGACGGCTACCATGTGGTGGTTGATGTTGATCTATCGAAATTCTTTGATCGCATCAATCACGACATCCTGATTGACCGGCTGAGCAAGCGCGTACAGGAGGCCAGCATGATCCGGCTGGTACGTGCCTATCTGAACGCGGGCATCATGGCAGGTGGCGTGGTGAGCGCACGGCGGGAGGGTGCGCCGCAAGGCTCACCGCTGTCCCCGCTGTTAGCCAATGTGTTACTCGACGAGGTGGATCGCGAGCTTGAACGGCTGGGTCACCGCTTCGCCCGCTACGCCGATGATTGCAACGTGTACGTGCGCAGTCTGAAGGCGGGCAAGCGAGTGATGGCCCTGCTCGGGCGCTGCTATGACAAGCTGCACCTGAAGATCAACGACTCAAAAAGTGCCGTGGCAAGTGCATTTGGCCGCAAATTCCTGGGGTATTCCCTCTGGGCTACTCCGGCAGGCGAGGTCAAACGCGTCGTGTCGAACAAGGCACAGGATACGTTCAAGCAACGGATTCGGCGGATCACAAGCCGGT
>NZ_LFJJ01000436.1 GCF_001189365.1 Candidatus Burkholderia verschuerenii | reverse complement strand
AGTGAATGATTGTCAATGTGATTACATGAATGTTAAAGTTAAAGGGTCGGACGCGACCAAAAGTGAAAGTTTGAATGTGCATGTGAAAGTTCGGGTCCGCCTTGTTAGAAAAGACACGACGAGCCGGCATCGGGCTTGGTCGTACGGTCTAATCTACTTGGCATTAAAAGTTACAGTATATCGATATTACCACTAAAGGCATACCGCGGTTGGTGTAAAAGTGAAAGTTTTATACAATGGCATGTTCCGAGTGGAAGTGTCAGAAAGAAAATCAAGGGCGGGAGAAGTAGTAGCCGCAAGAAATTAAGATAAACCAACAGACAAGCATTGACATTTACTTTATAATGTCTCTGATTGCTGATTATTTTATTGGACATTTCTCAGTATCCTTTTGATGAATAAAGTGTTTCGTGACATGTTGCTTGTTTATCAATAAAGTTAATCTTTTCAAGTGCTTCAAGAATTACATGCCAGTATTGTGTACCATGCTTGCTAAATGCTCAAGTTGTATATGTTGTTTAAAGTTTTATGTAAATAAAACTGTATAGACTCACTGGGCTTTTTAAGCTCATAAGAACGCTTTTAAATATTTTCAAAGGAACAGTATGATAGCAAGTACCGGGTGAGCTTGGAATGAGATCGAGACAACTTTGTAAGAATAAATGATGTAGTAGTACCTGAAGTGAGGGACTATGTAAACATGAATTTGTAAGTATACCTTATTGTAAATTAATGTTAATGATAGTATCTTTGACTTCCGCATTATTGATTTCCACTTGAATGTTCGAATGTATGAATGCATGCACGAACGATCGCCCCGGCGCCAGTCGGGGCGGGCGACCCGGATTCGGGCCCACACCCGATTAACGGTGGGTTTTCGGTCCGGGGCCGCCACAGGTGGTATCAGAGCAAAGATTTAGGGTAAACCTTAATAAAAGACACCAAACATTGAGTAAAAGCTATAAAAGTATCGATTGATAGAATACGAAAATTAGGATCAGAAACGATAAGTATTGGATTTGGTTAACGT
>NZ_LFJJ01000435.1 GCF_001189365.1 Candidatus Burkholderia verschuerenii | reverse complement strand
ATAGTAAAATGACTGTTATAAATACTTTAAAATCAAATACATTCAAAACTTATTTAACAATTACTAGAAAACATTTAGGAAACTCTAAAATCTTATTTTGAATCAAATTAATCTTTTATCGAAAACTCTAAATTCACATTTAAAAACATAAGTCACAACTTTTTCATCAATATCTTAAATAATCAAAACTTTTACAAAAATCATAATTAAAGAATAACTTTAATTAAAATTCAGTTTATCAGTTTCGTAAGCAAATACTATGTCAAAGACAATAAAGCACGTTTCAATAATGATTTCATAAACAAATACTGATGTACATTTGAACTTTAAAGTCAATATAAAACACTATTACTTGTACATGATAACATTTCACACTGTAACTTTTATATAAAACATTCATTTTAGAAACAATAACACTACCATGATAGTTTATAAAATAAAAACGCCGGTATGAAAACTCACAGACTGTCCAATATTCGATAATCCAGTATCTGCAAATCCCTGTCTTTTCTTGTCCTGCAAGTAACGTTTTCTATTAATCGTTTGACTTTGTTTGTAACACTAGAATTCACGTTTTCTTGTCAATTACACTATATCATACTTAAAACTACCTAACTTGTTCATTAAAACTTTTAAAGAAAATTAATTTTTTTTTGAAAAATAGGTGGCTCCGCCGCGGCGGACTGGGGTCCCTTCGCCGCGGCGGGGTGACGTGTCACGTCACTGTTCGCCTTCAAATCTTCAAACATTTTTCTGGGAAAATGAAGAACACGCCGCGGCGGCTTCAAGTCGTCCGCCGCGACGGTCTGAAAATTTTACGCACCTCTTCAAACCTTCAAGCGTCCGCCGCAGCCGACTTCAAGAACACGCCGCGGCGGCGCGATGACAGAACGCAGAAAACGCGACTTTTCTACCCAAAATCCAACTTTTAACCATCCAAAACGTTTCTAAATCAACAATATGCAACCCAGATCACTAGTACTAACTCCAAAGAACATTTTAAACCCATTTAAACACAATTTCGTCGATAAATCTTTCCAAGATCTTATATCTAAGCTCATACATGCATATTCACTGTTTTGAGCTTTTTCAACTGAATTTAACATGAATCTTTAACATCTAAACCATCAAAACCACTCCATTCATATCCTATAACATGAATCTAAAAAATTAAACAACATTCACTCACAGATTACTGCAAAACGAATTGAATCCTTGGAAGCAAGAGTTGAGTTTTTCTCCAAAACCTTCCTCTCCTTTTCTCCTAGCTTTGATCCTCCTTCTCCTAGCTGTTTCCTTGTTAAATTTCGTCTTCCACCTCACCTTCTCCTCCCAGATTTCCGGCCAACACAAAGAACACTCACACAACACTCTTTTCTCTCCCTCTCTCTCTCGGTTATCACTCACACACACATGCACAAAACACTCAACCACTTTCACCACTTGCACACACTCACGTATATATTTTTACCCTAAAATTTAATTAGTTTAATTAATTAAATTTCCTAACCATGGAATTCTTGACACGTGGCACATTTTGTAAACTAATTAACTTTTAACCCCTCTAATTATTTATTTACTAGCCCTTTAATAATTTAACTCTTGTAACTAAATCCCTCATTTAGTT
>NZ_LFJJ01000434.1 GCF_001189365.1 Candidatus Burkholderia verschuerenii | reverse complement strand
CTCGTAACGGTATCACAGACAAGCTCCCTATTCAAGTCATAATCATGGTATGGAATAGCGTGGGTCATAACCATGGGATATCTGGGTCGACTTGGACCCGCACCATCCGCCATCCTATCACCCAAAAATGCACAGGCCAGTACTAGTTCAAACTTAAAGGAATAACTCTAAACATAACATTTATTGAAATTGTACCCAACAATTTACAATAAACATTCTCGCATATATCAGGTTGTTTCGTGCCTAATTTCCAAATTCTAACGAGTTCGAGCGTTTATCGTCACTAATATTTCATGTTTCAAGCCTTTTATTAAGGTTTCCCTAAAATTTATGCTCTGATACCACCTGTGGCGCCCCGGTCTCCCGAGGCAGGCTGCGGGACCAGCCTCAATGGCCCAACACGCTTGTCGGGTCAGTCGTGTCGCCATCCAGCCCCGGCTCACGCTGGGACAACGGCGCAAGCAAGCATTTAATAGCATTGTTGCACAAGTCGTATCATTCATAACAGCGGAAGACTAAATTTACTATTACAGACTTATAGCTTACAGTCCAAAGTTCCAAATCAAATACATAACCAGTTGGTGAGAACCAAATATACCTAAATTTAGCTAGTATTTTGTACATATTTTAAGTGCTTTTCATTAGGTTTTAATACTTTTTGTTATGTTTTTATGAATAAGTTGAGGAATATACACCGTTCTTATGGATTTTATCTTTGTTGTGCATACTAGGCTAATTGGAGCGAAAGAGTTCTCATCAAAAAGTGATGCATTTGGAGTTAAAGTGTAGCAAGATTTGATGAACAATAAGGAAACCTTCAATGCAAAGCTGGAATATGAAGAGAAAAAGAAAAAAGGCTAAAAAATGAAGAACCAGAAGCAGAGTTCATTGCCTCCAGTGATCAGATCAGAGTAGGCGGCAATGGACAACTTAAGAGAGTTGGAGTTTTCAGACGAGCTCCAGCGCCGCCAGCGATCAACCACCACCTCAACACTTAAAATTGTACTTTTTCCTCATTTGTGAGATAACTTATTATGAC
>NZ_LFJJ01000433.1 GCF_001189365.1 Candidatus Burkholderia verschuerenii | reverse complement strand
TTTTTTTCAAGCAGAATACGTCATACTATATCTAGTACGATTTCGTGTGCTCGTAGATGTGTATATGAGTCACGAGTATGTAATGCTAGATATAAGATTTTTAAAGTGTTTCAAGCTTTCTACCCTCCTATCAAGCTCTACATCCACCCCCCAACTTCTAAAGTTGGAGCCCTTTCTATTTCTTTCTCAAAGAAATAAACAATTTCTCTGGGTGAAATCCAAACCTTTACAAATTCCCCAAGAATAACTTAGTAACTCTACTAAGAGGTTCTTCTTCACTCATCCTCTAACTTATTCTTGACTTGCAACCTCTTACTTTCAAGAATAATATAACTCTCTTGTGTGTGATGTGTTTATGGTTTACAAGTGAACAAGGTTCTAGTCTAAAATTGAAACTTAAACAAAAACTAGAACTTGAAGAATACACTTTGAAAATGAGAGTGCTAGAGAATTTTGACAATAATAACAATGGCTCAATAGCTTGTATATTGTGCTTCAATGCCTTCACCCTTGGTCTCTATTTATAGGCAAATTTGGACTCCAAGTGGTGCAATTTAAAATTGGAAACTTGGCTCCACTAGTTGAATTTTCAGCCATTTGCACTGCCCGAGACTTCCAACCCCTTTTACAACTGTTTTCGGTGCTCTGATGACTTTATGGTCTGAATAAAAGTTGTAGCCGCGTCTCTTAGCTTTCTATAGCCACCAGAATCAGGTCATTTGGATATTTGTAGCGTAAGATATTCCACTTTTCTCGGAATGTGTCATTACAGTGACACATTTTTGTATTTCTTAATTTTCACCTTTATTCGGTCCGAATTTTCACTTGGCCGTGAAATACATATTTGTCGGTAATTCAAAGAGCTTTCCAGAACATCCAAGATCATAATTTTTGGTTCAACATACTGAGAGATATGCCCATTTGAAATTGAATACGTAAATCTGGAAATTTAATGTTCCTGAAAATAATCTCATACAACTTGAAAAATTATTAGTCCTTTCACATATTTGATTTGTTATCATCAAAACTAAGATTGAAAT
>NZ_LFJJ01000432.1 GCF_001189365.1 Candidatus Burkholderia verschuerenii | reverse complement strand
GCTCAGCCTGCAATTCCACCAGCGCCGGCGAGGCCATGACCTTCGCAAAGGCGCTCTGGAATTCTTGGCGGTCGTCGTTGATGTAGCGATGCAACGCTTTTGCAACGTCGCGCCGATCGAACACGCTCTTTTCGCCGGTGATGATCGTGAGAACCTGCTCCGGCTTCTCGCGGATCAGTTCGGCGTTGCGCCGCGCTGCATCCTCGTCCAGCCGCGTGCGCGACACGTCCATGCCGCGCCGCTCCATCTGCGTGGCATGGACGCCCATATGTTCTGTCGGCGCGATCTCAAGCCCGCGCTCCATGTGCGAACGATGGTCGATCCGAAGATCAAGCCCGGCCATCGCCAACCGCTCGTTGGCGATCCCCTCCCATCGCTGCCGAAGGTCGCGAAGCTGCATGTCGGTCGTCGGCAGGTCGTTCGCCAAAAGCCATTTGTTTTCGCGCTCAAGATACGTCTTGTCGCCAAGACCATCCTCGCCAACCTGCCGCGTCGTCATCATCACATGCGCATGGTGATTGCGAACGTCGCTGGCGTCGTGTGGCGCATGGATGGCGAAATCCACGGCCGCGCCATAGCGGTTCGCTAATTCCTGCGCGATCGCCCGCGTGGCCTCTAGGCGCTGTTCAGCCGACAGCTCATGCGGCAAGGCAACCTCGAACTCCCGCGCTACGCGGGCGTCCTTACGCTTCTCGGCAAATTCGGCTGCATTCCAAAGCGTCGATCGGTCCCGCGCCCACTCAGCGTTGACGCCTTCCGGCAAGACGATTTCCGCATGGTCCACGCCCTGTTTGGCGGTGTAGTCATGCGTGATCCCGTCGCGCTCGTTGGTCAGCTTTTCTGCGGCACGATAGGCCATTGCGGCGACGGCGCTCCGGCCTTTCGCTCGCGAAATAGGCTTCATGCTGAAATGATAAATCGCCAACCGATACGCTCCGTTGTCGTTTTGACTTTTCCATCGGCTCCACCAGCCGATGGCGCGCTGAGTTGCGCAGCAACTCAAACTCAGCGCGCCCTTCTCAGCTTATCGCTCCGCTCTTT
>NZ_LFJJ01000431.1 GCF_001189365.1 Candidatus Burkholderia verschuerenii | reverse complement strand
TAGCAGAATTCATAATTTTCTAAAAATACTTGTCAGAACCCAGCATTCAAACAAGACTAATTATTACATCACTGGGCACGATAGCGTTCCATGATCAATAATAACAGCATTAAGTACAGAAATCAGTTAAGCCAAAATCTAATAACTGAGATAGCTGCAGATATCAGGCTTTTGTATTGTTAATTCTTTCTAAATTAAATCATACCCTTGCTCTCACTCTACAAGTATGAATCAACCTACGGTGCTCTTGTGTCCAATCAACTGAGACAATTACGGATCCCAAATTAATTGAAAGCAGTGGGAAAAATCAATTCCAACAAAGTCGTCAATTTCATCAAAATCAATTCACCCAAATAATAAAACCACAAGAATCAACAATTACTTGAATGAAATAAAGAAATTAAATCAGCCCATAAACCTCACAGAAGCAATCACGTCGATAATTCCCTGGATCAGAAAAGTTGTTGAAGAAAAATAAAAGGTGAAGATGGAGAGAAAACTGGCGTGAGAAAAGTCACGTCCAGAGAGAAATTGGCGGCTGATTCTTGGCTAATGGAAAAATAACCCTACAAAGATTTAAATAGGCTAATTTCCAAATTGGAATAAAATTCCTAAAATAAACTAAATAGTAATTGGACTAGGAAAATACACTAGCCAATAGGAAATAAGACATCAAATTAAAGTGGCGTGTGTGATCCCTGAAAAGTGGCATGTCTTTTCCTTAATTTTTGGGATGCTCCAAATAAGCCCGGCTTTACTGATAGGAATCTCAATTTAAGGCGCGGTCACGCCTTATCTTCAATTCATTGCTAATTTTTTTCTCCTTCAATATTCCTTCTTGACTTGACTCCAATTCTTCTACTACAAAATAGCTCAAAAATCATCTCTTTCATGTCCTTTTTTGCTCAACTCCTCCAAGTTGAAATATCATTTCTTTCATGTCCTTTTTTTATCAATGGTATTTTGGCCCGAGTCCTCTAGCAAGTTGAAATATCTTCTTTGTTTCATCCAAGGGTTTCTTGATGGTTGCAAGATTATCAC
>NZ_LFJJ01000044.1 GCF_001189365.1 Candidatus Burkholderia verschuerenii | reverse complement strand
TCAAGGGGCAAACCGGCGACGCGCTGCATGCGGTGCTGTGTGCGGCCGGCTACAACCTGCGCTGGCTGCTGCGCGCGATCGTTCGTCTGGGCCTTGGCCCTATATTCTTTTTGCTGCTCGCGTGGGCGCGTTTTCAGCTCAACGTCATGCCTCAACCTCTACTCGTGCGCTGCAGACCTGGCTGAGATGTGCGTTTACGTCTGCACCAGACTGCGTCGTCGGGTCCATTCCGGCAAATTCAATTTTGCAGGCCCGACTCGCTATTCGCCGACCTATCTGCCGGACCTCGCGGGCCAGTTCAGCAAGAAGGACTTCTACGCGATCAAGGAATGGGCCGCGGGCCACAATTTCTGGGTCTATCAGTTCTTCGCGGGCGGCATTCTGTTTGGCATCGCGCTGCCGATCGCCGTTCTGTGGGCGCTGTATCGCGGCTCGATGGCGTATCGCGCATGGAAGTCGCGCGCGCCCGACGTGATGTATCTGCCCGTGCTCGGCCGCGCGCTGCTGATCGTGGCCTCGCTGCCCGCGACGTCGGTCGGCGGCAATCCGCTCGGCAACCGCTTCTCGGGCGTCGTGTACGGCGTCGCGCTCGGTCTGCTGGTGGCGGCGTACGGACGCATCGCGCATGCCATCCGCGAGCGTGCCGCCACGCAGAATCCGAGCCGTCGCTCGTTCAGGAAACCGTATTACGGCGTGCCGCCCGACTTCCGTCCCTTCGACGAACCGATGCCCGAAGCCCTGCCCGCGCATGCGGCGCACGCGCTCGACCTCACGCACGAAGGACCGGGCCGCAACGACCCGCCCGCCGGTGCGAGTTCGTTCGCGCCGTCGGCCTGATCCGGCCGCCCGCCCACGCATTGAATCGAGTTCGAATATGAAGATCCTGCATCTGCTCTCCACCGTCGATCCGCGCGCGGGCGGCCCCACCGAAGGCGTGCTGCAAAGCGGCCTCAGCATGCGGGCGATGGGTCACGAAATCGAAGTCGTATCGCTCGACGCGCCCTATGTCGCCGCGTTCCCGCTGCGCCTGCACGCGCTCGGACCGTCGAAAGGCTTCTACGGCCTGTGCCCGGCGCTGGTGCCGTGGCTCAACGATCACGCCGCGCGCTTCGATGCGGTGATCGTCAACGGGCTTTGGCAGTATCAGAGCTACGGTGCGTGGAAGGCGCTGCGCAACAGCAACGTGCCTTACTACGTGTTCCCGCACGGCATGCTCGATCCGTGGTTCAAGCGCACCTATCCGCTCAAGCATCTTAAGAAGTGTCTGTACTGGCCGTGGGCGGAATATCGCGTATTGCGCGATGCCAAGCGCGTGCTCTTTACGACGCAGGAAGAGAAGCTGCTGGCGCGTCAGTCGTTCAAGCTGTATCGCGCGAACGAGGAAGTAGTCGCGTTCGGCACGCGTCAGCCGCCCGACGACTCGCCCGCCCTGCGCGATGCGTTTCTATCGAAATTCCCGCATCTCGCGGACAAGCGCTCGATTCTGTTCCTCGGCCGCATCCACGAAAAGAAGGGCTGCGATCTCTTGATCAAGGCCTTCGCCGCCGTGCGCGATCTCGATCCGAACGCGCATCTCGTGATGGCCGGCCCCGACGACAGCGACTACGCAATCCAGTTGCGCGCGCTGTCGAAGGAACTCGGCATCGCGGATCGCATGACCTGGACCGGCATGCTGACGGGCGAAGAAAAGTGGGGCGCGTTCCGCGTAAGCGACGTGTTCGCGCTGCCGTCGCATCAGGAGAATTTCGGTATCGCGGTGGCGGAAGCGTTGGGTTTGCGCATGCCGGTGCTGATTTCCGACAAGGTGAATATCTGGCGCGAAGTGAAGGACGATCGCGCGGGCATCGTGACGACCGATACCGTCGAAGGCGCGACCGATGCACTGTCGGCGTGGCTGAAGATGGACGCCGCCGCCCGCGAAGCGATGCGCGAACAGGCGCTCCAGACCTTCATGAAGCGCTTTCACGTCGATGCGATGTCGAAAGACCTGTTGCGCGTGCTGTGCGAAACCGGCGGCACGACGCGCGGCGATGCCTTCGCGCGCGGCCCGATGGCCGCCTCGCTCAAGCGCTGATCAAACGTCGATCAAGCGCTGATCACCGCGCGGGCAAATGCGCCCGCAAATAAGCCGCGAAACCGTTCTGCGTGGAGAGAATCTTCTCCGCGCAGTCGTCGTAATCCGAGCCGCGCTTGCGGTCCGGTTCGTACATGCCGCGACATTGCGCGTAGAGCGTGACGATCGCGCCGCCGCCCTTTCCGCTTCCCGCTCCATTGGCGACACGCGTCGCCGAAAACACGGCTTTTCCCGAATCGTAAGGCACGTCGGTTTGAATCGCGTCGTCGTCGGCGCGCGTCAGGCGTTCCTTCGAATTCTGCTGGACGTAGGTCTTGGTCAGCGACCAGACGGCATCGCATTGAGCGGCGCTGTCGCAAGAGATGGTCGCGGCGCGCTGGGCATCGCCGAGCGATTGCTCCGTGTGCATGTAGCCGGCCTCTTTCTGCTTCTCCTTCTCCGCCGACGAACACGCGGCGAGCATGGAAACCAGGAGTGCGGATGCGATGAGCGTTTTCACGAGAGCGTTACCTCGAAGCCAGGACTGGACCGGCGATTATATATAACGAGGCAGCCCGGCCCAAAACAGAAAGCGCCGCCGGACGTGCGATCCGGCGGCGCTTCGGGCGATGCAGACAAACGCCTTACTTCTTGGCCAGCGGCCAGGCCAGATCGCCCGGCATATGCATCGCCGATGCGGCCATCGGCAGGCTTTCCGGCGCGTCGCTACGCAGCGGCAGTCCCGACGATGCGACCAGCGTCGCCGATCCGTCCTCGCCCTTGATCACGCGGCCGAGATGGCCCGCGAGACGCAGCGTCATCGCGGCGATCGTGATGGTCGGGAAGTTCGCGCCGACGGTCGGGAACACCGAGCTGCCCGCGACATACAGGTTGCTCATGCCGTGCACCTTCAGGTTGCGGTCGACCACGCCCTGCTTGTCGGAATCGTGCATGCGCGTCGTGCCCATGTGATGCCAGGTGCCTTCGAGCTGCGCGGGCCACGGCTTGCCTTCGAGCTCTTCGTCGAGTTCGATATCGGTGACGTTGCCGCGCTTGAGCTCATCGGCGAGCAGCGCAACCGTGCGATCGAAAGTGCGCTTAACCAGTTCCGTCACCTGCCAGTCGACCACGACGCGATTGAGGCCCAGCGCATCCTTCTGCGTCGAGAGCGTCACGCGGCTGTCGCGATTCGGCTCCGCTTCGACGATGGTCTGGATCTTCACCTCGGTGATCAGCGAACGCGGCTGCAAGAGGCGCGCGAGACCGAAGCACGCGGTATCGACCGGATGCATCAGCATTTTGACGATATCGCCGCTCATGCTGTAGCCGGGCTGATCCTTCTTCAACACCGCCTGCTTGGCGCGGATCGGCGCTTCCGCGCCTTCCGTGTTTTCGCCGCGGAACACCGAGTAGAACCACGAGCGCGCGTTCAGCAGCTTCTCTTTCTCGAGCACCGATTGCGTCAGCGCGAACTGCGACGAGATGAAGGTGCCGTGCGCGGACACAGCCTTGTTCTGGTAGTGATACTTGATGTCGTACAGCTTGTTGCGCGCCCATTCGTCGCGGAAATTCACCTTCGCCGACATGATGCGCGGATGATCCATGAAGTAACGGCCGACCAGATCGTTGCCGTTGCCCAGACCCGCCTTCTGCACCTTGTTCGACGCCAGCAGCAGACGCGCATTCTCGATGCCGCCCGTCGCCAGCACGAACTGCTTCGCGCGCACCGCGAAACGGCGGCCCGACAGCGTGGCGACGTCGATCTGCGTGACGGTCTTGGCGTCCGCGTCGGTATCGATGTTCAGCGCGTTGGCGAACAGCGGCACGCGCACGTTCTTCGCCGCCAGCAACTGGTTGCGATAGACCTTGCCGAAGCGCACCGGCGGGCTGAACTGCGAGATCGTGTCGCGCACCTTGCCGCTCGGGAACGGATGACGGCGCACGTCGTTGCGATGGATCGCCGCTTCCCAGTAAGCCGGATCGAAGTTGTTCTCGCCGAGTTGCAGCAATTGATGCGTGCGCGCGTAGTAGGGGCGCAGTTCGTCGAGTCCGAAGGGCCAGCCGCTGTCGGTCACCCAGTCGCGCTTTTCGAAGTCCCACGGATCGAGCGGACGGCACCAGCCGCCCCAGCAGTTGCTGCTGCCGTCGGCGAACTCGTACGGCACGCCGACGTTTTCGCCGCGATACAGGTCGCGCGTTTCGTCGTCGGCTTTGTAGCCGCCGCTTTCCAGCAGGCATGCGTTGATGCCCTGCTTTTCGAGCTCGAGCGCCATCGTGATCCCCGCCACGCCGACGCCGATGATGCACACCGTGGTATCGATGACTGCGCCTTCTTCCACGCTTCGGCTGTCAATGAACATGCCCCGTACTCCTTGTTATTCCGTGCTTGAGCGGCACGCCCGCATCGTCGGATGCCCGGCACTCACCGCGCTTTTTGACCCTTGGTTCAAAACGTCGTATCCGTCGATGCCACGCGCGCTGACGAATCCGATCGATATCGACGGCGCCCTGCTGCGAATCCTCGTAAGCATTGCAGGGTTCCGGTCCAGCCTCGCTGCCTCCTTCGCGGTGTCCCACGATTCGGGTTCACGATTTCCGGCTCATGCTGCTCGCCGCCCGCCTCTCTCATGCGAACGAAACTGAAGCATCGGGCCAGGCGCGTCGTCTGTATGCGTCATTGCCCACGTAGCGCGACGCCTCGAGACCACGAACAACGTTTCCATTGATGGATGTCACACACAGGGCGCGTGCGCGCCTGGCGCGGCGATCGTCAGGCGGGAAAGCGCTTTCTGATGAAGCGCACCGGATTGCCGCCGTACACGCCTTCCGCTTCGAGCGAGCGGTGCACGACGGACAGCGGCGTGGCGACCGCGGAACGGCCGATGGTGACGCCCATCTGCACCACGCATTTGGATGTGATCCAGACACCGTCCTCGATCACGATCGGCGCGACCTGCAAATCCATGTTGCCGGCGACATCGTGCGAGCCCGTGGTGAGGAACGCGCCCTGCGAGATGCACACGTTGTTGCCGATACGAATGTTGGTCTGGTTGTAGATCCAGGCGTCGACGCCGAACCAGCAATTGTCGCCGACTTCGAGATTCCACGGCGCCTTCACGCGAATCGGATGCGGCATGCGGCAGTTCTTGCCGATACGCGCGCCGAACGCGCGCAGCAGCGCGACGCGCACGAACGACAGCGGAATGAGTTTGTTGTTGATGAAGCAGGCTTCGAGAAAGAACCACACAATCTCGGTCAGCACGCCGCGCTTGGCGACGAAGTTGCCCGGACCCGCGAGCGACAGGTCGATGACCTTGCCCGCCGTCTGCGTGGCGCGCGACGGATGAGCGTCGTCGCGGCCGCTCTTGCCGGCAGCCTCGATGCGTCGCTCGTCGATCAGCTCGTCGATCACTCTGTCCATGTGTTCCCCGCCCGTGTTCGTGCGTCCCTGCCGATTCACTTCGCGACGGTGCGCCCTGTGCGGGGCGCTGCCGTCCGGAATGCGTGCAAATGCGCCTGCCCGGAAAGCCTCGTTGATTGGCCTTGATTCTTCTGTCGGCACTCGTCTGACGGATGCCGCTGTTCCGCATGTTTATCGTCGGATGCGTCTGGTCTGTGACGCACACGTCGTTGCAGCGAGCCATACGGTAGGTTGATTATCGGCGAAGGGTCGAAGACCTCGCGTGCGCTACGACATGAATGGCCGCATCGGCATAACTTTTGGCCGTAGCCGGCGATGGCGCGCAATATCCTGTTTAAACGCGCGCACAAGTGCGTTGCATGCGCGCTTTCAGGTTTATTCGCGCTTCACTGAAAGGATGCATTCGCCGATGTCCGAGCGCGGTTTGGTGCACATTTGCATCATTTCCGTTCGCGTAAGCTACGGGTTCGTTCGATCGGCATCCGATCGCTGCCGGATCGGCAATTCGCTTGGAGATACTGATGAAACTCGCGCTTCTTCTGCCTTAGGCCATCGCCGCGCTCGCGCCTTGCGCCTATGCGGGCAATTTCGCCGATGCGGCGATCGCGCAGGCGGGCGGCGTGCCGCCTTCGGAGATGAATCTGCTGGGCAGTCCGCAGGGATACGGCGATCCTTATGGCGGTGCGCCCGGCAAGGGGCGCGCTGCCGCCGATGCGTTATCGCCTACTGACAAGTTGCTGGCGCAGCAGAATGGGTATGTGGGGAATCCTGCCGGGGGCGCTCAGTTGCGGCGCGGTGGGCGTGATGCTAACGCTAATAAGGCGCTCATGATGCCGCAGGGCGCGGCGGCGGCGCTTTATCCTACGCCGGGGGGGGCTTAAGCCGCCGGCTCGTGGACAGGTTCGGGATATTTATAAGTCGCCTTATTGATTGTTTTTTTGTGGGATTGGATGTTCAGTAACCGCCTCCCCGGCGGGGGGGTCACTTTCTTTGCGGCGGCAAAGAAAGTAACCAAAGAAAGCCGCTGGCCGATCCTAAGCACCTTCTTGAGCGGCCCCGGCACAGGACTAGAGACTTGGCACAGCAGTAGCGAGTGTCTTTACGGAGTGTTCGCGTGCAGGTTCCCATGCGATCCGCGCTTTCTAGCCCGACAAGGTAACGGTCCCCTTCGGCTTACTCCGGCCTCGCTGCGCGGCCGGTTTAGGTTCGTATAAGCAACCGGCAGGCAATCACCGAAACAAACTCGAATGCCTCCTCGGTTTCATCGTTATTCGGCCCTACCCCGGTCAGTGCTTCGACAAAACTTCTACCGCTGTCGCCATTCAACCGCAGCCGAAATCCAGCTTTGGCTTTGAGGCTTTGCTTTCTCTTGCATTGCATTGCGTGGCTTTACTTTCATTATCTGATTTTTTTCGCTTGATAGATGTTGCTCGCATCGCGCTGTACGGCGCGTGCGCGTGTTTGCGTGTTGAAGCGCGGACCAAGGTAGGGCCGAATAACGATAAACGCGATGAGGTGTGGGAGATCGTTTCGCTGAACATCTGCCGGTGGCCCAAACGGCCCTAAACCGGCCGCGTAGCGAGGCCGGAGTAAGCCGAAGGGGACCGTTACCGAGGTGGGCGAGAAAGCGCTGATCGCATGGGAACCAGCGCCCGGACAAACCGTGAAGACACTCGCTATTGCTGTGCCAAGTCTAGAGTCCTGTGCCGCGGCCGGCCAAGAAGGTGCTTAGGATCGGCCAGCGGCTTTCTTTGGTTACTTTCTTTGCCGCCGCAAAGAAAGTAACCCTTCCGCCGGGGAGGCGGCTACTGAAAATGAAAGCGCGACAAGAGAACCACGAAGCCCAAAAAAGCAAAGATCAATCGATCTTTTCGATCTGCGGCATGATAGTAGGCTCAGCAATCCTGACCAACGGCGGAAGCTCAGAAACCTCACTCCGAGCCAGATCGGAAGAAGAAGAAACGACATCCTTGACCCGCACTCCGGGCAGATGCGGCGGCCGTCCCCCAACAAGCGTAATTAACCGATCCTCAAGCCGAGCAAACACCGACTTCGGCGACAGCCGTTCCTGTGCATAAGCGCGTCCAGCTTCCCCATGATTCGCCCGCAACGCGGGGTTAGCCACAAGCTTCTCGATCGCATCGACCAAAGCATCGACGCATTCGGGCTTGATGACCTCGCCACGCTTGTTCACGGCTTCGAACAGTTCGGTCTTCTCCTGCGCCATCGCGATGACCGCGCGCGCACTGGCGAACATGCCCGTCAGCTTCGACGGCATCACCAGATCGGCGACATCGCCGCGCTGCGGCAGAACGTGGATATCCGCGAGATTGAGCAGCTCGTTCAGACGCTCGATCGGCTGCAAGCTCATGAAGCGCACGTTCGGCAGATCCGCGCAACGCTTCTGCAAATCGAGCTTGGTCGCGCCGTTGCCGCAGAACACGAACGCGATATCCTGACGCGTCTTCAACGCCGCCGCCGCCGCTTCGGCGACGATCTCGAGGCCCTGCTTCGCGCCCATGTTGCCCGAGTACAGCACGACCTTCGTATGCTCGCCGATGCCCAACTCGCGACGAAACTCGCTCGGACGCTCCAGCGGGAAAATCGCCGACGTATCGACCCAGTTCGGCAGCAGGAACGCATTGGTGCGGCTCACGCCCTTTTTGATCGCGCGCTCGACCATCTTGTCGGAAATCGACGACACCACGTCGAAACGCTTCAGCAGCCGGCTCTCCAGCTTGCAGGCCGTCTTCTTCGCGCGATCGCTCTTGAGCAGACCGAGATCGAACGCGGCATCGACTTCGTAATCCTGGATATGCAGCCACGACCGCGCGCCCGTCAGACGCGCCAGCGCCAGCGCGCCGGGCGCGTTGGCGAGGCTCGGGGCGATCGTCATCACGACTTCTGGACGCCAGAACGCGTGCGCGGCCAGCGCCGGCAGCGATGCCAGCGCGAACGACGCCAGATGCAACATGCGCTTCTTGCCGTTCGGCTGCTTCGGCACCCACAAAGGCGCGCGGAACACGCGCACGCCGCGCATCGTCTCGATACGATGACGCCAGCTCCGGTAGCCGTGCCCGACCTTCCATTCCGGGTAATACGGCGGCGCGCAGACGACGCGGACGTCATGGCCCGCGTCGGCCAGCGCTTCCGCCATCTCCGCCGTGTACTTGCCCGTTCCGGTCAACTCGGGCGCGTAGTTCAGCCCGTAGATTAATATTTTCATGTGGTCCCTCGCCCGACTACCGCGCATCGATCCGGACGCGCCTCTGCCGCTGAACCAGGCGTCGGCCGCCAGCGCGCAGGACCGCGCGCCCGACGGCGTCTATCTTCGCTCGTGCATCCTCCCCAGGTGCATCAGTGCATCAGTGCATCAGTTCATCAACATCAGCGCACAGCTACGCGCGATGTTCGCCGCCGCGGACGGCGGATCGAAACGTTGAATCACTTCGGTGCAGCGACGCGCCACGCCTTCGGTATCGGCGAACGCTTCGAGCGCCTTCAGCATCGTGCGATGCAAACCCGCCACATCGCCCGCCTGGAACGCATAACCGGACACGCCTTCGACCACCAGCTCCGGCACGCAGTCACAACTGTCGCTGACGATCACCGGGCAGCCGTGGCTCAGCGCCTCGTTCGTGACGAGACCCCAGGGCTCGCGCGTGCTCGGCAGCACCATGCACGTCGCGCTGAAATACTCGTGCGACAGCGGCGCGTCCTGCAGGCTGCCCAGGAACTTGACGCTATCCGACAGGCCCGATTCCGCGACCTGCTGCTTCAACTGCTCGGACAGCGGGCCGGTGCCCACCAGACGCAGTTCGGCGTCGGTCACGCGTTCCTTCAGCTGCTTGAATGCATCGACGAGGGTATTGATTCCCTTCTCCGCCGACAGTCGGCCGACGAACAGAAAAATCGGCTTGTTGTTTTCCGCCGCGCGATGCTCGATGCGATCCGGCACCACGGTATCCGTGTTGAACGCGCGCGGCAACGCGGCCGCCTGACACGGAATGAAAATCTTGTCCTTCTTCGCGCCCAGCGACATCAGATACTCGCGGCTGCGTTCGCCGAAACCGAAGTAACCGTCGCACAACGCGAAAAACACGCGCTTCGGGATCGAGGTGATCACGCGGCGGCCGGGATTGTCGCGCGCGGTCGAGTCGCAAAACACCGCGCCGCGCTTGCCCGTCAGGATGCACGCGGCCATCATCGCCCAGTACTCGGGACGGTGATAACCCGGCAACACCACCAGATCCGTCTTCGCCTTCAATACTTCCCACGTCAGACGCATGGTCATGCGCCACGTCGGCACGTCTTCATAGCATCCGCTGTACAGCTTCTTCATCGGATAGCTGTGGAACGAATAATCGACATCGGAAAAGCCGATGCGATCGTGCTCGGTATCCGCGATCTGAACCATCGAATAGCGGATCGAGCCAGACCCCGAAATGTTGTGCAGCGCGGACAGCACGGCGCCTTTGTGCCGCGACCACACGACGTTATGAAAAATGGTCACTGATGCATTCATTTTTATAGTGTCCCTAGGGCGCAGGACGGGCTCGCCTCAGCCGCGCCCGTCCCGCGCCGGGTTGGTCCTTCAGACGGCTTCGGCCATCTGCGGCATCGACGCGTGGCGATCCAGAAAATCGCCATAAGTCGCGCGAATGCCGTCCTCGAGTGCGATCGATGCGCGCCAGCCCATGCCTTCGAGCTTCGACACGTCGAGCAGCTTGCGCGGCGTGCCGTCCGGCTTGCTCGGATCGAACACCAGTTCGCCCTCGAAGCCGACAACGCGGCACACCGTTTCAGCCAGCTCGCGAATCGTCAGATCGTGGCCCACGCCGACGTTGAACACGCCATCGTCGATGTCGTTCTCCATCAGATACACCGAAGCGTCCGCCAGGTCGTCCACGTGCAGGAACTCGCGACGCGGCGTGCCGGAACCCCAGACCGGCAGCGACGTATCGCCGCGCAGCTTGGCTTCGTGCGCCTTGCGGATCAACGCCGGCAGCACATGGCTGCTCTTCAGGTCGTAGTTGTCGTTCGGGCCGTACAGGTTGGTCGGCATCACCGAGACGAAGCGCGTGCCGTACTGTTTGTTGTACGCCTCGCACATCTTGAGGCCGGCGATCTTGGCGATCGCGTAGGCCTCGTTGGTCGGCTCCAGCGGCGAGGTCAGGAGGTACTCTTCCTTGATCGGCTGCGGGCAGGCCTTCGGGTAAATGCACGACGAACCGAAGAACACCAGTTTCGACACGTTCCAGCGGCAGGCCGCGTGGATCACGTTGGTTTCGATCACCAGGTTCTCGTACAGGAACGACGCCGGGAAAGACGAATTGGCGAGAATGCCCCCCACGCGCGCCGCCGCGAGGAACACTACGTCGATTTGCTCTTCCTCGAAGAACAGGTTTACACCGTCCTGGTCCGTCAGATCGAGATGCGCCTTGGTGCGCGTCACGATGTTGCGGTAGCCCGCGGCGTTGAGCCGGCGCACCAGCGCCGAACCCACCATCCCGCGATGCCCCGCGACAAATATGCGTGCGTTCTTGTCCATGAGGCGATTACTCGTGATGTTCGAGAGCCTTGAAACCGGCGAGCGTCACCAGTGCGTCGCGACGGGCGATCTGATAGTCCGAGCGGACCATTTCCTTCACCAGCGACTGGAACGACGTTTCCGGCTTCCAGCCGAGCTTTTCGTGCGCCTTGGTCGGATCGCCGAGCAGCGTTTCGACTTCGGTCGGGCGGAAATAGCGCGGATCGACCTTGACGATCACCTGGCCCGGCTTGAGCTTGGTGTCCTTGCTGTCGACGCGATCGACGATACCCACTTCGTTCACGCCTTCGCCTTCGAAGCGGATATGCACGCCCAGTTCGGCCGCGGCCTGCTGCACGAATTCGCGCACGCTGTACTGCACGCCGGTCGCGATCACGAAGTCTTCGGCTTGCTCTTGCTGGAGCATCATCCATTGCATTTCGACGTAGTCGCGCGCATGGCCCCAGTCACGCAGCGCGGACAGGTTGCCGAGGTACAGATCGTCCTGCAGGCCGACCGCGATACGCGCGATGGCGCGGGTGATCTTGCGCGTGACGAACGTCTCGCCGCGCACCGGCGATTCGTGGTTGAACAGAATGCCGTTGCACGCGTACATGCCGTAGGCTTCGCGGTAGTTGACCGTGATCCAGTACGCATACAGCTTGGCGACGGCGTACGGGCTGCGCGGATAGAACGGCGTGGTTTCGCGCTGCGGGATTTCCTGCACGAGACCGTACAGTTCCGACGTCGAAGCCTGATAGAAGCGCGTCTTCTTTTCCAGGCCCAGAATGCGGATCGCTTCCAGGATGCGCAGTGTGCCCAGGCCGTCGGCGTTCGCCGTGTACTCCGGCTCTTCGAACGACACGGCAACGTGCGATTGCGCCGCGAGGTTGTAGATTTCGTCCGGCATCACGCGCTGGATGATGCGCACGAGGCTGGTGGAGTCCGTCAGGTCGCCGTGATGCAGGAACAGACGCTGATCCGGATCATGCGGATCGCGATACAGATGGTCGATACGGTCGGTGTTGAACAGCGAGCTACGGCGCTTGATGCCGTGCACTTCATAACCCTTGTTGAGCAACAGCTCGGCCAGATACGATCGCGACGATCCGCAACAGTCGCGCGCGGCGGGTGCCTTGATCGAAGCGCTGATCCGCGATGCGGGCGCGGCCGGCTTCGGCCAATATCGCGCGCATCTTTCGGCGATGGATCTGGCGGCATCGCAATACGACTTCAACGATCACGCGGCCATGCGCCTGTCGCGCACGATCAAGGCGGCGCTCGACCCGAACGGCATTCTGTCGCCGGGCAAGCAGGGCATCTGGCCGACATGACGCATCTGTCGCGGCGCACGTTTCTGCTCGCGGCGGGCGTATCGTGGATGCTGCCGGGCTTGCCGTTCGCAAGCGCAGCGGCTTCGAAGATCGTCGTGCTGGACGCGGCGTTTCGCGAGCATGCAGCGTTGCTGGCGAACACGCGCATCACGCTGCTCGACGGCGACGCGGGCTGGCTATGGCACGAGCATCTCATTCACGAAGCCATGCAGCCGATGCCGTCGATCATCGGCCTCACGCGCTACGCCGATGCCTTCGTGCTGACGCAATTCGCCGCGCAGCTCGGTCTGCGGACCACGCAGCGCACGCTTGACGCACAGAGGGTGACGTGGCGCATCGACCGTCTCGACGATCGAAACGCGCGGTAAGTTTGGTGCGCTGTGCGCGATCGAGCGTTTCGCTAGAATGGCCGGACTCATCACATTGCCGCGCACGGACGAAACGATGCCGCCGACGAACCCAGCCGTCTCCGCCAACATTGCAAACTGGCACGCGCATATCTATTTCGATGCCACCACCCGCGATGCCGCGTGGCAGTTGCGGCAGGTTATCGAATCGCAGTTTGCCGATGCCTTGCAGAGCGGCACGCTCACGCTGGGCCGCTTTCACGAACGGCCGGTCGGGCCGCATCCCGCGTGGTCGTTTCAACTCGGTTTCGGCAGCGAAAGCCTGACGACGATGCTCGAATGGCTCGCGCTGAATCACGGCGCGCTCGACGTATTCATGCATCCGAATACCGGCGACGCGCTGAAGGATCATCGCGATTCGGCGGTGTGGATCGGCCGCTCGTACGAACTCGTGCTGAAACGACTGATGGACTGAGCACGTCGCACGCAACAAAAAAGGCGGACTGTCGAACAGGCCGCCTTGTCGTATCAGTAGCGTCGATGCAGGCCGCTTACTTTTTCGCGCCGGCCGCCTTCGATGTGGCGCGTACGGCCGTTTGCGTAGCGCCGGCTGCATCGCTCTGCGCGGCTTCAACGACTTGTTGCGCGGACTTTCTGGCGGCCTCGTAGGCCGAATTGGCCGATTGCGTGGCAGCATCGATGGCCGTTTTCCACGCGTTCACGACGGCTTCGCTGCCGGCTGGCGCGTTGCTCGCCAAACTCGCGACCAGCGCCTGCGCGTTGCGCTGCGACTTTTCGAGCTGATCCTGCGCGGCTTCCATATACACGCCGCGCACGCCCGAGGCGATTTCATAGACATCGCGCCAGTAGGCCTGCACCTTTTGCGCGCCGGCCTGTGCTTGTTGACTCTGCAACGCGAAGAATTCCTGCGCGTCGCGCACGGAGAACGACCGCGCGACCAGTTCCTGATGTTCGGCGAGCGCGGTGTGCAGCGTGCGCGTGTTCAGTGCGACGAGCTTCTCGAAGCCCTCGACGATGCGGCCCGCCATTCCGAAGCTGGAATCCAGCCCCGCTTTTTGTGCTGCAAGGAGAGTTTCAGGCGCAAGACTGCTCATACTCGACTCCATGTGGAAATAACGATCGATTTACGTAACGGTTTGTGCGGCGCAGCGAGCGGTTCATTCTAAAGAATGTCCCGCGCGTGTCAATTGCATGTTTTTACTCTGACCTTAATCCGAAGAGTAATCGAATCAAAATAAGTTCGTTGATCGAGAGCAATTAACCGGTTGATTAATTTTACCGCTTACGTAATACCTACGATCATATTGTTTTCGACAAATATTTCAGTGACGGAGCAATTTTGGTATACCAAAACGACGAACGTCAGTTCGCTGAAAGCCTTGACAGGCAAGCTTCCGGGCGAAGTCGGAGTAAACCACTAAGCTATTTTGGCCAAATGCGTTGTTCTCACTTGACGCATTGATGTCCAACTTGGAAAAATCACGCACTGCTGCAATGTGCAGTGCGCCGGAATATCGCGGGATTCCCAAACGGATTTTCTCTGTCACCGGCGCGTAACCGTGAATCGGTACGATTCGCCTGTGCTAAATGAGCCGGCGCTGAACGGCATAGAGATAAATCGAGAGACTTGAAGAAAATGGGACGACATTCCCAAACCATCGGACACCTTGAACGCAGTCAGGACGATAACGCGTTGCGGCGAGCCATCGCCGCACGGCTCGACCGGGCCATGCAGAAGGGCAATATCAGCTCGGCGAAAGCCGCCGACCTGCTCGACGTGAGCGAAGACGACGTGCTGTACTGGCGTCGCGGCATTACGGTGCCGCCGCTGCACGCTTTCAACCGGATCGCCAAGGCACTCGATCTCGACGTGCACTGGCTTTGCACCGGCCAGTCGCAACAGCAGGCGCAGCCGGTCGTCTGATCGGCAATTTTCGGCGGAACGTCAGTCGATCGTTTGCACGATCGTCTCGACCTGTGTCGGCTTGCGTCCGTGCATCAGCACCGTGCCGATGCCGCTCGCCGCGATCACGCCCATGCCGATCGCCATCCACATGTCGGGCACCTGACCGAACAGAAGCCAGCTGAAGAACGCGGCGAAGGCGAGCTGTCCGTAGGAGAACGGCGTCAGCACCGAGAGCGGCGCGCGCTTGAGCGCCTGCAGCATCAGCGCCTGGCCGAGCGTCGCCATCGTCGCCATGAACGCGACCAGCAGCCAGCTGCCGACGCGCACTTGCGCGAGCGCGGGCAGCGTTTCGGCCTGATCCATCCAGACAAGCGCACAGAGCACAACCGTCGCGACGAACGCCGTCAGGAAGTTGGTCGTCACCGGATCGTCGAGCTTGGAGAGATGGCTCGACACCACCTGAAAACACGCGAACGTCGTTGCCGCGCCGATCGGATAGATTACCGTCCAGGTGAACTGGCTGCCGCCCGGCCGCACCACCAGCAACATGCCGATGAAACCGAGCGCGACCATTGCCTATTTGCTGCGCGGAACGTGATCCTTGAGCACCAGCGCGGCGAGCAGGGTGGAGATGAGCGGCGCGAGCATCGCAAGCGATGTGGTGACCGGCAGCGGCAGATGTCGCAAGCCCGCGAACGTGCAGGCCGAATTGGTCAGCAGCAACAGCGCCCGCACGATTTGCAGTTTGACGCTACCAGTGCGAAACAGGCTAGAGACGTCGCGCCGCGCCTGCCACACGCCCAGCACGATCATCTGAAACAGATAGCGAACCCAGAGTAGCGCGAGCAACGGAACCGCCGCGCCGATGACCTTGACTGTGGAATCGCTCGCCGCGAACGCGGCCGTCGTCACGATCATGATGGCGATGCCGGCGCCGATGGTATCGGTATCAATCCGGAATCGCGTTCTGCCGTCTAGGGTTGCCATCGGTATCCGTGGGAACGAAGGCGCCCTCGCGTACGCGCGGCGGCGTTTGGGGACGGCCTTCAGAAGTGGAATGGCGTTTTAGGCCGATGCTTCATTGTGCTGACATCGCCGGCGGCTGGCAAGCCGACAGTAATGTTCTTTGCAAGCGTGTTGTGCGCGGGTCACGTCTTCAAAATGGACTATACGGTTAGCACAAAACCATGCTTCGACGTCTTTTTTGAGATTTTGGCGGGCGATCGGGCGTGCGCCTTTGGATCGACGGCGCTGGGTCGTCGCGTCTCGAAAAGGTGATCAAGGCGAGAAAACCTCTGCGAATCCGGCGTCGGCAGCGAAACATTCAATTTCGCGTATCGCAAATATATCGGGCAAGGCCGTCCTGTCGGGCTCGGCGCGTTTTTTAGGATTGGCTCCTAAAGCGGGGCGCGGGAATTTAAGACACGGATTACGTATTTCCTAAAGCCGGACTTCTACTATTCGCTTCAACGCTGAGCGGCGCATCGAGATGCCAAGTGAAGCGCCTTCGACACGATACGCCGAGCTATTTCCAAGGCGTTTCGTATCGCAAATCGAAACCCTGTATGTCATTTAGTCTTTGGAGTATTAGATGAAAAAACGCATCACCCTCGCCGCTGCCCTCACGTCGATGAGCGTCATCGCCCTCGTGTCGATGAACAACGCCCGCGCCGCCGACGGCACGATCACGATCAACGGCGCGGTGACCGATACGACGTGTTCGATCAACGGCATCGCGAGCGGCACCGCCGCCAACGTGACCACGACGCTGCCGACCGTGACGGCCGGCGCGCTGGCATCCGCTGGCGCGACCGCTGGTACGTCGAGCGTAGGCGACCTCCAGTTGAACCTGACCGGTTGCTCCGGCTCGGCGACGAAGGCAGTGGCACGTTTCGAGAATGGCCCGACGGTCGACCAGAGCAGCGGTTACCTCGTCAACCAGGCATCGACGACGCCGGCCGGCAACGTGCAGGTCCGTCTGTTGAACAGCAGTTTTCAGTCGATCAACATCCTGACGAACACGAACAACGACGTGGTCGCCAATGGCGCGACGATCTCCGCCGGCGCCGCTACGCTGAATTACTTTGCTCAGTATTACGCAACGGGCAAGGCCACGTCGGGTAACGTGAACACGACGGTTCAGTACACGATGCAGTATCAGTAAAGCAGTCGCAGTAGCGCTTTGGCAGTAAAGCAGTAGTTGTAAAGACCCGGGCATTGTTAAGGCAAGCGCCCGGGTTTATAGATATCAGTGTCGTAGTGAATATCAACAGGTGACCGCAATGAAACGGATGAAGCGATGGTTGACTGTTTTGGGTTTGTCATGCGCAATGCTCATTACCACTGTTCAGGCAAGCGTAACGATAGGCGGCACGCGTGTGATCTATCCAATGGATCAGCGCGAAGTTACCGTCAAACTCAATAACGATAGCCACGATCCTTCGCTGGTTCAGGTCTGGATAGACGACGGCAACGCCGATGCCAAACCCGCCGATAGCCACGCGCCTTTTATTATTACCCCACCGATTTTCCGCATCGATGCGACCAAGTCGCAGACCTTGCGCGTCATGCTGAGCGGCGCGAACTTGCCGCAGGATCGCGAATCCGTCTTCTGGCTTAATGTGCTCGATGTGCCGCCTAAGGCCAAGGAAAAGCCCGACGTCAATACATTGCAGCTTGCTTATCGCACGCGCATCAAGGTATTCGTGCGGCCGACGAAATTGCCCGGCAGACCGGATGAAGCGCCGCGTGCGCTCGACTGGAAAATCGTGCACGCGCAAAACGGCAATGCTTTAGCCGTGTCGAATCCGACCGCCTATTACGTGTCCTTTAGCGAAATTAATATTTCCGCCAACGGTCGCACATACAAGAATGATCATGGCGGAATGGTCGCGCCGCATGGCAAGGAAATCATTCCTATCCCGCAGCTCAGTGGTGTGCATGGGGGCAAGGTGCATTACATCGCGATCAATGATTTCGGCGGCGCCATCGAAGGCGATGCCGATGCATCGGAATAGCGAAGGCCCGCCATTCCATCTTTCGCCTGATGCGTACCGCTAGGCGAATCGTTTAATTTCCCGTCTCGAAAATACGTTCACGCATCGCGCGCCGTTGCGCGATGTGCCTTTATTCATGCGCTATTCGTGTCTCGAAATTCGAATTCGTCCTAGGTACTTCCATCTCGTAAATATCTAGCATGAGGTCACTGTTAAAGACCTGTCGAAGCCATTCGATTTTGAGCGTGATCATTATGAAATCATCTCGTCACAAAGCAGCGAACGTCTCGGATAAGACGCTCTCCACCGTATTCGTGTTGCGCCCGACGGTCGCGTTGGCGATGTCCGCGTTCATGGCGATGTCGGGAATCGGTGTGTCGACTCAGGCATTGGCGAATCAGCAAGACAAGTCGGTGGAATTCGACACGACGTTTCTGCAATTCGATGCGCAACAACACGTCGATGTTTCGCGTTTCGAACGGGGCAATTTCGTATCGCCGAGCGTTTATTCGGTCGATATCTGGATGAACGACAAAGCGCGTGACGCGCGACGACGTGCGTTTTGCCGCGCGTGCTGCGGGCGACAGCGCAACGCCTTGCCTCACTAAGAAAATGCTCGAGCGCTATGGCGTCGATTTCAAGCGGATCGCGCCGGAGGCGTCGCCAGGCGAAGCGTCGCAGAATGACGATGAGTGCGTCGACATAAGCAATACCATTCCCGATGCTAACGTCGCCTTCGACTTTTCCGAGCAGAAACTGTCGATTTCCGTTCCGCAGAAGTTTATGCATGACACGGCGCGCGGTTACGTGTCGCCCGATCTGTGGGATCAGGGCGTGAATGCGGGCTTTCTCAGCTATAACGCCAACGCTTATCGCAACGACAGCGACGGCGTGCATTCGACTCAGGAATATCTCGGCCTGAATGCGGGCGTGAATATCGGCGCATGGCATTTCAGGCATCAATCGTCGATTACCGCGTCGACGGGACAGGCCACGCAATTCGACGACATCGCCACCTACGTGCAACACGATTTGCCGAAGTGGAAGGCGCAAGCCACGATCGGCGATGCGCAAACCACCGGCGACGTTTTCGATAGCGTGTCGTTTCGCGGCGCGCAGATCGCAACCGACGACCGCATGCTGCCGGAGTCGCTGCGCGGCTACGCGCCGATCGTGCGGGGCACGGCGGATTCGAATGCGCGCGTCACGGTGCGTCAGAACGGACAGGTGATCTATGAAACGAGCGTATCGCCGGGACCGTTCGAGATTCGCGATCTCTATGCAACGGGCTACGGCGGCAATCTCGATGTGACCGTCACCGAAGCGGATGGACGCACCAAGAGCTTTACCGTGCCTTATGCATCGGTTGCGCAGTCATTGCGTCAGGGCACGACGCGCTTTGCCGTCACCGCAGGTCAATTGCGCGACGACTCCTTGCAAACGAAACCGGACTTCGCGCAATTCACCATTCAGCGCGGCATCAGCAATACCGTGACGCTTTACGGCGGCGGCATTGCGTCGGAAGGCTATATCGCGGCGAACGTGGGCGCGGCGCTCAACACGAAGTTCGGTGCCTTCGCGGCCGATATCACCGGTGCGCGCACGCAGATTCCCGGCTATCCGACGATGCAGGGACAAAGCCTGCATATCGACTATAGCAAGTTTATCGATCAGACCGACACGAATTTCACGCTTGGCGCTTACCGTTATTCCGATGAAGGCTATCTCAACTTTAGCGATGCCGCGCACGCACGCGACTACGCGATGAACGGCGGAACGATCAGCAACCGTCAGAAAGGACGCGCGCAATTGACGCTCAATAGCCTTTGAAAAATCATGGATCGGTGTTCGCGAGCGCTTCGTCGCAAACGTACTGGAACCGGCCGGGACGCGATGTATTTTTTCAGGCGGGTTATTCGAATAGCTTCAAATACGGCACATACAGCCTGACTGCAGGACGCACGGCGAACGCGGACGGCACACTTAACAACGAAATCATGTTGAGCACGACCATCCCGCTTGGCCATTCGCAACATTCGCCGCAATTGACGACGAACGTGAATTTGAGCAGCGGATCGTCGAGCATGCAAGCCAGCCTGAGCGGTAACGCTGGCGCGGACAACCGCTACTCGTACAACGTCTACGGCTCGGCCAATCAGAGCGATGGATCGTCCGCAACCGGAAACGCAGGCGCGAGCGGCACGTATCGCGGACCGTACGGACAGGCGACGGCATCGGTGAGCGGCGGCACGAATTCATCGCAAGTGTCGGCGGGCGTGAGCGGCTCGATCGTCGCGCATCCGGGCGGCGTCACGTTCTCGCAGACCGTCGGCGATACGTTCGGCATCGTCGAAGCGAAAGGCGCGGACGGCGCGACGGTATCCAGCGCAACGGGCGTCAAGGTCGATGGACGCGGCTATGCGGTCGTGCCTTATCTGACACCGTATGGCATGAACACGGTGGATATCGATCCGAAGGGCAGTTCGATGGATGTGGAATTCGAATCGACTTCCGAACAATCCGCGCCGCATCTCGGCTCCATCGTGATGCTCAAGTACAAGACCTTGACGGGCCGCGCGGCATTGCTTCGCGCGCCGCGAATGAATGGCGAGTCCTTGCCCTTCGGCGCGGAAGTGACTGATAGCGAAGGACGCACGGTGGGCGTCGTTGCACAGGATAGCCGCGTGTTCGTGCGCGGCGTCGAGGATAAAGGCGCGCTCGTGGTGAAGTGGGGCGACCGTGCAAGCGATCAATGTCGAATCGACTATTCATTGCCCGCCAAGAGCGCCAAGACGGACGCCGCTTATACATCGCTGGAAACGCATTGCATGTCTATGGCGCACGTGCGCACCGCGCAAGAAACATCGGCAAGCGAAACGTCCGTGCATTGACCCCGCAGGCAATGACTATGAATTTCCTCTGCTGATTCAGATTATTTTGTCAGCTTGTGATTAACGCCAATCGACGCCTAGACTTAAAGTAGTTTCTCAACTGCTTCGAAGGAGGCGACGATGAGAACCCGCACGCGCGACGTGGTCCGTATGCTGGCCACGTTGCGACATGCCGCGCACTGCACCGCTTTGCGTGCGGCCAAGGCAGACGAGGCGCTTCGCCATGCACGCGCGGAGCAGCATGACGAAGCCGAAGCAAGCGGTACCGACGACGAAACCGACGCGCCAACTTCACGCGACAGTGCGCACAGGCCTACGCATTAGCGGCCATCGTTCGAATTCGCGCTGAATTCCTGAACGGGGATAATCGCCAATGTCCCGTTGCATCCCTGATGGCCACGGCACCATGATCGTGCAGCACATCGCCGATCGCGCGCGGCTTGAGTTCATCGCTAAATTTGATGATGAGCAGCGTGCGCTCACGGGATGCCGCGCGTACGCTCGGCATGTCGCCGGCGATAAAGCGATTGCGAGTTCCCATGACGCCCTGATGCTCGCCATGCGCGATATATTCCGCGTCGTCTTCGTCATGCGCTGGTGGTACGAGTGCATCGCATCCGATTGCGGTGGCCGCCGTGCGATACAACTGCGCATCGTCCCGTTTCAGTCCCGCCGCTTGCAGCGCTCTAAGCGCGTCGTGTCCATCCCGATAGGACGCAAACATGCCGACTATCACTTCACCCATCGTCCCTCCCACGTTCCAGGCGCGCACCGTGTCCTTACACGATACAACCGCTGGGTTTGTCATCAAGCTATTTCTTCATACGAACCATGCAATGATTATTCCCGAACGCTGGTTCGAAATACTCGCGTTGTCGACGTCCAAATTAAACCAAACTCGTTACCGGAAACCTGAGCGCTTACTACGCCGTGCCGACCGCTATCTGGGTGCTCAAGCAGTGCGTGTTATCGGAGCAGTGATTCGCATCGTGTCGGGTCTAAGCCGCTTTGCTTCTAAAGCGGCAATATTCCGCCACGACGAATTCCAGCGTCCGATGATCGAGCTTGCGCTCTTCCGCAAACCGAACGATGGCATCGAGTTGTTGGCCTGTGCAGCGAAACGCCGGGCGTCGCTGCGCGCTTTGATTATTTTTATGTGTGGTCATGGCAATCCTTCTTTAGGACCTTCCCCGACGAGGACGGCTCGTCATACGGCGTGACCGTGCGCGGCGTCCTTCTAACGGCATTAGGCCGGATTGTTTAGACCTTTACCGCCTGCTGGCGCACATAGCCATCGCGATTGCTAAGGCCAGCGCAAACCGCGCGCCTGCAAACGTGCGTATTCCTGCTTACAAAGATGGAATAAACCTTACTCACCTGACGTTCACCTTTAGCCGGGAAGAACGAAGGAGACGAGGTGAGCGCGGAACAGCAGGTGCTAAACGAGATCGCTCATTTGGAACGAATGGTTGCGGAACTCGAACGAATCGCCGCGCGCGGGACGATCGCGGCCGTTCGCGATCGCGCCTGCGTGATGCGCCCGGAATACTGGCGGCGGCGTATCGATGCGCTTTTAGCTTCCGGCATGCTAAGCGCGGCCTTGCGTCGCGAAGCCGATGGCTTGCGCACGAGGCTTGCAAGCCTCACGGCAGATTCATAGCGAACGATATCAACCGGTCTGTTCGACAGGCGTGACGTCGAGATCGAGCAATTGCGTGCCGCGCAATACCGCGACTTTCACGATTCGATCGATACGCGATGCATCGAGCGCACGCTGCAAACCATCGACGCTATCGATGCTCAAGCCATCGACCGAGACGATTCGATCGCCGGTGCGCAAGCCGCCCGCCGCCGCCGGGCTGCCCTTGACGACTTCCATCACATGCACGCCGCTTGCAGCCGCAAGATTGAAGAAACGCTGTACGCGACGCGAGATCGGCGTCGTCGTGCCGGCCACGCCGATATACGCGCGTCGCACGCGTCCGTGCGCGAAGATCTGCATGATGACCCACTTGGCCGTATCGATCGCGGTCGCGAAGGAAATGGCTTGCGCGCCGGAAATGATCGCGGTGTTCACGCCGATGACTTGTCCCGCCGAATTGATCAGCGGGCCGCCCGAATTGCCCGGATTGAGCGCGGCATCGGTTTGAATCACGTCGTAAATCATGCGGCCGGAAGTGGAGCGCAGCGAACGTCCGAGCGCCGACACGACGCCGGTCGTCACCGTTTGCGCGAGGCCCAGCGGATTGCCCACGGCAATGGCGATTTGCCCGACGCGCAACTTGCCCGATTCGCCCAGTTCGACATGCGGCAAAGGCTCCGGCGAACCGATGCGCAACACGGCGAGATCACTATCCGGATCGTCGCCGACCAGATCGGCATGAAAACGCCCGCCATCGGCGAGCGTGACCGTCATTCGCGTTGCGCCGTGCACGACGTGGCTATTCGTCAGCAGATAGCCGTCGGGCGTGAAGATGAAGCCCGAGCCCGTGCCGCCGACCTGACGGCGCATGCCGCGCGCGTCGGCCAGTTCGCGCTCGACCGAAATGAACACCACGGCTTGTTGCACGCGTTCGAGCGCGCCGATGATCGTGCGCGAGTAAGCGTCGAGCAGTGCAGTGTCGTCGAGCGCCGGCGACGCAGCGGCGTCCTGCGCGCCACGCGCAAGATCGTCGACGAAATGAGGACGGCTTCCCATGTTGGACTCCGGTTGTCTGGATGTCGACATGCGGGCCTCGGAGCCGTTTTTCAAGGGCTTTTACGTCAGGCGGGGCGGGATGCGCGTACCAGCAGTTCCATCGGGCCGAGCCGTTGCACGACTTCGCGCTGGGCATCGTCGCGCACGAATAGCGAACCCGCGAAGCCGAGCGCGTTGACCGCGACGCCTTCGACATGCGATGCCGTGCGCGGCACCGCGAACATCCAGCGTCGCGTGACGAGCAGGTTGTACGGCAACGGATCGGCGTCGCGTCGAATTACGCCGATGCGATCCAGCAGCGTTCGATACATGTCGCACGCATCGGAAGCGTCGTCTCCGAGCCACGTCACGGCGTGATCGAAGCGAAATTCGGGCACGCGAAAGATCGCCTCGCGATGCGCTGCATCGATGAAGGGTTCGATCGGCAACGACAGTCCGTCCAGCGGCAACGGCACCATCTGCAGATGCTTGTGCGGCTGACTCGATCCGGCGATCGTGCCGCCGTTATAGAAGCCGAGTGCGTCGAATCGAGCGAGACAGGCGAACAGCGCGGCGAAGTCGTCGGCATCGATC
The DNA here is from genome assembly GCF_001189365.1 of Candidatus Burkholderia verschuerenii. Lineage (GTDB taxonomy): Bacteria > Pseudomonadota > Gammaproteobacteria > Burkholderiales > Burkholderiaceae > Caballeronia > Caballeronia verschuerenii. Next base: position 8,779 of record NZ_LFJJ01000044.1, on the reverse strand, counting down.
AACGAGTCTTGCGGTTCGAAAGCGTTCGTCACGATCAGCAGATGATGATCGAGCACGTTGAACTTGTTGAGCAGCAGAAAATGCCGCGCGCCGATATCGCCGACACGCAGCGCTTCTTCGCACGGCGAAAACGGATCGCGCCACGGCGCGGCGGCATCGGCGGCGGATTTTGCCGCGAGTTTGGATGCCTCCTCCTTGCGCGCGAGGTTCGCGGCCTGCCGCACGAGAAACCGCACGCCGCCATCTTCGATCACGCTTTGCACGGTATCGAACGAACGCAGAGCGCCGCACGCGAGCGCGCGCTCGGTTTGCGCGGTCACGCTAGACCACGAAGGCGCGACGAGGGATGGGCGATCGTCCATGATCAAATGCCAGGTCAATGAGCGCATTGTGAACGCAAGGCACGCGCCCGGCGCTTAGCGTCGGCGATATTTCTGGTTAAGCTAAGATCACGTCGATGCGGCTTTGTCATGCGCGCATGTCAACCTGCATGAATATCCGATTTGCAATCACGCTAAAAAATACGACCGTTCACAACCGAGGATGAATACGCCGATGCGCCGAGTGGTCTTCAATCAAAAGGGTGGCGTGGGCAAGTCCACCATCGTCTGCAATCTGGCGGCTATCAGCGCTTCGCGCGGGCTGCGCACACTGGTGATCGACCTCGATCCGCAAGGCAATGCAAGTCAGTATCTGCTTGGCGCGGACGCACGCGACGCACGGCCGAACCTCGCGACGTTCTTCGAATCGGCATTGAGTTATAGCTTTCGCGAGCCGGAATTCGAATCCTTCGTTCATGTGACGCCGTTTGAAAATCTCGAGATCGTGCCGTCGCATCCCGATCTCGAGGCTTTGCAGGGCAAGCTCGAATCGCGCTACAAAATCTACAAGCTGCGCGATGCGCTCAAGAGCCTGAAGAATTACGACGCCGTTTATATCGACACGCCGCCCGCACTGAATTTCTTTACGCGCTTCGCGTTGATCGCGGTCGAGCGCTGCCTCATTCCCTTCGATTGCGATGATTTTTCGCGCCGCGCGCTGTATTCGGTGCTCGAAAACGTGCAGGAAATTCGTCACGATCACAATCCGGATTTGAGCGTGGAAGGTATCGTCATCAATCAGTTTCAGCCGCGCGCAAGCTTGCCGCAGCAACTGGTCGATGAATTGCGCGGCGAGGATTTGCCCGTGCTCGATTCGCATCTGTCGCTTTCGGTGAAGATTCGCGAGAGTCATCAGCATGCGCGGCCGATCATTTATCTCGAACCGCGTCACAAGCTCGCGCAGGAATATGTGGCACTGCATGAAGAATTGAATCGCGCTTAAGCCGCAAGTGTGCAAGGGATGCTGGAATAAATTCTTGTTTGCGACGTTCTTGCTGAAACGGACGCATTGTTGACGTCCGGCTTCAAGGATGCGAGACGCTCATGACCAGTGGTTCTTTAGCTTCGAACGGCAACGGCACGCTCTTGACTCATGCACCGCCGACGACGGAAAGTCTCTCAGGCATGGTCGCTTTCGTGCGCGCGGCCGAATCGGGCAGCTTCGTCGCGGCAGGGCGCGCGCTTGGGTTATCCGCTTCGGCGGTAGGCAAAAGCGTGATGCGGCTGGAAGCGAAACTGGGCGTGCAATTGCTTAATCCCACTACGCGGCGTATCGGGCTCACGCATGAAGGCGCGCGTTTTTTCGCGCGTTGCAAACGCATCCTCGCCGATCTCGAAGATGCGGAAAGCGAGTTGTTTCATTCGACTTCATCGCCGCGCGGACGGCTGAAGATCAGCGCGCCGTCGCTGGGCGCGCGACTGTTATTGCCGCATGTGCCGGAATTCAGACGGCGTTTTCCTGACATCGATTTGGATATCGATTTCAGTGATCGTCTGGTCGAAGTGACGCAGGAAGGCTACGACGCGGTGATACGCACGGGACGTCTAGCGGATTCGCAATTGCTCGCGCGGCCGCTTGCGCGATATGGTCCGGTGATCGTCGGATCGCCGGCGTATTTCGCGGGGCACGGTGAGCCCGGCACGCCCGCCGATCTCGAAGGCCATGCCTGCATTCGCTTTCGCTCGCCGGGCAATGGGCGTATCGAGCCGTGGCGTTTCGCGGAGTCCGATCATAGCTTTGCGATCGAACCGCGCGCCGCGCTCACCTTCAACGATATGGAGGCGGTCGTCGCGGCCAGCATTTCCGGGCTCGGCCTTGCATGCGTGCCGGACTTCGTCGCGAAAAGCGCGCTTGAAAGCGGGCTCTTGCGCGCGGTGTTGGTCGAACATACGCGCATGGAAGGGACATTCCAGATTCTTTGGCCGCCTAGCCGTCATGAAACGCCGCGTCTGCGCGCGTTCATCGATCATCTCGCGGTGCGGCTGGGTGGATCGCCTGCACACGAAATGCGTTTTCAGGCCGCTTGATTGAGCGCTTTGTTCATATGATCAGGTCCATTCGGCATCGTCGCCATCGTGATCGGGCAGCGTCAATCCTGTCGACGGCAGCGGCAGCGCGGTCTTGTAACGCACTTGCTTGAGCGCAAAGCTCGAACGAATATTCGCGACGCCCGGCAGCTTGGTCAGGCGTTCGAGAATAAAGCGCTCTAGCGCGGCAATATCGGGCAACACGACGCGCAGAAGATAGTCCGCACCGCCGGTCATGAGATAACACTCCATCACCTCGGGGCGCTCGCTGATCGCCTGCTCGAAGCGCGCGAGCGCATCCTTCACCTGTTTTTCCAGACTCACCTGAATAAACACGTTGATGCTCAATCCCAAAGCCTCGGGGTTGAGCAGCGTAACGTGCTGCTTGAACACGCCCGCTTTTTCAAGGGCGCGCACGCGATTGAAGCAAGGCGTCGCCGACAAATTGACCGCGCGCGCCAGTTCCGCATTGGTGATGCGCGCGTTTTGCTGCAACTGGGTTAAGGATGCCGATGTCGGTACGGTCAAGACGCTGCTTGCTGGTTGAGCTCATAGTCGATCGATTCCGTTTTTTTGCGCTTTAGGAGAATAAATACACTATCTGCGCGCCCGATGCCAGCCAAATGAGACGCACATTCTGCGCATCACTGGATATGCTTGGAAAATTGCTAAAGCTAAAGACGGAGACGCTTCATGATGGACATGTCGAGCGGGACCACGCAATTGCTGTCGCTGGCCAAAGGACGCGAGGACACCGATCCCGGCGAAACGGCCGAATGGCTCGAAGCGCTCGATGCGGTCGTCGCGCATGTCGGCAAGGAACGCGCGCAATATCTTTTCGATCGTCTGGCGGAGCATGCGCTGTCGGTCGGCGTCGAGTCCGCGCGAGCGCGCGCCACGCCTTACGCCAACACCATTCCCGTCGCGCAGCCGCCGCCGTATCCGGGCAATCTCGACATCGAGGAAAGACTTGCCGCCGTGCTGCGCTGGAACGCGCTGGCGATGGTCGTGCGCGCCAATCGCGCTTACGGCGAGTTGGGCGGCCATATCGCCAGCTATGCGTCGGCGGCCGATCTGTTCGAAGTCGGCTTCAATCATTTCTTTCGCACGGCCGATGATAAAATCGGCGGCGACCTCGTTTATTTCCAGCCGCATTCTTCACCCGGCGTTTATGCGCGCGCGTATCTCGAAGGATTTCTCGATGAAGCGCACTTGCAGCACTATCGGCGTGAAATAGCCGGGCCGGGCTTGTGCTCGTATCCGCATCCGTGGCTGATGCCGGACTTCTGGCAATTCCCTACGGGTTCGATGGGCATCGGTCCGATCAACTCGATTTATCAAGCGCGTTTCATGCGCTATTTGCAGAATCGCGGCTTGCAGCGCACCGAAGGACGCAAGGTCTGGGACTTCTTCGGGGATGGCGAGATGGACGAACCGGAATCGATCGGCGCGTTGTCGCTGGCCGCACGCGAGCAGTTGGACAATCTCGTGTTCGTCATCAACTGCAATCTGCAGAGACTCGATGGACCGGTGCGCAGCAACGGCCGTATCGTCGATGAACTCGAAGCGCAATTCACCGGCGCGGGATGGAACGTCATCAAGGTGCTGTGGGGTTCGGACTGGGACGCGTTGTTCGCGCGCGATCGCACGGGCGCCTTGCTGCGCGCATTCGCGCATACCGTCGACGGTCAGTTCCAGACCTTCTCGGCCAACGACGGACGCTATAACCGCGAGCGCTTCTTCGGTCAAAATCCGGAGCTCGCCGCGCTTGCCGCACACTTGTCCGATGAAGACATCGATCGCTTGCGACGCGGCGGGCATGACGTCAAGAAGCTGCATGCCGCTTATGCAAAGGCGCTTGCGCATAAAGGTCAGCCGACCGTGATTCTTGCCAAGACGATGAAGGGCTTCGGCATGGGTTCGGTCGGGCAGGGGCGTATGACGACGCATCAGCAGAAGAAGCTCGATCTCGACGATCTCAAGGCCTTCCGCGACCGCTTCCGTCTGCCGCTGTCGGATGCGGATGTGGAGCAACTCAAGTTCTATAAGCTCGCGGATAACGCGCCGGAAATGCGTTATCTGCACGAACGTCGCGCGGCTTTAGGCGGTTATCTGCCGCGTCGGCGCGCGCGTGCTTCTCAAGCGCCCACGCTGCCTTCGCTGAATACGTGGGGCCAGTTTGCACTCGATGCAGCCAACAAGGAAATGTCCACGACGATGGCTTTCGTGCGCATGCTCGGCAGCCTGCTTAAGGATGCGCAACTGGGCAAGCGCGTCGTGCCCGTGGTGGCGGACGAAGCGCGCACTTTCGGCATGGCGAATCTGTTCAGGCAGGTCGGCATCTATTCGCCGCTCGGCCAGTTGTACGAGCCGGAAGATATGGGTTCGATGCTGTATTACCGCGAGGACACCACCGGGCAGATTCTCGAAGAGGGCATCTCGGAAGCGGGCGCGATCTCGTCGTGGATTGCAGCGGCGACATCGTATAGCGTGCACGATTTGCCGATGCTGCCGTTCTATATCTACTACTCGATGTTCGGCTTTCAGCGCATCGGCGATCTTATTTTCGCCGCTGCCGATCAGCGTTCGCGCGGCTTTCTGATCGGTGCGACGTCAGGCCGTACGACGCTCGGCGGTGAGGGCTTGCAGCATCAGGACGGCACGAGTCATGTGACGGCATCGACCATTCCGAATTGCCGCGCTTACGATCCGGCCTTCGCCTATGAAGTTGCCGTTATCGTCGATGAAGGCATGCAGGAAATGATGGCGCGTCAAAATGATTTATTTTACTACATGACCGTCACGAACGAAAACTACGCGCAGCCTTCGGTCCCCGGCGGCGACTTAGGCGATGCGACACGTGAAGGCATTTTGCGTGGCATTTACTGCCTCGACAATGCCGTGTTGGACACCGCGCAAGTGCAACTGCTCGGCTCAGGCGCGATCCTGAACGAAGCCATCGCCGCACGCGCCATGTTGAAGCAAGACTGGAATATCGAAGCAGCCGTCTGGAGCGTGACGAGCTATACGGAATTGCATCGCGATGGGGCGGCTTGCGAACGCGTCGCTCGCGCAGGCGATGACGATACGCCCGCGCCGTTCGTAACGCGTGCGCTTGGCGCATCGCGAGGTCCGGTGATTGCATCGACAGACTATGTGCGTGCATTGCCGGAACTGATTCGCGCGCATGTGCCGCGTCGCTACGTAACGCTCGGCACCGATGGATTCGGCCGCAGCGATACGCGTCAAGCCTTGCGCGAATTCTTCGAAGTGGATCGCGTGGCGATCGTGTTGGCGGCGCTGCGATCGCTGATCGACGAAGGCGCGATCGATCGTTCGGTGCTCAAGGCCGCGCGAGGGAAATATCAGTGTGCGGAGGAGGTCAGCGCGGCGCCCTGGTCACGCTGAGCGACGCGCACGCATTTCATCGAGCAATACGCGCACTTCTTCATCGCTCGTTTGCTCGAAGTCGTCGAAGAACTGCCCGACGCCAAGAAAACGCTGTGGGCGCATCACGCAAACGAATTGATCGACGACGCTTTGCATACGCGCTTCGGCATCCGGCGGCGCGACCGGCAAGGCCGCCACGATGCACGCAGGATGCCCCTGCCTCAGCGACATCGCGGCGGTTTTCATGGTCGCGCCGGTCGCCATGCCGTCATCGACGACGATGGCCGTCCGGCCGTGCACATCCAGCGGCGGATGTGCTCCGCGATAAAGCGTTTCCCGCCGCGCGAGTTCGTCGCGCTCGCGCCTGATCACCTCATCCAGCGCATTTGGCGATATGCCGCAGCATTCGACCACGCTTTCATCGAGATAAAACGAATCGCCCGACGCGGATTGCGCCCATCGCGAGTTCGGGCTGCGTCGGCACGCCTAGCTTGCGCACGATCAGCAGATCGAGATCGGCGTCGAGCGCAAGCGCGACTTCGAATGCCACTGGCACGCCGCCTCGCGGCAGCGCGAGCACGCTGACATCGTTTCGTTTGGCGTAGCGCGTGAGATGCGCGGCGAGCTCGCGACCGGAATCGCGGCGGTTGGTGAAAGTAGGGCCCATGTCGATCTCCCGCTTAGGGAGTCTCAAAACAAGCACTCAGCATACTCGCGCGATCAGCGTGGTGTCACGACTATTTCTTTAGATTATTCTAAAATGGTGCGTCACACGCTTCATATCAGGGCAATGCACCAAAATAGCGATTAACGTAACGTTTGATTTATCGCGATTGCACCGTCGTAACGCTCAATGAACCAAGTTGGCCCGGAATTTGCACTATTCCGCGCCTTTCGCCACCGAGCCCGAATTAATGCAGGCACTTCAATCCGGAACCGACACGCTTTTTCTCCTGCTAGGCGCCGCAATGGTGCTTGCGATGCATGCGGGCTTTGCCTTCCTGGAACTCGGTACGGTTCGCCGTGAGAATCAGGTCAATGCGCTGGTCAAGATCCTGGTCGACTTCGCGGTCTCGACGCTGGCGTATTTCTTTATCGGGTACAACATTGCTTACGGTGTGCAATTCATGCATAGCGCCGATATCCTCGCCGAGCACAATGGCTATGCGCTTGTGCGCTTCTTTTTTCTTCTGACCTTTGCGGCCGCGATTCCCGCGATCGTGTCCGGCGGTATCGCCGAGCGTTCCAAGTTCAATCCGCAGTTGTTCGCGACCTTTGTGATTGTCGGCTTTATTTATCCGCTGCTGGAAGGTATCGCATGGAATGAGCGCTTCGGCATTCAGGCGTGGCTTGCGCAGACCTTTAGCGCGCCGTTCCACGATTTCGCCGGATCAGTCGTTGTGCATGCATTCGGCGGATGGGTCGCATTGCCGGCCGTATTGCTGCTCGGACCGCGTCACGGTCGCTATCACAAGGATGGACGGATCGCCGCGCATCCTCCGTCGAGAGCATTCCGTTTCTCGCGCTCGGCGCCTGGGTGTTGGCCGTAGGCTGGTTCGGCTTCAATGTGATGAGCGCGCAGACGGTCGACAAGATCAACGGACTCGTCGCCGTCAATTCTTTAATGGCGATGGTTGGCAGCACGCTTGCCGCGTGGGTTGCCGGTCGCAACGATCCGGGCTTTACGTATAACGGGCCGCTCGCTGGTTTGTTGGCCGTGTGCGCGGGATCGGATTTGATGCATCCGTTGGGCGCGTTGATCGTCGGCGCGGTGGCCGGCGTACTTTTCGTACAGATGTTCACTTGCGTGCAGAATCGCTGGCGTATCGACGATGTGCTGGGCGTCTGGCCCTTGCATGGCATGTGCGGCGCGTGGGGCGGCATCGCGGCGGGCATCTTCGGGCAGAAAGCGCTTGGTGGTATGGGCGGCGTGTCGATTGCGTCGCAATGCATCGGCACGATTGGCGCGGTGTTGCTCGCGCTCGCGGGAGGTGCGGCGGTGTATGGCGTCATCAAGGCGACAGTCGGTTTGCGGCTTGATCGCGAAGAAGAATTCAATGGCGCCGATCTCGCGATCCACCGCATTTCCGCTACACCGGATCGTGAAATGGCCGAGTGAGAGCGGGCGGTTTAGCTTTGAGGCTAGACTTGAGCGTCGCCTTTAACACGCACGTTCGAGAGACTGCTCATGCCGACCGATCATTCGATCCGCCAACGCTTGATCATCCAGGAATTAAAAGTCGCATCGTCATTCGATGATCAGGCGGAACTCGAAAGCCGCATCGCCTTTCTTGCCGATTATCTCGAAGCGGTCAGACTCAAGACTTATGTGCTCGGCATAAGCGGCGGCGTCGACTCTTCGACCGCTGGCCGCTTGGCGCAGCTTGCCGTGGAACGCTTGAGAGCCCGCGGCAAGGATGCTCGCTTCATCGCCATGCGTCTGCCGTACGGCGAACAGCGCGACGAAGCAGACGCCCAACGCGCGCTGGCCTTTATCCAGCCGGATGAAACGCTCACGGTCAACGTCAAGCCCGCCGCCGACGCGATGCTCGCTTCGCTCAACGTCTCCGGAGCGCGTTATATGGACGAGAAGCACGAGGACTTCGTGCTCGGCAATATCAAGGCACGCGAACGCATGATTGCGCAGTATGCGGTGGCGAGCGCGCGTGTCGGCGTCGTGATCGGAACCGACCATGCCGCCGAGTCGCTGATGGTTTTTTTCACCAAATTCGGCGATGGTGGCGCGGATATATTGCCGCTCTACGGTTTGAACAAGCGCCGCGTGCGCGCGTTGGCTAAAGCGATGGGCGCGAGCGCGGACATCTATATGAAGGTGCCCACGGCGGACCTGGAAACCCTTACACCTTTAGTGCGACACGCACGCTCGTGTCCGGGCAGTCCCAACGTAAGGGACATCGACTAGCGGTTCGAATAACGTCTATATGAGTTAATCGACTGCGATAGGCATGGTGTAGAGCATC
>NZ_LFJJ01000430.1 GCF_001189365.1 Candidatus Burkholderia verschuerenii | reverse complement strand
CCTTTAGACCAGTGCCAGCTTACTGATTTCTCACCCCTGCACCTACCAGAAAAAGGTCTGACTTTTGGCTTAGCGGATCTCAGGAATGAAAGTAGCTCCTTTATAACATTACGCAATTTGCAGGAAGTAAACGATCCTTCCGAAATCCACTCCTGAAGTCTCAGTAACTGGGACTTCAGTCAAGTACTATCGATCTTGCTCTTCTTCTTACACATAGAAAGTTTTTGCTCTCGTATTGTGGGTTTCCACTTCGTTCAGTTACATTATTAGATTAGGGCTCTACCCAACTCTACTTTGGTGATTAAGTTCTGCTTTAGTCTATCTTATACATATATATTTTGATCTGGTTTACCTACCTCCCGGAAAGTCAGTAGTTGGGTTTAAATGGGTATACAAGATCAAAACTCGGTTATATGGCTCAGTTAAGCGCTACAAAGCTTGTTTGGTAGCCAAGGGTTTTACTCAGGAATATGGTATTGATTATGAGGAGACATTTGCCCCTGTAGCCCGCATCACATCTGTACGATCATTACTTGCAGCTGCTGCTGTTCGTCGCTGGGATCTCTTTCAGATGGATGTAAAAAAATGCCTTTATTAATATTAAATGCTACCTTTCTGAGGAAGTTTATATGCAACCTCCTCCTGGCTATGATCATCCGCCAAACAAAGTATGTCGTCTCCAGAAAGCGCTCTATGGCCTCAAACAGGCTCCTAAAAGACTTTCCTGAGCCCACAACCCCCTTTAATAGATGCTAGTTGGCGAGGCCATCTGCTAATCCTAGCCTCAGTCTAATAAATAGAAGGGGGTTTGGCTCCGGACTCCAACTCGATCGAAGGGAGAAGAACTCCCAGGCAAAAACAGTTACTCCTCAATCAGACCGGGCGACAGACGAGAAATGCTTTATGGAAAGAGTCATGTTTACAAGCTCGAGGAATTTAAGGGGCGTAAGCCTGGCTAAGCGAACAACCTTTTGTATAAATTATATTCTAGTGAATATGAGAGAAAAGCTCTTCTTTCACATTAAATATCGCAAACACCACTCC
>NZ_LFJJ01000429.1 GCF_001189365.1 Candidatus Burkholderia verschuerenii | reverse complement strand
ATATTTCAAATGTGCGGCGGTCAATCTGTGTACTAATATGTACTGACTGTGGGCTGTTCAGTATTTTTGGCTCAATTTTAATTGAAAATGAGCTGTGCTATCTTGTCATTCGTGCCTTGTTCTATAAATTGATTGAAAAAATTTTCAGGTACAATATGGCACGTGCGAAAAAGAAGACTCGCACAGAGGCGTCGACAAGCAGCCAAGGCGAGCCGCTCGCCCGGAGTTGGCATGACGTCCTCCCGGACTACGACAATCGGCCATTTGTCGACGAGCGGCCGCTGAAGCATGAGGACCCGCTCAAGACATACATCGACCGACGCCGATGGGGAGTCTTCGCCGGGAGCTCCAGATTAGCGCCTGCGGATAGAGGCCTTGTCAAGGAAGTCTACGCAAGACTTCAGTTTGACAAGCTCAGCGAGATGGAGATCGATGGCTGCACTGTGGACTTCTCGCCCGAGGCAATCAATGCCCACTTTGGTTTGCGTCGGCCACCGATAGATCAGTTTAGGACGATGCAGCCTTCGGAGCGAGACATCCGATTGGAGCTGACTGGAGCAGAGCCGAGGAATGACGGTCGGAAGTACATTCCGAAGGCGGATCTAACGGCAAAGGCGAGATTGATTAATCTCTTTGTCAATTCTCGCCTTATGCCGACTACACTGAACTCGGAGATACGAGAGCGGAGAGCCCGCCTGATTTACGCGATTAGCCGCGATCTAGCGGTAGATATTGGCCGGGTCATCAGCGAAGAGATGGAGGCAGGGACGCAGCCAGTACGAGCGATGGCATCGCTGGGGTTTCCCAACCTCATTACAGCGATGTGCATCCGAGCCGGGATCCCGACCAGGGGAGATCCATCGACCTTCATTCCAGTAGGGTCGGAGATCCGGTTCGAGACGATCAGACACCGGGACCCACCTCCACTTCGCCAGGAGCCTCCACCGCCCTCACCTCCGAGTCACAGCCAGACACTGCCACCTCCGCCCCCGCCGCCGTCTCCGCCGCATGAGCAGCAGCAGCAGGACTCAGAGCAGCCTGAGCC
>NZ_LFJJ01000428.1 GCF_001189365.1 Candidatus Burkholderia verschuerenii | reverse complement strand
GTAATGGTTTCTCCTTCCTTGCTATGGTTTTTCAGTTTGGTTGAGGTTTTCAGAAGATCGTAATGGTTTTTCCTTCCTATGGGTTTCCTTTAATTTGCAATCTATTTTCCTTTAATTTGCTCGTAATCACTTTCCTAATAATCATATATTCCTAAATAACTTCTTTGGTTGAGGTTCTGTAGAGTTGAGGTTTTCTACAAAACCTTAGGTTTTGAAGAGTTGAGATTTTGTACAAAACCTTAGGTTTTTGAAGAGTTGAGGTTTTCTACAAAACCTTAGGTTTTGTAGAGTTGAGGTTTTCTACAAAACCTTAGGTTTTCCAATGGTTTTCTGGAGTTCAGAAAAATCCTGCTACAACTGTCACTTCTGACTTTTTTGTTAAGGCACTTATAGAGAAGGAAGGACAACTAAACATCAAAAATATATGGTCGCCTACATAAATGTCCCGAGATACTACGCATTGAAACAATGCGATAGAATGCGAATTTTGAAACGTTGCACGACGAGCGGTGCATGTTTGCCCACATTCACACTCTCGGCTCGAGGACTCCCTCGAGCCGGGCAGAGTTCATGTGTAGCAAGCATGTGTACGTCACGGCGTGTGAGTGGTGAATGGATAGCACCGATAGGTTGGATCCCTACTTGGGTAGCGACGTCCTCTCGTGCATTCCTCTTCAATTATTGGCACAAGAGCCTCTTTTGTCTTGGCCAATTTGTCGGTTTCCTGTGCTGCATACCTACATCGATGGAATTTTTTGGGCAATCTATCCCAAGCTTTCCCACTGCTGCCCGTCTACACGGTGCGGCATCGGGAAAACCTTAAAGCGAAATTTGTGTTCCGAATTGCATATAAATTGCTATGCAGCCTCGGCCCACGAGCGTAGCTCGATTTTGGGGATTCAGAAAACACTGCGGGTAAGGGTCGTATAACCCTCTATTTGCCCACAAATTGGCATTACATGCCCCATTCGATTGACTGTCGATGTCTCATAGATGTTTTACATCTTGCGACTCGATGTCCCTGAAGAATGCTACCTGGTTGATCCTGCCA
>NZ_LFJJ01000427.1 GCF_001189365.1 Candidatus Burkholderia verschuerenii | reverse complement strand
TAATAATAATTCTTATCTCACAATTACTATATCGTAATTAACGTGCTTTAAAACTGTTCAATTTTTTTGCATACCGAAGATGTCCCCAAGTCATCACCAAGCCTCAGAATCATTGCTGAATAACGAATTATGTCGCGATATTTATCTAAGGATTCTAAGGCCTCCGTTGCAATTGGATGATCACTCAGGGTGGCGAAATAAGCATGAACAAGTTGCACAGGAGCTGCTATTGAAATCCAGGCATTGTCCAGGTACTCTTGCAGGGTTGGTGTGTATAGCATAGGGCTGTAAATGAGCCAAGCTGTTCATGAGCAGCTCGGTGTTCGGCTCGATAAAAGCTCGTTCGTGTTCGGCGCGATTTATAAACGAGCCGAGCTTGAGCACGATTTTAAGGCTCGAATTATAAACGAGCCGAGCTTGAGCTAGCCAAAACTCGGCTCGAAAGCTCGTGAGTAAGCTCGTAGATAAACCTTTTGTTAATTATTTTTTTGTGTTATTACAAGTCTTTTTGTGTTAAGAGATAATAAACAAAATCAACAAAAATTCTAAGTCCAATATGTTGAACTCAGTGTTTACTACTCAATTCATCACCCAAGGTAGGTCAAAGGAAAAAAAATAAAGAAGCAAAGGAGCCAGTCACCAGAAAAATATACCACAATAGAGAAAAAATAAAGAGGATGCAAGCTCGATAAAGCTCGCGAGCAGGCTCAAGCTCGAACGAGCTCTTAATGAGCCGAGCTTGAGCACGATTTTTGAGCTCGAATGAAGCTCGAGCTCGGCTCGTGCTCATATATTTTTAGTCGAGCCGAGCTTGAGCAATCTAAAGCTCGGCTCGGCTCGGCTCGGCTCGATTACAGGCCTATCTCTTGCAAGCCAAGTTTAGTCGCAATGGGATTGGACGAACAAAACTTAGATAAAATTGCTGACGTTTTGTTCTTGTTTACCTAATCAACATTAAAGTGATCTCCCAATTTTCTAACCATCTGTTTAATTATGAATAGAAACGCTGACAAGATAAGTTTTTCCCCCTTTTTTTTTTTTCCTTGCGTTAGTTT
>NZ_LFJJ01000426.1 GCF_001189365.1 Candidatus Burkholderia verschuerenii | reverse complement strand
TGTATAATAGCCAGCTCTTAGTGTGTGACCCTTTAGGTTCATTTAATGTTGGCAACAAGTATAATTTAATTCCACACTATGGTCGGCTTTAGTACATAAACCAACAGCCTCTACCATAGATTATTCACACTAAACTATCTAAGACAATGTAGCTAATGTTTGCAATCCTAGCTTTGACACCAATAAAGAGTGAATCCTACTAATGCAATGCAAACTAAGACTCATAAACCAATTATGCAAGAATGAGTAACCTTTTAAGATAGACAACTAAGATTCTTATGTTGTCTTCCCAATTTCAGCCAAAAAAGATCATTGGCAAAGAGATTGTGGGTTACCCACACAATCTTGCTTAGTGTCACCCTAAGCAATTACATTCCATCAAGAGTTCTTAGCTGAATTTAAATCAATTACCCATGAATCATGCATAATTTCCTTGGATTCAAGCTACATCAACAAAGACATACTCAAAATCCCAACAATTCTCATACACATGCACAAAGTTGTCAATTTCATGCATGGTAATCCTTAATCCATTGTAAATGAACAAAATTTACAAACTTTAGATTAAACCATACATATTTCATCATTTAACACATTGCCCATTCATCATACATCAAAATCACATACTTAATTTGACCTAAAGCACCTAAAATGCAGATAAATGAATATTGAGACATGTCCATGACCAACCATCCAAACCAAATAAAGCTTAAACCTCAATTCTAGCTAAATTAAGATTTATTGAAGAAAACTAAAACAAATGGGAGAGAGAGTACTTATTACAATTTTCTAATTATCTATCAAGTCTTCTCCACTAATCTAAGTCCTAAAATCTCGTATTTATAGTTATTTACACATTGAGGGCAAAATGGTAAAGACTTACCCATTAAATCCTAATTGAAACTTAAAAATTCAAGTTGAAAATCAAATTGTGTTGAGATGACAGATACAACATCGCAAGGTCAAAATTTCTCGGGCACTTGTCAAAATGGTTGAGGACGTCGCGATGTCATAGGGGTGACATCACGATGTCATAGTGGTGACATCACGACGTCAAAGCG
>NZ_LFJJ01000425.1 GCF_001189365.1 Candidatus Burkholderia verschuerenii | reverse complement strand
CCCCCCCCCCCCCCCCCCCACCCCCCCCCCCCCCCCCATCATATATTTATAAGAGACAGCCTGAAGACGCATTCTAACGCTCTCGAAACCCCTTACGGCTTATTCCATCAGATTGAGACTTCAGACCATGGGCACTCACCTCCTTGTTCCATTCCCTCGGGCTCGATCCAAAGCACCCCTTTTCCACAATTGCCTTTCCTGGTGGCCATCATATGAAAGAGAGGAGTGGCCGTAATTCACTCCTATCCTTATCCAAAATCACAAAGTCAGCTGGAAAAAGAATACTAAGAACGCATTCTTCCTTAATTTATCCCGCTAAGCATCCGATGTGAACGAATCGTCTTCACCAGCAAGACGAATCTCTCTTTTTTTTCTCTTCTCCAGTCGAACTCCCTTGTGATAACTGAACCTGAAAGCGCTGCTATGACTGCTGCGAACAAGCAAAGAGCGAGAGAAATTGTTGGTTCCCTTCTTCAAATTGATAAAGAAAGACAGTCAGTGGGCGCGCAAGGCGAAGAAGGTGGCTCCATACTGGGTGACATACCTTTATTTGTCTTTAGTTGAGTAAACTGCCAATGTGAGATGAAAAGTGTAAAAAGGCTATGAGAAAGTGTTCAGGAAGCGGTCTAGGCAAGACAAACAAACAAAACAAGGAAATCGAGCGGCAAAGAGCTACGGAGCGACAAAGAAAGGGCTTATTAGATGCTTAACACACCCTGATTGAAGAGCTCATAACTCACTAGAAAGAAACGCATCTTAGCAGATCCTGGGTACCTTTATTTACGACTGAGTTCACCATCGCTAACGCTCCTCACGAAGGAGAGGCTACCGAGGGCTACCAGGGGGAGGACTCACTCGATCGATAGAGAGAGGAAGTGAACGAATTGAATTTTGACTAAGGCAACCGTAGAGTGGTCGACCGATAGGGGGAGAGTCCGAAGGGCGAGATAAGAAAGCGAAGAAAATAATCCTATTTTACCACTATACATTGCTAACAGCAGAAAATGGAATAATCGGGACTCCCGAGTAACTGGCCGAGCCGCTAAAGTAGCTAAAGTGGTGATAAG
>NZ_LFJJ01000423.1 GCF_001189365.1 Candidatus Burkholderia verschuerenii | reverse complement strand
CTCTTGAAGAAGGTGGCTGAATTGAATGTAAAGACCAAAGAGAAAGGTAAGGCTAAGCTATTTGATGATGATGATCTCTTGGATGACTCACCCACGGATCAATCTAGGACTGAAGTTTTCAATGCAAGTGAGCCTAGTTCAGATTTTCCATCCACACCGGTGAAGAAAAAGAAGAAAAATAAGCCCGGGAAGAAAGCTAGAGCTAGAGCCAAGGCTAAGGCAAAGATTGAGGGTTATAATTCAAGCCAAGATGAAGGGAGCCGGAGTAGTGCCATTGATGAACTATGTATCCCTCACAAGATGATAGCATCCTTGATGAGTGGTGCAAAGAAGGAAAGATGCTTCAAGGGGATGAAGGTTAGGATTCGGGAGGAGCCCATGAAGGATCAAACTTGAAGAGCCATGAAGCATCACGTCGGGCCGGCGACGTTAAAACCACAGCGCTTCTTGGGAGGCAACCCAAGCAATAAGTATCCTTTTGGTATCCTTTACTTTTTAATTTTCTTGTTCTTAGTCGTTAACCTCGCATGGATTTAGGAATAAGTTGGACTTTGGCATGAAAATTTGAAGTTAGGTTGATGAAATGCATGAAATGTAGGATAAAATGAAGTTAGAACACACAAAAGGGTGGAAAAATTGAGCTAAAGTGCAAAATTGAAAGGCAGGATGATCGGTGATCGATCCATCGCCGCCGGCGATCGGTCTCCCCCTGTTTATAAGTTACGGGTTTTTTCCTTTCCCCCTCATTTCTATCTTTCAAATAACTTCATTTTCTCTCAACCAAACTCTACCTAATACCATAAAACACAATTCTAATCGGTTAGAACACTAAAATACCCCCTAAAAACAACAAATTCAGCCTTCATTTCACATTGCAATCATCATCAAAGCCAAGGTATGGAATTCATTCTATCTCTCTTTAGCCTAGGGTTTTGAATATGAAATACTTAAATGTGGCAACTTTGATGTTGCCTCTTGGGATCATAGTGCGGATTGTTGCTTGTTTTTGTTGTTTTCAAAAATTTTGGGTAGGGTGCTCACTAATTTTATGATTTCCATTGAAAACGAGC
>NZ_LFJJ01000043.1 GCF_001189365.1 Candidatus Burkholderia verschuerenii | reverse complement strand
CATCGGCGAAGTTCCAAACTCCCAGGAAACCATTCAGATCAATATTGCTTCTGGGAGTTCTGGGAAACACGATCTTCCGGCGGCCCCTTGCCACCCTTGACTTCGACTAATTCTGAAGGGCCGACTAGTAAGCGTCAAGGAGGATGAGGTCATGCCCGCGAAACTCAATCACACCATCGTCTGGTCGTCCGATCCGGCTGCGTCCGCGCGATTCCTGGCCGCGCTGCTCGCTTTGCCGGCGCCGGTTCGCTTCGGGCCGTTCCATGTCGTCGAACTGGACAACGGCGTGTCGCTCGACTTCGCCAGGTCAGACGAAACCATCCAGTCGCAGCACTACGCCTTTCTGATCGAAGAGACGGATTTCGATGACGTCTTGGCGCGCATCCGCGCTCAGGCGCTGGAATACTGGGCTGATCCAGCACAACGACGCCCGGGCGAAATCAATCACAACGACGGCGGTCGCGGGGTCTATTTCCTCGGGCCGGACGGACATTTTCTCGAAGTGATCACCCGGCCGTACGGATCCGGCGCGACCTGACCGCCACGCTCCCTCAAGCTTCGCCACCACCTGCCGTTAAACCCGCGAGCGACGATTGCCAGACGCCCGCGCTTCGTCTTTTAAAATCTTCCTTCTCAAGCAGTCAGAGATTCACGCTTCGATGCACGACACACGATGAGAAAAGCGATCCACACGCACTACGACAATCTGCGGATCAAGCGCAACGCCACGCCGGGGATCATCAAGGCCGCCTATCGGGCGCTGAGCGTCGAATATCATCCGGACAAGAATCCGGATCGCGACACCACGCACATCATGCAGATGCTCAACGACGCCTATGCCGTGCTCGGCGATCCGGTCGCGCGCGCGAAATACGACGCCAAGGTCGCCGCCGAGAAAGCGGCCGCATCGCAGGAAGCGCCGCCGCCTCCGCCTCCACCGCCGCCGAAGGCATCCGCCGCGCCGAACAAGCCGCAGAGCCCGTCTAAGCCATCCAAACCGGCGATGCCGAAAATCCGCCGCCCGATTCCCACGGGCTATGTCATCGTCGGCGGATTGATGGTTTTGCTGGCGATCCTGCTCGCGGCGCTCGCCATCGTCTGAATGGCCGACGGCATGCGCGCCGGGATCAATGTCCATCCCGCGCGCCTGATCGTGAGTGTCAATCCGTCGTAAAGCGCCTGCTTCAGACAAAAATTACCTATTTGGTTCATCGACTGCTCAGTTTCCGTCAAATTGACCGATAACGATAAAAACGGCACTCGCTTGCCGTGCGACTTCGCGAGAGGTCGAGACGGACAATCGAAGTAGCCGTGCAGGTCACCGGGCCTCGAAGAGTCCGGGACCAAAAAAATAGAACCTCGAGAGAAACGAATGAAGTCAGGACTGGGGACCGGGTCGCGGCATCGGCGCGCCTTCGCTTCCGGGCGTTCGGCATACTGGTGGCAACGCTGTTTGCCTGCTCGTTCGCCGCCGCCTGCGTGCAACTTCACACCATCGCCAGCGAAGCCGACCGGCTCGACGACGCCTGGATCGCCAGTACGAAAATCCTCGGCGAACTGAGCGACCGGCTGACCGAACTCAGGCTGTCGCAAGCGCTGCTGTTGCTCGCGCCCGACGCACGCGAAGCCCGACAAGTCGCGGCGCTGGCCGCCGACCATCGGCGGGTAATCGAGGAATCGCAACGGGCGATCGCCGGCAGTCACGCGCTGAACGGCCTGGAGGACACGCAAGCGGTCTTCACGGCCGTCAACGCATCTGGCGGCCGAGCGCGACTGGGAGCGCGATGCCTCCGCGCGCGGCCAGTTCGACGGCACGACCCGCCGCCTCTACGACGCCGCCGACGAAGCGGTCGATTCCCTGATCGAAGCCAACGCGCACGCCGCGCGCATCGACACGAGCCGGATCGCGCGCACGTCGAACGCGCTGCTGCTGGTGATCGTCGCGATCGGCGTGCTCGTGTGCGGCGTGAAGTTCTGGACGATGCGCCGGCTCGACGCGCTGGTGTTTCGTCCGCTCGAACGCGTCACGCGTGCGCTGACGCAACTCGCCGCCGGCGAAGCGGACACCGCGTTTCCGCCGGTGCGCCACAAGGACGAGATCGGCGGGTTGATCCACGCGTTCCAGCAGTGCAGGCACAACGCCGAAGCGCTGCGCGAAGCCTATGTCGCGACCAAGCTCGCCGAGGAATCGGCGGCGCGGCTGGCGTGTCACGATCCGCTGACGGGTCTGTTCAACCGGCGGCATCTTTCTGCGCGCATCGATGCGTTGTCGGCCACCGCGCCCGGCTGCCGCCATTATCTTTACGTCGTCGATCTGGATCGCTTCAAGCCGGTCAACGATCTGTACGGACACGCGACCGGCGATCACGATGTCGTCGCGCGTCCCGGCGGCGACGAATTCGCCGTGCTCGCGAGCTTCGCCGACGCCGAAACCGATGCTGACAACGACGCAACGCGCCTCGCCCGCTGCATCCGCGATGCGATTTGCGCGCCGTTCGAGATCGGCGGCATTCAGGTCGAAGTGGGCGACAGCATCGGCATCGCGCAATACGGACGCGACGGCATCGACGCCGACTCGCTCGTGCGATCCGCCGACGCGGCGATGTATCGCGCGAAGGCGATGCCGTCGACGGAGTTTCAGTTCTTCGAGGAAAGCATGCGCGAGGCGCTGCGCATGTAAGCCGAGCTCGAAGTCGACGTGCGCGCGGCCGTGGCGTCGCACGCGATCCGCCCGCATTATCAGCCGCTGGTGAATCTCGCCACGCGGGAGATTGCCGGTTTCGAAGTGCTGGCGCACTGGACGCATCCGCAGCGCGGCAAGGTGCCGCCCGATCGCTTTATTCCGGTCATCGAACGGCTCGGTCTCGCCACGGTGTTCACGCTCGGCATGCTCCGGCAAGCGTGCCGCGACGCGCGCAACTGGTCGGGCGCGTATTCGATCGCGGTCAATATTTCGCCGCAGCAACTGATCGACGCGCTCTTGCCCGCGCAGATTCTCTCGGTGCTCGCGGAAGAGCACTTCGCGCCGGAACGGCTGGAAATCGAGCTGACGGAATCCGCGCTGGTCGCCGATATCGAAGCGGCCAAAATGACCATCGACAATTTCCGGCGCTGGGGCATTCGCGTGTCGCTCGACGATTTCGGCACCGGCTATTCGAGCTTGCATCATCTGCGCGAGCTGCGTTTCGACAAGGTGAAGATCGACCAATCCTTCGTCCAGTCGATGCTGTCCAATCTCGAAAGCGAGAAGATCGTCGATGCGATTCTCAACCTCACCGAAGGGCTGAATCTGTGCGCGCTCGCCGAAGGCATCGAGACGGTCGAGGTCGAAGACGCGCTGCGACGCCGCGGCTGCGCGTACGGGCAAGGCTATCTGTTCGGCCGCGCCGTCGCGGCGGAAGACGTGCCGCGCGTGCTCGCTGAATCGAAATTGGCGAAACTGAAAATAGGCGCGCTCAGTCCCGCTTAGCGAACGCGCGGCATGTCCGGCATGCGCGAACGGAAATGTTGCCATCGCGCATTCGCCATATACTGCGAGACATAACGCAACGTTCAGCCGCGACATCATGCTCTCTTCCAGCGAAATTGTTCAGGACGCGCCGGTCGTCGAGATCGGCGGAACGGTTCAGCGGCCGCTGAAGCTCGATCTCGCCGCCTTGCGCGAATTCGCCAGCGTCAGCATCGCGCCGTTCGATCTGGTGTGCTTTTCGACGGGCCGCTACATTCGTCCGATGGGAAGTTATCGCGGCGTGCTGCTGCGCGCGCTGCTCGACGCGGCGGGCGTGCGCCGTCCCGACAACGCGAATTTCAAGCGCACCGTGTTTCTCGCGCACGCGCACGATGGCTACGCGGTGACGTTTTCCTGGCACGAGCTTTTCAATACGCCGATCGGCGATCAGGCGATCATCGCCTACGAATGCGCGGATCGCGAACTCGATGTCGCGCAAGGCTTGCCGGTGCTGGTTTCCGGCGCGGACAACGTGCACGCGCCACGCCATATGAAACGCCTCGTGCGCGTCGATGCGCACATCCTCGGACAAACTCATGGACACGCGGGATGAACCCGACGGCGCGCGCTGCTCGAGCATGCCGCGCATCCCGATGCCGCCGATACCGTGCTGTTCGCGCGGCTGATCGGCGCGCGCATCGACGGTGGCGATCTGCCGCTGCTCGGCCTCGACCGCGATGCCTTCGCGGCGCTGATGACGCGTCACTTTCCGCGCGATACCGCCACGCCGCGTCCGCCGCTCGCGGTCTTGCAGACGCCGCATCGCGCGTTCGTGCGCGATCTGCACGGTCTCCTGATGTGGCACGACCGCATCGCAGCCGAAAACGCGGACGACGCGCGCTGTCTCGCGTCGATCATCGCGGCGGCGGCGCTGCGGCCCGATCATCTGTGGCGCGATCTCGGTCTGAGCGGACGCGACGACGTCACCGCGATGCTCGGACGTCACTATCCCGAACTAATCGCGCGCAACACCGAAAATCTTCGCTGGAAGAAGTTTCTCGCGCAGGAGGTGGCGCACGCGAACGGCGTCGCGCCGACTTGCGCGCCGGGTTGTCCGGGCTGCGAGGACTACGGTTTCTGCTATCCGGCGGAAACCCTGAGCGGCGTCGGCTAGCGCGACCGTTCGTGTATTCTCTCGGGCATGGACATGACCCCCACATCCAACGAGACCGCGAGCGATTCCCCGGCGGATCAGCCCGCGCAAGTGCGTTTTCGCATGCGCGTGACGAAAGGCGAAACAATCGCGCTCGGGCCCGGTAAGGTCGCGCGGCTCGAAGCCGTGCACAAGCACGGATCGATCTCCGCCGTGGCGCGCAGTCTCGAGATGTCGTACCGTCGCGCGTGGCTGCTGATCGACGAGTTGAATCGCTCGCTGAAATCGCCCGCGACGATTTCCGAGCAAGGCGGCCAGAGCGGCGGCGGCGTGCTGACGCCGGTCGGCGAGGATATCGTGCGCTTGTATCGGGATATCGAGCGAATCGCGGATCAGGCGTACGCGCAGCAGATCGCCTAGCTCACGGACATGCTCAAGCCGTAGAAAATTGCGTCAGCCGTGACGCAGGCAGAACGCCGACGGCGGCGGCGCGCTGCCCGCCGATTCGCCACGACTCGCGCCGAGCCGCGCGATGAACTCGATGAAGCTCGCCACGCTCGCCGTGCGCAACGGCGCATATTCGACGTTATGCTGCTCGCACACGCGCTTGAGCATGTTCATCGAATCGTGATCGATGCAGTCGACGGGAAACAGCACCACGTCGGCATTCGGCAGCGCCGCCGCCAACAAACCCTTGCGATCCTCGATGCCGCCGTCGTGCACGGTCAGCGCGCCGCCCGCCTGCCGATTCCACCAGCGACCGGAGCATCGCGTTCGAGTTCGGCCGCCCGCCAACATAGACGATGCGCTTACCGCTCACCCATTCGAACGCGCGGGCGCGTGCATCGGGCTGATCGGCGGAATCGAGCGTCGCGCGCTCCAGCGCCGCGCATTCGGCCTGCACCACTTTCAGCAGCGCCTGCGCTTCGCCCAGCTTGTTACGCAGCGCGCGCGTCTGTTCCTCTTCCTGCTGCACGCGTTGCTCGGCGGCTTCGCGACGGCTCGTGTGCAGCGCGAGACGGCGCTCGCCGTCCTCGACTTTCTCTACCAGACGTTGCACCTCGGCTTCGAGTTCGGCGGTCGTCGCGTCGGGCTTGCGGTCGAGTTGCAACGCCTGATCGCTCAGTTGCCGGTGCGATGCATCGCGCTCGGCGCTCATTTCCTGCATGCGCGTCTGCTGGCGCTCGAGCTTCTCGCGCAGGTCCGCGTTTTCCTTCTCCAGCGCGACCAGACGGCGGATATCCGCGCGATTCACCGCGCCCACCAGATGCAGTTCGCCGAACGCCGACTGCCGCACTTCGATGCTCGCCTGCGGATGCGTCATCAGCACCCAGTAGGCGGGCGGGACATCGCCGGATTTGAGCGCGTCGTTCCAGAGCGCCAATACGGCGTCGGCGTCGCGGGCGGCGTCGAAACGGCGGATCGCGCCGGCGTAGCGTTCGTCGAGCGCCTTGTGCAGCGCCTTGGCCGCCGCGCCGCCCTGAATCGCCAGTTCGACGGCCGCGTGATGAATCTCCAGATCGCTCGCGTGATAACGGTCGAGATCGGTGAATTTCGGGATCATCCGGCATCCGGCGCAATTCGCCGGTGGACAGACAGGTTCCGATGATCGAGCAATGCAGGTGCGAATCCAGCTCCGACAGCTTCGCGCGACGCGTCTTTGCCTGACGCAAGTCGGCCGCGCTCGGCTGGCAGCATCCGTCCGGATGGCGCGCACCGGCGTCGGCGAACGGGAGCGTGTTCGTGCGGGCGAGTTGAAACGGAGGGGTTTGCATCGTCACCTCGTGATGGATCGGCGGGTCCGGCAAGCGCGCCGCGTAACGCGCCGCGCGCGAAGGTCCGGATCATTCGGCTTCCATATCGGCTTCCGTATCGCAATATACCATCGAATATAGCGACGGCAAAAAGCCGGCCGCGGCGCCAACTGCGCGCGGAACTCGCCGTGCCTGGCGCGGCGCGGCTCGCGCGCAGGGCGTATCCTACGACTTCTGCGCGGCCGGCCTCGTCCGACGAGACGCGGGCACGGACGCCGCACGCTTTCCCATCACAGCGCTACGCTCACAAGGAGAATCTGAATGGCCCGGGTTGAAGTCAAGGTTCCGCAGCTTTCCGAATCCGTCACCGAGGCGACGATGTTGCCCTGGAAAAAGAAAGCGGGCGACGCGGTGACGCAGGATGAAATCCTCGTCGAGCTGGAAACCGACAAGGTCGTGCTCGAAGTGCCCGCGCCCGCATCGGGCGTGCTGGCGAAAATCGTCAAAAAGGAAGGCGATATCGTGCACGCGGACGAACTGCTCGCAGCCATCGATACGGAAGCGAAGGCATCGGCGGCTCCGGCGCCCGCGCCTGCTCCCGCGCCGGCCAAGACCGAAGCGCCTGCACCCGCCTCCTCGCCCGCACCGGCTCCGGTTCCCGCGCCCGCCGCCTCCGGCAAACCCGCCGATTTCGATGTCATCGTGATCGGTTCCGGTCCCGGCGGATATATCGCCGCGATTCGCGCGGCGCAACTCGGCAAAAAGGTCGCGTGCGTCGAGGAATGGATCAATCACGCGGGCAAGCCGAAGCTCGGCGGCACGTGTCTCAATGTCGGCTGCATTCCGTCGAAGGCGCTGCTGGCGTCGTCCGAACAGTTCGAGAAAGCGAAGATGCATTTCGACGAACTCGGCATCACGATGGACAACCTCGCCGTCGATGTCGACAAGATGGTCAAGCGCAAGGAAGGCATCGTCGAGAAGATCACGGGCGGCGTGGAATTCCTGTTCCGCAAGAACAAGATCATCTGGCTGAAAGGCCACGGCAAGCTCGCGGGCAAGGACGGCGGCAACTTCAAGGTCGAAGTGAGCGGCGACGGCAAGAGCGAGACGCACAGCGCGCAATATGTGATTGTGGCGACGGGCTCGAAGGCGCGTCATCTGCCGAACGTGCCGGTCGACAACAAAATCGTCTCCGACAACGAAGGCGCGCTCGCCTTCGATGCCGCGCCGAAGAAGCTCGCCGTGATCGGCGCGGGCGTGATCGGGCTGGAACTCGGCTCGGTGTGGCGTCGCCTCGGCGCGGAAGTGACGATTCTCGAAGCGCTGCCGGATTTTCTCGGCACGACCGATGCATCGCTGCAAAAGGAAGCCGCCAAGCTCTTCAAGAAGCAGGGTTTGACGATCCACCTCGGCGTGAAGATCGACAACGTGAAGGCAACCGACAAGAGCGTGTCGATCTCCTACAAGGATAAGGACGGCAACGCGCAGACGCTGGATGCGGATCGCCTGATCGTATCGATCGGACGCGTGCCGAACACGGATAACCTCGGTCTGGATTCCATCGGCCTCGCGACGGACGAGCGCGGCTTTATTCCCGTCGACGGCCATTGCGCGACCAAAGTGCCGAACGTCTACGCCATCGGCGATGTCGTGCGCGGCCCGATGCTCGCGCACAAGGCCGAAGACGAAGGCGTGCTGGTGGCGGAAATCATCGACGGGCAGAAGCCGCATATCGACTACAACTGCATTCCGTGGGTGATCTACACGCATCCGGAAATCGCGTGGGTCGGGCAGACGGAGCAGGCGCTTAAGGCCGAAGGACGCGCCTTCAAGACCGGCCAGTTTCCGATGCTCGCCAACGGCCGCGCGATGGGTATCGGCGAGACGGACGGCTTTATCAAGGTGATCGCCGATGCGCAGACCGACGAGATTCTCGGCGTGCACATCATCTCGGCGAACGCGTCGGATCTGATCGCGGAGGCGGTGGTCGCGATGGAGTTCAAGGCGGCGTCGGAGGATATCGGGCGGATTTGCCATCCGCATCCGTCGCTCTCCGAAGTGATGCGCGAAGCGGCGCTTGCCGTCGACAAGCGCGCGCTGAATATTTAAACCCGTCGCGGCATCCACACCCGCAGCAGCGAATACAGCCGGTCGACGTCGATCGGCTTCGCCAGATAATCGCTCGCGCCCGCCGCGAGACATTGCTCCTGATCGTCCTTCATCGCTTTCGCGGTAATCGCGATGATCGGGAGCTTCCTGAAGCGCGCGTCCTCGCGGATGCGCCGCGTCGCTTCCACGCCGTCCACGCCGGGCATCATCATGTCCATCAGCACGACGTCGATATCCGGCTGCTGGTCGAGCATTTCGATCGCCTCGAAACCGTTGCGGCCGATTTCCACCTTCAGCCCCTGATGCTCCAGCGCACTCGACAGCGAGGAGATATTGCGGATGTCGTCGTCGACCAGCAGCACGCGGCGGCCGTCGAGCACGCGATCGCGCGAGCGCGAGACGTGCAGCATCGCCTGACGATCCTCCGATAGCTCCGTCTCCACCTTGTGCAGAAACAGCGTCACCTCGTCAAGCAGACGCTCCGGCGAACGCGCGCCCTTGATGATGATCGACTGCGAGTAGCGCATCAGCTCGGCTTCCTCGTCGTGCGTCAGATTGCGGCCCGTGTAGACGATCACCGGCGGAAACGCGTAGGCATCGATCGCAGCCATCTTGCGCAACAGGTCGCCGCCCTGCATGTCGGGCAGCTTCAGATCGATGATCATGCAGTCGAAACTGGTGCGCTTGAGCAGATCGAGCGCGTCCTGACCGTATTCGACCGGCGTGATTTCCACATCGGTATCGCTGATCAGCTCGACGATGCTCTGGCGCTGGCGCGCGTCGTCTTCCACCAGCAGCATGCGCTTGATCTTCTGGCTGCTCTTTTCTTCGAGACGCGTGAAGATGGCCGTCAATTGCTCGCGCGTGGTCGGCTTGACCGCGTGGCCGATCGCGCCAAGATGCAGCGCGGCTTCGCTACGATCCGACGCCGAGACCACATGCACCGGAATATGCCGCGTCTTCGGATTCGCCTTCAGTTCCTGCAGCACGGCGAGTCCCGAGCGATCCGGCAAGCCGATGTCGAGCAAAATCGCCGTTGGCGTGCGTTCCTGCGCGACGCGCAAGGCATCGGCCGCCGTGCCGCTGACGATGCAGCGGTAATTCAGTTCGTGCGCGAGTTCGAGCAGCACGCGCGCGAATTCCGGCTCGTCTTCGATCACCAGCACGAGACGGCGCGCGGGCGCGGTTTCGTCGCGATCGTCGTCGATGACGTGGCTCACTTCGATCACTTGCGCCGGCACTTCGATGACGGCGGGCGCGGCCACGACCGGCGCGACGGGCGGCGCGGGCGACGCGGCGTCGTAGACGATCGGCAGCGTCAGCGTGAAGGTGCTGCCCGCGCCCAGCGTGCTGTGCAGCGACACCGATCCGCCCAGCAGATGCGCGAGGCTGCGCGAAATCGACAGCCCGAGTCCCGTGCCGCCGTAATTGCGGCTGGTGGTGCCGTCGGCCTGCTGGAACGCCTCGAAAATCGCCTCCTGCTGCTCCTGCGCGATGCCGATGCCCGTATCCGTCACGACGAATTGCACCGCGCGCGGCCCGGCGCGCTTGAGCGTCAGCGAGACGATGCCGGTATCGGTGAACTTCACCGCGTTCGACAGCAGGTTCTTCAGAATCTGCTCGAGGCGGCGGAAATCGGTCGTCAGCGTCGGATAACCGTCGATCTCGTTGCCCAGCTCCAGCCTGAGTTTGAGGTTCTTCTGGCGCGCGAGAGGCTCGAAGGTGCGCGCTAGCGACTCCATGATGCGCTGAAGCGGCACTTCCTCGATATGCAGATCGAGCTTGCCCGCCTCGACCTTCGACAGATCGAGAATGTCGTTGATGAGATTGAGCAAATCGTTGCCGGCCGCGTAGATGGTCTGCGCGTACTTGATCTGCTCGACGGTGAGATTGCCGTGCTTGTTCTCGGATAAAAGCCGCGCGAGGATCAGCGAACTGTTCAGCGGCGTGCGCAACTCGTGCGACATGTTCGCCAGAAACTCCGACTTGTAACGGCTCGCGCGCGGCAGCGCATCGGCGCGCTGTTCGAGTTCGCCTTGCGCGGCGCTCAGCGCGTTGTTGCGCTCGTCCAGCGTGCGCGCCTGTTCGGCAAGCTGATCGTTGCTCTGCTGAAGCTCGGCCTTCTGATTGGCGAGATACAACTGCGCCTGCGAGAGCGCGTTGGTCTGCTGCTCGAGTTCCTCGTTGGTCGTGCGCAACTCTTCCTGCTGCGTTTGCAGTTCCTCGTTGAGCTGCTGCGTCTCTTCGAGCACCTGCTGCAAACGTTCGCGATACTGCGCCGCCTCGACGAAATCGCCGATGTTGCCCGCCACCAGTTCGAGGAAATGCCGCTCGCGTTCGCCGAGCGCGTGCATCGCGCCGAGTTCGATGGCGCCGTTGGCCTGCGCGTCGTTATCGATCGGCAGGATGATCAGGCTCGCCGGCGCCATGTGACCGAGCGCGGACGTCACTTTCCAGTAGCCGGCGGGTACATCCGCGACGTAGGTCAGCTTGCCCGCGCGCGCCGCCTGGCCGACCAGGCTGTTCGGCCCCGCCAGCAGATCCGGCACCGGCGCGCCGTCCGGATCGAAACCGAAGCTCGCGACGCGTTTCAGCGTGTTGCGGCCTTCGTTCACGTAGAACGCGCCCATCGACACTTGCAGATAATCGGCGAGGAAATCGAGAATCGACTGGCACAGCTGTTCGAGCGATTGCCGCCCGACCACGCGTTCGGCAAGCCGCGTCTGGCCTTCGCGCAGCCACGCCTGCTCCTGCAACGCATGCGCCTGCCGCTCGTGCTCGCCGATGGCCGTGCCGTACGCGCCCGACAGTTGCATCAGTTCGCGCCGTCCGAATACGGCGAGAACCACCGACAGCGTCAGGCTGAGAATCAGGAACACGATGACGGTGATCATCGTCAGTTGCTTGGCCGACGCCACGCGCTCGATGCGCAGCGTCTGCTCGATATTCAGAAACGCATCGAGTTCGCGATTGGTTTCGACGCGCTCCGGCGAGCCGCGTCCCGAGCGCACCGGCGTGGCGATATCGCCGTCGTGGCGTCGCGCGTCGATTAGCGCGTCGGCGACCTTGTCCCACTGCGTCTGCAACGCGCGGATTCGGATCAGGCGATCGACCTGCGGCGTGTTGTCGGAGACGAGATCGGCGAGCGTGTCGATATCGGCGGTCAGCTTGGGCTTGGCGGTCTCGTAGGGCGCGAGGAAGGCGTCGTCGCCGGTGAGCAGATAGCCGCGCACCGCGCTCTCCTTCTCGCCGACCAGCCGGCCGATCTCCTGCGTGTTGCCGATCACGCGCTCCGAATGCTCGACCCAGTTGATGCCCGTCAGCAGATACAGCACCAACGCGACGAACGCGACCGCGGTGACGACGCCGGTGCCGAACGGCAGCGCGATATTGCGAAACAGAATGCGACGGAACGAGGCTTCGTCGACGGCGGACCGCAAGGGCATGAAAGGGCTCCGGATAGCGTAAGCGTCGCGGGCGCGCGCGACGAATCGAATGGATGCGATTTGTGATTTTGTGTTTCAGCCGCTGCGAATCATACCCGGTCAGACGAATTCGTCGCAGCCCAGGCGCGTTTCCTGCGATTCGCGCACTGCGCGCTCGCGTCGTCGCCATTTTGAAAGGCGGCACGTCCGTTCGATATTTCAACCTGCCGTGGAGGCAACATGAACACCCGACTCGCCAGCAAGCTCGCCGTTTCGTTGATCGTGGCCGCGTTCGGCGTGTCGATCGCGCCGGCATCGTTCGCACAGGACAGCTCGACCATCGACGCGACGCAGGCCCCCGCCACCAAGGCACAGAAGAAGGCCGCGCGCAAGCAGGCGCGCGACAAGAAGAATGCGGAATTGAAGAAGCTTCAGGACGCGGGCTACAACCCCGCCAAGCGCGATGACACGACGTATCCGCAAGATGTGCAGAACGCGCAGAAGAAGGCCGGCATCGGCGCGGGCGCGAGCCAGTAACGCCGACGATGCGGCGGCGTTTAGTTTCTTAGTTGGTCGCCGCGTTGGTCGTTTCCGGCACGCAGCGGAACGCGATGGTCGACGTCTGTTCTTCGAGCGAGCGCACGCCGCTGATCGCTTCCGTCTGGATCGCGACGCGTTGCGAGCGCTGCTTGCAGTAATCGTTGGCGGCGTCCATCGCCTTGCTGCGCGCCGTAACCCACGACATGCGCGTGCCGGTCGCCTTGCCGGTGACCTTGAACGTATTCGGCTGCGTGCCGGCGGTGACGTCGCTGGTCGTGCCGCATGCCGTAAGCACGAGCGAAAGCGCGAGCGCGCCGAACGCAGTCCGCAAAAAGTCGGATGATCGGAGGATTGAAGCCATTCTGGGAACCGTTATTTTGAGATACGGCCCGAATGGTACAAGCGCCCGCGAATTCTTTCAGAACTCACGGATCAGACGAAACCATCGCCGCCATCTCTTCGACAAGACGCGTGAAGACGCGCCCCATCCCGGATGGACAGGCGATGGGCGACAGCGTTCCCGTCGGCAGAATCAGGCATGCGCGATGCGATCGAGCAGGCGCTGCAACCGCGTGTGCTGCGACGTCGCGATGCCGGGAGTCGAGAGCGCCTCGAGCACGCGGCCGTGCCAATACGTCTTGGAAAACAGCGAATTCGCGCCTTCGAGATTCAGCACCTGTTCGAGATGCGCGATAGCCGTATCCAGATGACTCACGTTGTACGAGCGTGCGACTACGCTGAAATTATTCATGGGCGTCAGGCAACCGCGTTGAGTGACGGTTTGATGCATGGCCAGTGTCGTTTTCTTTTAGGTTGAATGTGACTTGCACGGCGACATAACCGCGCGACGCGCCCTTGCGAAACGCGCCGCTGCGTCAGTGCATATGCTGGCCGCCGTTGATCGCGATATTCGATCCGGTCACGAAACCTGCGTCGTCCGAGCACAGGAACGCGACGAGCGCCGCGACTTCCTCGGGCTTGCCGAGACGGCCGGCCGGAATCTGCGGCAGGATCTTGGTGTCGAGGATTTCCTGCGGAATCGCGGTGACCATCTTGGTCGCGAGATAGCCCGGCGAGATCGTGTTGACCGTCACGCCCTTCTTCGCCACCTCCAGCGCGAGCGACTTGGTGAAGCCGTGCATGCCGGCCTTCGCGGCGGCGTAATTCGTCTGCCCGACCTGCCCTTTCGAGCCGTTCACCGACGAAATGTTGATGATGCGACCCCAGCCGCGCGTCACCATCTCCTCGCAGACCGGCTTGGTCATATTGAAGATGGAGTCGAGGTTGGTGCGCAGAACGGCATCCCAATTCACCTTGCTCATCTTTCTGAAGGTGGTGTCCTGCGTAATGCCGGCGTTATTGACGAGGATGTCGACCGGACCGACTTCGCGCTGCACGCGTGCGATGCAGTGCTGCGCGGAATCGTAGTCCGCCACGTCCACGCCGTACGCGCGGAAGTTGCGGCCCTGCCGGTCCATATTGGCGAGCCATTCCGACACGCCCGTGTTGTTCGGCGAATGAGTCACGACCACGGCAAATCCCGCGTCGTGCAGCTTGATGCTGATGGCTTCACCGAGGCCGCCCATGCCGCCGGTCACCAATGCGATTCGCTTAGACATCCTAATGCCCTCTCTCTCAGGTTGAACACTGCTTGAAACGATCCCGGCGCGGCATGATGCGTTGGACGCTTGTTATTCGAGCGCCGCGCCGGGAATGGAAACTCTCTTACGGACGCTCGACCGCCAGCGCCACGCCCATGCCGCCGCCGATACACAGCGACGCCAGGCCCTTCTTCGCGTCGCGCTTCTGCATTTCGTGCAGCAGCGTCACGAGAATCCGGCCGCCCGATGCGCCGATCGGATGGCCGATCGCGATCGCGCCGCCGTTCACGTTGATCTTCGACTGATCCCAGCCCATTTGTTTATGGACCGCGAGCGCTTGCGCCGCGAACGCTTCGTTGATCTCCATCAGATCGAGATCGTTGACGCTCCAGCCCGCGCGTTCGAGACAGCGCTTCGATGCCGACACCGGACCCATGCCCATGATCTTCGGATCGACGCCCGCGTTCGCGTACGCCTTGATGCGCGCGAGCGGCGTGAGTCCGAGCGCCTCGGCCTTCTTCGCCGACATCACGACGACCGCCGCCGCGCCATCGTTGATGCCCGATGCGTTCGCCGCCGTCACCGTGCCTTCCTTCGAGAAAGCGGGCTTGAGGCTCGACAATGCTTCCGCCGTCACGCCGTGACGCACGAACTCGTCCGTGTTGAACAGCAGCGGATCGCCCTTGCGTTGCGGGATCGAGACCGGCACGATTTCGTCGTCGAAACGGCCGGCCTTTTGCGCGGCTTCCGCCTTGTTCTGCGACAGCGCCGCGAACTTGTCCTGATCTTCGCGCGAGATGTTGAATTCGCGCGCGACGTTTTCGGCGGTCGTGCCCATGTGGTACTGGTTGTATACGTCCCACAGGCCGTCGACGATCATCGAGTCGATCAACTTCGCGTCGCCCATGCGGAAGCCATCCCGCGATCCGGGCAGCACGTGGGGCGCCGCGCTCATGTTTTCCTGACCGCCCGCGATCACGATGTCCGCATCGCCCGCGATGATTGCGTTGGCCGCGAGCATCACGGCCTTCAGGCCCGAGCCGCACACTTTATTGATGGTCATGCCCGGCACCATGTCCGGCAAACCGGCCTTGATGACCGACTGACGCGCCGGGTTCTGTCCCGAACCCGCCGTCAATACCTGACCCAGAATGACTTCGCTCACCTGATCCGGCTTCACGCCCGAGCGCTCCAGCAGCGCCTTGATTACCGTTGCGCCCAGATCCGGAGCCGCGATCTTCGCGAGCGAGCCGCCGAACTTGCCGACCGCGGTCCGCGCGGCCGATACGATCACTACGTCAGTCATTTTCAGTTCCTCTGGCATCGAATGTTAATGAGATTTCCGTCCGCCCCGATGCGCTGCGCCTTCTGCCTGAGATTCGACCCGAGACTCGGCCTGCGCCGGACGTGCGTCGCCGCGTATGAATCAGACGTCGCGTTCCAGCACATAGCGGCCAGGGGCCGGCTCGATCACGGGATGAGCCTTCGAACCCTGCGCCGCATTCGGCTTGCCCTGCTCGCCCGCGTTCGCCGCGAGCCACTCCGACCACGTAGGCCACCAGCTTCCCGGATGCTCGGTGGCGGCATCGAACCACGCATCGGCATCCTCGGGCAGACGGTCCGCGTCGCTATCGAGAATCCAGAAGCTACGCTTGTTCTTTGACGGCGGATTGATCACGCCCGCGATATGCCCCGATGCGCCGAGCACGAACTTCTGCGGGCCGCTCAACAGCGGCGCGGACGCGAACGCCGACTTCCACGGCACGATGTGATCCTCGCGCGAGCCGTAAATAAACGTCGGCAGCGTGAGGCTCGACAGATCGACCTTCTGGCCGCACACCGTCAGCGCGTTCGGTTCCCTGAGCTTGTTTTCGAGGTACGTGTTGCGCAGATACCAGACGCACATCGGGCCGGGCAAATTGGTCGAATCGCTGTTCCAGAACAGCAGGTCGAACGCTTGCGGCGTACGGCCTTTGAGATAGTTGTCGACGACGTAGTTCCACACCAGATCGTTCGGCCGCAGATACGAGAACGTATTGGCGAACTCGACGCCGCGCATCAGTCCGGCCGGCGCGCCATTCTTGCCGCCGATGGTCTGCTCGCGCATCTGCACATGCGCCTCGTCGACGAAGACGTCGAGCACGCCGGTGTCGCTGAAGTCGAGCATCGAGGTGAGCAGCGTCATCGATGCGGCCGGCTCTTCGCCGCGCGCCTTCGCCACGGCCAGCGCCGTCGCGAGAATCGTCCCGCCGACGCAAAAGCCCAGCGTATTGATCTGCTCCGCGCCGCTGATCTGTTTCACGACATCGATGGTATCCAGCACGCCTTCCTGCACGAAGTCGTCCCAGCTCTTGTCGGCGATCGACTGATCCGCGTTGCGCCACGACAGGATGTACACCTGATGCCCTTGCTCGAGCGCATACCGCACCAGCGAGCCTTCCGGCGACAGATCGAGAATGTAGAATTTGTTGATGCACGGCGGCACGATCAGCAGCGGCCGAGCGTAGACCTTGGGCGCGAGCGGCTTGTACTGGATCAGTTGCACGAGCGGGTTTTCGAACACGACCGAGCCTTCCGTCGTCGCGATATTCTTGCCCACCACAAAGCGCGATTCGTCCGACTGCGAAATCTTGCCGCGCTGCATGTCGGCGAGCAGATTCATCATGCCCTGACGCAGACTTTCGCCCTTGCTTTCGATCAGCGTTTTCTGAGCATCGGGATTGAGCGCGAAGAAGTTGCTCGGCGCCGCGGCCGCCGCCCACTGCTGCACCGTGAAGCGGATGCGTTCGCGCGTCTTGGTATCGCTTTGAATCGCGTCGGCGAGTTCCTGCAGATAGCGCGCGTTCAGCAGATACCACGCAGCCGTGAACGCATACGCGGGCGTGGTCTGCCACGAGGTATCCGCAAAGCGGCGATCCTTGAGCGCGGTCGGCTCGATCTGCTGCGAACCGGCCTGACGAAGCAACTCGGCGGCATCGCGCGAATAATTGCTTTGCAGCTGATGCAGCTTTTCAGGCGGAATGGCTGCTGTCGGAATTTTCGGCAAGGTGGGCAGGCCCTGCATCGCCGCGCCGAAGCCCGGCATGCTGCTCGCGAGTTTCGCGAATTCGGCCATGCCGTTCATCTTCGAAAAATCCGGCATCGCGCCGATCTGAGGGAACGCGTTCGGCAAACCGTTCGGGAACATGTTGGGCATGCCCTTCGCGAACGCTTCGGCGAACGGATGCGGCATATTCGCGAAAGCCGCGAATGGCGACGCGGCGGCATCACCTGCGGCATTCGGCTGAAGATTCGGGGTTTGCGCGAGCTTGGCCCACTGCGCGGGATCGGCGACCGTGCGCCACGCGTTGAGCCATTGATCGAACGCCTGCTGTACGCCTGAGTTATCGGCAGCGCTTTGAGCCGAAGAACTGTCGGCGGTACGGGAGCGGGAAGAGGAAGCAGAATTTTTGGAAGCCATACCCGCCATTGACCTGTGAGTCTCGCAAGACTGATTGCTGATGCAGGCATCGCCGGGCTTGTTTCGACCAGCGCGCAAGTGTTGGTGCGCCCTCTCGCGCGTGGCAAGAATTGCCCTTGCTACGCCGTGCCCGATTGAATGAATTCCAGGAACATTCTTGCGCTTAGGCGTCAAGCATGTCAATGCTTCGCTCAATTTTGACGCAGCGCGATATTTTTTTAATTATCGTTTTCCCCCATGCGAAATATTGTGTTTGGCGGCGCTTTTGAAGATTGCGAAATAATCGTGAAAAGCGTCCGATTAATGTCGATCGTCATGTTTATCGGGCGCTATCGGAAAGCCAGATGAATGCGGCCATCCGTCCCGTGTCGCGATCGCGGCGATACGAGTAAAAACGCGTCTGCTCGGTGACGGTGCAATGCGTGCCGCCGTGAATCCGCGATGCCTCCACGCCGATCGATGCCAGCCGCAAGCGTGCGAGCGTGTAGATATCGGCGAAGTATTTTCCCGTCGCGCCGGTCGGCTTGAACGCGGCGGCGGTGGCATCGCGTTGGGCGGCGGGCTCGGCCGACGTAAAGGCATCGAACACGTCCTCGCCCACTTCGAACGCGGACGGCCCGATCGCCGGTCCGAGGTACGCGTTCAGTCCCGACGCCGGAATGCCCGCGAGCCGCGCCACGCGCTCGCCCGTGTTTTCGACGATGCCCGCCGCGAGTCCGCGCCAGCCCGCGTGCGCCGCGCCGACCGCGCAGCCATCGTCGTCGCAGAAAAGGACCGGCAGACAGTCCGCCGCCATCGCCACGCAGACGACGCCCGGCCGATCCGTCACGCTGGCGTCGGCGCGGATGGTTTCGCCTTGCGCGCGGCGCGCGAGGACATCGGCGGCATCTTCGACCTGCGCGCTATGAATCTGCGACAGCCACGCCGCCGCCGATGCGCCCGTCGCGGCGATCGCGCGGCGGCGGTTTTCGTGCACGGCGTCAGGAATATCGCCCGTCGACAGGCCGAGATTGAGCCCGCCCGCGCCGGGCGTGCCGCCGTCGTAAGGCGCGGCGCTCACGCCGCCGGCGCGCGTCGTGACGAATGCCCGCACGTGCGGCGATACGCGCCATTGCGGCCATAGGCAGTCTTCGGATTGCAACGCGGCGGGTGCCGTGCCTTCAGCGCGAACATCGGTCATGCTTCGTCGTCCTCGTCATCTTCGTCGTCCCAGTCTTCGTCGCCTTCGCCTTCACTCATCTCGTAGACATCGGGGAAATCGTCATCATCGTCGAAGTCGATGTCATCGTCGCGACCAAAGCCGAGTTCCGCCGACAGCGCCGCGATATCCTCGGGCACGTCCGCGCGCCAGTGCACGTCCTTGCCCGTTTCCGGATGAATCAGCCCGAGCCGCCACGCGTGCAGCGCCTGCCGCGCGAAATCGTTCGGCAACGGCTTGATCGAGCGCTTGCCGCGCGCGTGGCCATACACCGGATCGCCCAGCAGCGGATGCTGAATATGCGCGCAATGCACGCGAATCTGATGCGTGCGCCCGGTTTCGAGATCGCAATGGATGGCGCTGACCGGCTGGCCGTGCCACGTCGTCCGGTCGATGGTGCGGAAATGCGTGCGCGCGGCCTTGCCCGACGCGGTCTTCACCACCGCCATGCGGGTGCGCTCGCGCGGATCGCGGCCGATCGGCGCGTCGATGGTGCCGTCGTCCGGCATGTTGCCCCACACGAACGCGACGTACCGGCGCTTGACCGTGCGCGCCTGCAACTGGCGCACGAGGTCGGTCTGCGCCTCGAGCGTGCGCGCGACGACCATCAGACCGGACGTTTCCTTGTCCAGCCGATGCACGATGCCCGCGCGCGGAAGTCCCGCCGCCGCATCGCCGTAACGATGCAGCAGGCCGTTGAGCAGCGTGCCGCTCCAGTTGCCCGCCGCCGGATGCACCACCATGCCGGCGGGCTTGTTGATCACGACGAGCGCGTCGTCTTCGTAGACGATATGCAGCGGCTCCGGCTCCGGCGCGAACGCGAGTTGCTCGGGCAGCAGATCCGGCACCAGCGAAATGGTCGCGCCGAGCGGCACCGGCTGACGCACCTTGGCGCGTTCGCCGTCGACGAGCACGCGGCCTTCCTCGATCCATCCTTGCAGACGGCTGCGTGAAAATTCGGAAAAAACTTTCGCCAGCACTTTGTCCAGACGTTCGCCGGCAAGCTCGTCCGGCACCTGTGCGATGCGTGGCGGCTCGTCGGCAGGCTTCGCGTCGGCCGGGACTGCGTCGTCGCGTAAGTCGCTTGGGCTATAATCTTTGAGTTGATCTTTGGTACGTCGAGTACTTGAGCGGGTCATTTGGGACGTGAAGCAACCAGAAAGCTGCGGGGAAGCCCCGCGTGGCCGGTCGAGTCGGGAGCAGACAACACTCGGTCATCGATTGCGCGAAACGCTGCGCCGCTTCGTTGCTGACCGCGTCCGACCAATCGTTGCCGACCAATAAGCCGCGCGGATCAATACCGCGCCGGAAACACGGCTAGACACAGAATCAGCTAGGAACAGCAAGCACAGATGCGAGCCTTCAACACCATTCATCACTCGATGCAGCAATCGATCAAGTATCTGGCGCTGGCCGCAAGCGTCGCCATCGTGACAGGCTGTCATGGCCTGCCCGAGAAGACCGATGAAACGGCAACCTGGAATAACAACAAATTATATACGGAGGCTCAGGACGCGCTCGACGGCCGCGACTGGGGCAAGTGCGCGAAGTACTTCGAAGGACTCGAAGGCCGCGATCCGTTCGGCCACTTCGCGCAGCAGGCGCAGATCAACGTCGCGTACTGCAACTGGAAGGACGGCGAAACCGCCTCGGCCAATCAGGCCATCGACCGCTTCATCAAGCTGCACCCGGATCATCCCGAGATTTCGTACGCGTACTATCTGAAGGGCATGATCCACTTCAACGACGACCTCGGTCTGTTCGGCCGCTTCTCCGGTCAGGACATGAGCGAACGCGATCCGAAGTCGCTGCGCGAGTCGTATGACGCGTTCAAGGTCGTGGTCGACAAGTATCCGCAAAGCAAGTACGCGCCGGATGCCGCGCAGCGCATGCGCTATATCGTGAACGCGCTGGCTTCGCACGAAGTGCACGCGGCGGATTATTACTATCGTCGTGGCGCGTATGTGGCGGCGATCAACCGCGCGCAGCTCGCCATCCGCGAGTACAAGAATGCGCCGGCCACCGAAAACGCGCTGCACATCATGATGCTGTCGTATCAGAAGCTCGATCAGCCGCAACTGGCCGACGACACCAAGCGCGTGCTCGCCGCCACGTTCCCGGACAACCCGTACGTCACCGGCAAGCGCCGCGCGGTGACGGAAAAGCCGTGGTATCAGATCTGGTAAGCATCGTCGCGCGACGCGTGAGATGAAAAAAGCGGCTGGAGTCCTCGCCAGCCCTTTTGCTTTTGCTTTTGCTTTTGCTTTTGCTTTTGCTTTTGCTTTTGCTTTTGCTTTTGCTTTTGCTTTTGCTTTTGCTTTTGCTTTTGCTTTTGCTTTTGCTTTTGCTTTTGCTTTTGCTTTTGCGACCAATATTTCGTACTACTCGCTCATTTGCATCGCCGCATCGGGCGATTCGCTGAAGAACGCGCGCACCACGTCGAGTTCGCGCGTGCGCTTGAACGGCGGCAGGCTTTGCCAGATGCGCCGGCCGTACGGTTTATCGACGAGACGCGTGTCGCAGATCATCAGCACGCCGCGATCCGTTTCCGCGCGAATCAATCGGCCCGCGCCCTGTTTGAGCGTGATGACCGCCTGCGGCAGCTGATGCACGGCGAACGGGCTCAAGCCCTTCTTCGTCAGCGCGTCGAGCCGGGCGGCGAGCACCGGATCGTCGGGCGGCGCGAACGGCAGCTTGTCGATGACGACGAGCGACAGCGCATCGCCGCGCACATCGACGCCTTCCCAGAAGCTTTGGCTCCCGACCAGAATCGCGTTGCCATATGCGCGGAAACGATCGAGCAACTCGGTGCGGCTGGCATCGCCCTGCACGAGCAAGGGCGTGTCCCAGCCGCGACGGTCGATGGTATCGCGCAGGCGCGTCGAAATGCGTTCGACCGCGCGCAAGGTGGTGCACAGCACGAAGACGCCGCCGCCGGCCGCTTCGATCGCGGGCAGCGCGGCATCGAACACGGCGTCGGTGAATTGCGGCGACGACGGCTGCGGCAGATTGCGCGGCACGTACAAAAGCCCTTGCGTCGGGTAATCGAACGGGCTGGGCAAGGTCATCGAACGGCGCGCATTGAGGCCCATTTGCGCCGCGTAATGTGTGAAGTCGCCGCGCACGGACAGGGTCGCCGACGTGAAAATCCACGCGCGCGGCACGCCCGCCCGCTGCTTCGCGAAGATCGGCGCGACCGACAACGGCGTTTCGTGCAACTGGACCGTGTGCGAGAACACTTCGATCCAGCGCACCATTTCATTCGGCTCTTCCTTCGCGGCTTCGGCGGCACTCGCCTCGTCCTCGACGACGGCCCGTTCCAGCGCGGTCGGCGGCGTGGTCCAGCCGGACAGCTGCGTCTGCAATTCGCGCGCGCGACGCACCAGCGCCTGCAACGATTCCGCGCGTTCGCCGTGCGAGGCCAGCGCCGAGGTCAGCGCGTCCAGTTGCGCTTCGAGCGTGTCGAGCGCGTCGAACAGCGGATGGTTGTCGGGCAACTGGCCGAGCGAGAAACGCGCCGAATCTTCCTTGAACGCCAGCCGCACATCGCGCGCGGTGCGCTCGAGCGCCGCGCCAAGCTTGGTCCAGTCGGCGGCATCGCGCGCGTGGCTCAGGCCTTCGGCGACCGAATCGCGCGCGAGTTCGAGCAGTTGCGTGGTCGAAAGCGTCTCGCCGAAAAACAGCGTCGCCGTTTCGGGCAGCTGATGCGCCTCGTCGAAGATGATCGAATTGGCGGTCGGCAGCAGTTCGGCCATGCCGGTGTCGCGCAGCATCACATCGGCGAAAAACAGATGGTGATTCACCACGACGATGTCCGCCTGCTGCGCTTCCTTGCGCGCCTGCATCACGAAACACTCTTTGTAATGCGGGCATTCCTGGCCGAGACAGTTGTCGCGCGTGGACGTGACCATCGGCCAGACGGGCGAATTCTCCGGCACGCTCGCCAGTTCGGCCTTGTCGCCGGTACGCGTGATCTTCGCGAAACGCACGATCTCCTGCAGATGCGAGGCATCCTGACGCGTCGGCAGGCGGCCGTTGTCAGCGGTGCGTTCGAGATAGTAGTGACAGAGGTAATTCGCGCGGCCCTTCAACATCGCGATCGATACCGGCACGGCAAGCGCGTCGCGCACGGTCGGGATATCGCGCTGAAAAAGCTGATCCTGAAGATGCTTGGTGCCGGTCGACACGATGACCTTGCCGCCCCACAGCATGGCCGGCACGAGATAGGCATAGGTCTTGCCGGTGCCGGTGCCCGCCTCGACGATCAGCGTATTCTCGCCTCCGTCGACGGCCGTCTTCGCCGTGGCGATACCGACTTCGTCCTTCGACTGTTCGTCGGGCGCATACGGCTTGTCCGATGGTCCGAGCTTGCGCGCGGGACGCCGCTGCGCCTCGAACATCGCCGGTTCCGGCATGGCGCGCCCGGACGCTTCCATCGCGGCGGCGACGGCGCGCGACATGTCGATTTGCGAGGCGCGCGGCCGGTAACCGTCGATGGCGCGCGCGAGCAGGCCATCGGCCGCGAAAATGGCGTCGAGTTCGACGCGGCGTTTGTCGGTCAGCGCGAGTGACGTGCCGGCCTGTTCGGCGGACTTGGCGGGTTCAGCGGGTGAGTTCAAAGCGGGATCGATCCTGCGGAGTCTTGCGGCAATGGTCCGCGCCGCCCGGCGGTCGGCGGCCCGGAGCCAGCGCGCGGCAATCGTTGCGTGCGGTTCAATGCGTGTCCGAATCCAGTTGCAATTGCAGCAACAGGATGGTGTCCTTGACCTTGCGCTTTTTGAGGCGTCTGAGTTCCAGATCGTCGCTGCCGGTCAGCTTGTCGATCAGGGCATCAATACCGTGATGCTCCTCCTGCAATTGCGCAATGCGATCGCGGATCGTGGCTGCATCCACGGCAGGTTGTCGGGGTGCGTTCAAGCGCTGCTGCATGCTCGCCTCCTTTGATCCTTCATCGCCCGGCGCGCACGCGGGATGCGGCGCGCCCGAACCACCGTGCCTGTCGCGACGATGCTACTGGTCCTGCTGCTGTTGCTTCAACTGCTCCTGGCGCTGCTGTTCCTGCTGCGCTTGCTGCGCCTTTTCCTGCTGACGCGCCTCGATTTCCGCGCGATGCGTGGCGGCATCGCGCTGCTTCTGGTCGTAGCGCTCGGCCTTCTGCTCGCGCTCCTGCGCGTCCTGCACGCCGCGAGCGCGCGCGTCGTCGAGTTGCTTCTGGTAATCCGCCTGCTTGCGATCGTACGCCGCCTGATTGGCCGCGCGCTGCGGCGCATCGGCCTGACGCTGGGCGGCGGCGAGCGCGTTGCGGCGCTGCTTTTCGTCGAAACTCTGCTGGTTCGCCTGCTCGCTGGCGGCGCGCTGCGGCGCGTCTGCGTCGAGCTGGGCCTGTTTCAGCGCGGCTTGCTGATCGCGCGATCTGGCGCGTTCGGCACGTTGCTCGTCGTCGAGCGCGAGCTGATCCGCGCGGATTTCCTGACGCGTCGTGCGCATCTGGTCGCGCGCCTTGTTCAGGCAGTGATTCACGAAGAACGTGCTGTAGCAGTCGTGCGCCTTCACGCCGTAGCTATAGTCGTTTTCCTCGGTGCGCCGGTCCAGAATTTTCTGGCGACGCGCGTAGTCGGCACGCAATGCGTCGTCGGCACTCGCGGACGATGCGGCATCGAGCGGCTGCGCCTTGACGGCCGTGGTCGCGTCGATCGGCGTCTGCGCCAGCGCGAGATGGGGCGCGAGCGCGATCGACGTCAATGCGCACGCGGCGGCGAGCAAGACGCACGAACCTGAGCGCGAACCTGCGCGTGAAAGGCGGAATGTGGGCAAATGGATGAACGGCAACGTGATCAGGATCAGATGCGTGAGACGGATGGAAAGCGCCTCTTCGATGCCGAAATTCTATCACCGCGCGGCCGGAGCGCTCCGGCATTTATGGCAAAATGCCCCGCTTCAGCAACCCGGCCCGCTTAACGCAAGTGCCCGCGCCGCCTGCTCGATGCCCGACGATCGACGCATCACGACCATGCCGCGCGCACGCTTTTGACGAGCCAGCAGACAGCGCAGAACCATGACGGATACCGTAGCACTCAAGATCGTACAGCGCATCGCCACCGAACTCACCGTGCAACCGCGCCAGGTCGCCGCCGCCGTCGGACTTCTGGACGAAGGCGCCACCGTGCCGTTCATCGCCCGCTATCGCAAGGAAGTGACCGGCAATCTCGACGATACGCAACTGCGCACGCTCGAGGAACGCCTGCTCTATCTGCGCGAACTCGAAGACCGCCGCGCCACGATCCTGGCCAGCATCGAGGAGCAAGGCAAGCTCACCGGCGAATTGCGCGGCGCCATCGAAGGCGCGGACAGCAAACAGGTGCTCGAAGACCTGTATCTGCCTTACAAGCCGAAGCGCCGCACGCGTGCGCAGATCGCGCGCGAAGCCGGGCTGGAACCGCTCGCGCAGGCGCTGCTCGCCGATCCGACACTCGATCCGCAAGCCGAAGCCGCGAAATTCGTCGACGCGGAAAAAGGCGTCGCGGATACCAAGGCCGCGCTCGACGGCGCGCGCGACATCCTGTCCGAGCAGTTCGGCGAAACGGCCGAGATCCTCGGCAAGCTGCGCGAGCAACTGTTCAATCAGGGGCTCGTCATGTCGAGCGTGATCGACGGCAAGCAGAACGAGGAAGGCGAGAAATTCCGCGACTACTACGATTACAGCGAAACGATCCGCACGGTGCCGTCGCATCGCGCGCTGGCGTTGTTCCGTGGCCGTAACGCGGGCGTGCTGTCCGTGAAGCTCGGTCTCGGCGAAGAACTCGACGCGCAGATTCCGCACCCGTGCGAAGCGATGATCGCGGGGCATGTCGGCATCGTCAATCGCGGGCGCGCGGCGGACAAATGGCTCTCCGACGTCTGCCGCTGGTGCTGGCGCGTGAAGGTGCAGCCGCATATCGAAACGGAACTGCTGACGAAACTGCGCGAAGAAGCCGAGCACGAAGCCATTCGTGTGTTCGCGCGCAATCTGAAGGACTTGCTGCTCGCCGCGCCTGCCGGCCCGAAGGCCGTGATTGGTCTCGATCCGGGTCTGCGCACAGGCGTGAAGGTCGCGGTCGTGGATCGCACCGGCAAGCTGCTCGCCACCGACACGATTTATCCGCACGAGCCGCGCCGCGACTGGGACGGCTCGCTCGCCAAGCTCGCGCGCATCGCGCAGGCGACGCAGGCGGAACTCGTGTCGATCGGCAACGGCACGGCATCGCGCGAGACGGACAAGCTGGCGAGCGAACTGATCGCGAAGCATCCGGAATTGAAGCTGCAGAAGATCGTCGTGTCGGAAGCGGGCGCGTCGGTGTATTCGGCGTCGGAACTCGCGGCGAAGGAGTTTCCGGAGCTAGACGTGTCGCTGCGCGGCGCGGTGTCGATCGCGCGGCGTTTGCAGGATCCGCTCGCCGAACTCGTCAAGATCGAGCCGAAGGCGATCGGCGTCGGCCAGTATCAGCATGACGTGAATCAGCGCGAAATGGCGCGTTCGCTCGATGCGGTCGTCGAGGATTGCGTGAATGCCGTCGGCGTCGATGCGAACACGGCGTCGGTTGCGCTGCTCGCGCGCGTGTCGGGACTGAACGCGACGCTGGCACGCAATATCGTCGATTTTCGCGATGCCAACGGTCCGTTCCCGTCGCGCGAGCATCTGAAAAAGGTGCCGCGTCTCGGCGATAAAACCTTCGAACAGGCGGCGGGCTTTCTGCGCATCAACAATGGCGAGAATTCGCTCGATCGTTCGTCGGTGCACCCGGAAGCGTATCCGGTGGTCGAGCGCATTCTGTCGAAGATCAAAAAGCATATCGGCGATGTGCTCGGCAAGCGCGAAGCGCTCACGGGCTTGTCACCGACCGAATTCGTCGACGATCGTTTCGGCCTGCCGACCGTGCGCGACATTCTCGCCGAACTCGAAAAACCCGGCCGCGATCCGCGTCCCGAGTTCAAGACCGCGACCTTCAAGGAAGGCGTCGAGAAGGTGTCCGATCTGGTGCCGGGCATGATCCTCGAAGGCGTCGTGACGAACGTCGCGGCGTTCGGTGCGTTCGTGGATATCGGCGTGCATCAGGACGGCCTCGTCCACGTCTCGGCGATGTCGACCAAGTTCATCAAGGACCCGCACGAAGTCGTGAAGGCGGGTCAGGTCGTGAAGGTAAAGGTGCTGGAGGTGGATGTGAAGCGCCAGCGCATCGCGCTCACCATGCGTCTCGACGACGACTTCGCTCCGGCTTCATCGGGCGCGGGCGGCGGCGCGGGATCGCAACGCGGAGGCGGACAGGATCGTCGCGCGGGCGGCGGACGTCCGCAGCAGCGTCGGGAGCAGGAACCGGCTGGCGCGATGGCGGCAGCGTTTGCGAAGCTCAAACGCTAAGGCAAAGAAAAAACCCCACGCAAAAACGTGGGGTTTTTTGTTGTCGCGCTGGCGAGAAAACGCGCTCAAATCTCGATCTTCGTCCCCAGCTCCACCACGCGATTCGCCGGAATGCTAAAGAAATCCGTCGGCTTCGCGGCGTTCTGATGCATCCACGCGAACACGCGCTCGCGCCACACCGACATGCCTGGCAACTCCGTCGGCACCACGGTTTCGCGCGCCATGAAGAACGACGTGTCCATCAGCTCGAAGGTCATCGCGTGCGTGCGCGTGATCTGTTCGAGCACGGCCTTCACGTCCGGCGTTTCGTTGAAGCCGTAGGCCGCCTTCACGAGGAACAGCCCGCCGCCGATATCCTTGATTTCCATGCGATGCGCATCGTCGACATACGGAATGTCGCGCACCTGGAAGTTCATGAAGATCGTGCGTTCGTGCAGCACCTTGTTGTGCTTGAGGTTGTGCAACAGACTCACGGGCACGAGCGAATCGCTGCCGGTGAGATAGATCGCCGTCCCCGACACGCGATGCGGCGGATGCGCAAGCAGCCCCTGCAGGAACGGCATCAGCGGAATACCGTCGGCGGCCGTACGTTCCTTGACGATCATGCGGCCCTTGTACCAGGTCATCAGCAGGAAGAACAGCGCCCCGCCGATACACAGCGGCAACCAGCCGCCCTGCTCGATCTTCAGCAGACTCGCGCCGAAAAAGCCGATGTCGATCACCAGAAACACCGTGATCATCCCGCCGACGAGCCAGCGGTTCCAGCCCCACAGATTCACCATCACCACGGAGACCAGGATGGTCGTGACGAGCATCGTCGCGGTCACGGCGAGGCCGTATGCGGCGGCGAGATTCTCCGAACTCTTGAAGCCGATCACAATGCACAGAATGATGAACAGCAGCATCCAGTTGACGAGCGGAATATAGATCTGTCCGATCGCCAGTTCGGAAGTGTGCAGGATCTTCATGCGCGGCACATAGCCGAGCTGGATGGCCTGACTCGTCAGCGAATACGCGCCGGAGATAACCGCCTGCGACGCGATCACCGTCGCGAT
Organism: Candidatus Burkholderia verschuerenii; assembly: GCF_001189365.1. Classification (GTDB taxonomy): domain Bacteria; phylum Pseudomonadota; class Gammaproteobacteria; order Burkholderiales; family Burkholderiaceae; genus Caballeronia; species Caballeronia verschuerenii. The sequence continues at coordinate 4,620 of NZ_LFJJ01000043.1, read as the reverse complement.
GGTCGACAGAATGACGAGCGGCAGCAAGGCCCAGTCGGGCGCGAGCAGAAAGAACGGGTTTTCGATGGCCTTCGGCGAGTGCATCAGCAACGCGCCCTGGCCGAAGTAGTTCAGCAGCAGCGACGGCATCACCAGACCGTACCAGCCGACGCGAATAGGCTTCGCGCCGAAGTGGCCCATGTCGGCGTACAACGCCTCCGCGCCGGTCAGCACCAGCACGACCGAACCGAGCACGATATACGCCTGCAAAACGTGATCGGCCATGAAGCTGATGGCGTAGTACGGATTGAGCGCCACCAGCACGCCCGGCGCGATAGCGATGTGATACGCGCCCAACACGGCGAGCGTGATGAACCAGATCAGCATGATCGGCCCGAACAGCTTGCCGACCACGGCCGTGCCGTGCCGCTGAATGTAGAACAGCAGAATCAGAATGACGATGGTGATGGGAATGACGTACGGCGAAAGCGTCGGCGCGGCGAGTTCCAGACCTTCCACCGCCGAGATCACCGACATCGCGGGCGTGATCACTGCATCGCCGTAGAACATGCAGGCGCCGAAGATGCCGAGCATCATCAGCATGCCGGAGAGCTTGCCGGGACTGCCGACGCTGCGTAGCGCGAGCGTCATCATCGCGAATACGCCGCCTTCGCCGTTGTTGTCAGCGCGCATGACGAACAGCACGTATTTGACCGCGACCACCATGACGATGGCCCAGAACAGCAGGGAGATGACGCCGAGAATCGATTGTTCGGAAAGCGCGATGCCGTGGGTCGGGCTGAACGCTTCCTTCAATGAGTAAAGTGGACTCGTGCCGATGTCGCCGAAAACGACGCCGATGGCTGCAACCGCAAGCGAGGGCAAAGAGTGTTTGCGCTCGTGCGCGTGAGTCGAGTTAGTCATAAAAGCGAGATATCCGTCCAGAGCGGAAAGAAACGAACGCCATTCTATCTAACGCCGCGCGCAAACATGACCTGCCGCTTACAAACCGCCTGTTGCTGCCGCGCGACAACACACGTGAAGCAGAGTTTAGCATCGTGCCCCGAATGCGTTTGCGCGCTGCATCGAACGTGACGGAAGCCGCCAAAACAAAACGCCGTTGCACCCGAAAGCGAAACGGCGTTTGTCGCGTGCGTCACGGCGATATTTTGTGAAATTTTATCCGCGCGTTTTGCAAGCCGCGCTTGATCCACGCACCGAGGTTGTGCGGGCGCACCGTGTCCCATTCCTCGAACGGCTGATGAATCCACGGGTTCGTTTCGAGAAACTGCACGTGGTAATCGGGCGTGACTTTCGAGCAGCCCTTGTACCAGAGCACGGCGGAACGCACGGCCGTGATCGCCGGATAACGTTCCTTCAGATGCTCCTGCACTTATGTGGCGATGTCGCTTATGTGGACCAGCTCAACAGGCCCCGCGTCGCTCTGGCATTTCTCGCGCAACATCTGCACATAACTTTTCAGTTCGCGCTAGCGTTGAGATCCCTCATCCATTTCGAGAGGTGATCGTCATGCTTGAAGAACTCTTTGTGCGTGTCCACGCGAGATACACACGTTCCTCACATGCCGCCGAACTCGACGAGTTCGCGCGATGGTTGATAAGCCATGGGTACGGGCCACGCTACGCACAGCGACTGGTTTTTCGTGCCATGCGCTCGCTGGATACGTTCGGTCTTGTGCCTGATAGTCAATGGACTGATCCACAACTCGACCGCGCGTTCCGCAATCGCCGGCAGCCTCGCGAATATCATCACGCCAGGCATGCTTTTCATGATTTCCTCCTTTCCGTCGATAGACTTTTACCGACGCCAGCGGAGAACCCGAGAGCGGTACTAATTGCGCAGTTCGCCGATCATCTCAAAGAGGTTCGGGGGTTGCACCCACATACGGTTTCGCAATATGTCGACGAAGTTCATTCGTTCCTGAACGCTGCGCTCGCCAATAGACCATCAATAGATTCGATCAACGTCGACGACATAGAACGTTATGTCCGTCGACGGTCACGTTCCGTAAGCCGCCATACCCTTCATTACGTCTTGGCTCAGATCCGCGTCTTTCTGGACTACTGCTCGGAGCGAGGCATACTTCCACGGCCGATTCAATCTATCGACCTTCCTCGCGCATTTCGACGTGATCAGCCGCCACGGGCACTCACGTCGGATCTCATTCAGCAATTTCTCGCCTCGATCGACCGGCGTAGCCGATGCGGTTGGCGCGACTTCATGCTCTTCCACCTCATGGCCCAATATGGTCTGAGAACAGGTGAGACGACGCGATTGATGACAGATTCGATCGACTGGGCTGCAAGGACGCTTCGTGTCGAGCAGTACAAGACGCGAAGCTGGCTTACCTTGCCGCTGGCAAATGAAACGATTGATCTGCTCCGCCGCTATCTTGCGGAAGGTCGACGGATCAGCCCTTGTCGAGCACTATTTCTGACAGCCACGGCGCCGAATCGGCCAATGACGAACTCGGCGGTAAGTGCGGCGTTCAAGTTTCGAGCACGGCGCAGTGGCCTTCCAATCGAAGATGCCTCTTCCTATTGCCTGCGTCATTCTTTTGCAATGCGGCTGTTCGAGGGCGGTGTGAACATCAAGACTATTGGTGACCTGATGGGCCACCAGAGCTTGGTGAGCACGGCTATTTACCTCCGCTTGTATATGAACGCGTTGAGAGACGTTCCGTTGCCCGTTCCCCACCAACGATCGGGATCAGGAGATCGCCATGTACGCCTTGAATCTTGAGCAAGCGGTCGAGTGTTACCTCGAACATAAGATTTCGCTTGGTCTGCATTTCCGGCAGGAGTCCTGGATTTTGCAGCATATCCAGCAACAGATTGTCGAAGACGGCGGTGGCGACCTCGATGCAATTGCATATGAGCACTGGAACAGCAGCATCAGGGATCGGCACGCAAACACGCGGCGCAAGTGGCAGCAGATCGTCTACAACTTCTGCCTTTATCGGCGGCGTAGTGATCCCGCTGCCTTTGTACCGCGAGCCGAAAGATTTGCCAAGAGGCGGCCATACGTTACGCCTGTGATCGTTGAACCCGAACAGATCAGTCGAATGCTCATTGTGGCCACAGGACTCTCGTCGACGGGAAGCTCTCCGTTGCGTGGTCCGGGCACGCGACTCGCTGTTGTACTGCTCTACACGTGCGGACTGCGCCTGGGCGAGCTGCTGCGACTCAGGTTATCCGATGTCGAGGACAGCGGTCGTGTACTGCGCATCCGTGAGTCGAAATTCGGCAGGTCCCGGCTCATCCCGCTGTCAGAGAGCGCAGCGGCAGAATTGCGAGCCTATCTGGATAGACGTCGTGCTCTGGCCAGCGCCAAAGCCGATACGTCGCTCTTGTGTAATTGCTATCGAGGAGCCCTTCATCCATACAGTCATCCAGGCATGCAGGCATGCAGGCCGCGCTGATGAACCTGTTTGATGCCGCCGGAGTTCGCGACGAATACGGCCGACGTCCGCGCGTACACGACCTGCGCCACAGCTTCGCCCTTCAGGCGCTGATTCGGTGGTATCGGCAACGGGCCGACGTGCAATCGAAGCTGCCGATGCTAGCGCTGTATATGGGACACGCGTCCATCGAGTCGTCGGCGTATTACCTGAAATGGGTTCCAACGCTTCGCCGGCTGGCAAGCGAGCGCTTCGAAGAACGATTTGGTTATCTCGTAGAAGGAGATTCGCTATGAAACGCCAACTTCCAACGGACCTTGCGCAGGCCGTATTCCGGTTCTTTCAAGACTACCTTCCAGCGCAACGAGGGCTGAGCCTTCATACGATCCGCAGCTATCGAGATAGCCTGATGTTGTTCTTGCGGTACCTTACAGAGAACAGTGGCCGGAAGATAGATCGACTGCAATTGAACGACTTCACGGCTGACCACGTGATTCGATTCCTGGCTCATCTGGAAGCGGAGCGCAAGAACACTGTTACCACCCGGAATATACGGTTGGCGGCACTGCATACGTTCGCCCGCTTCCTCTGCGGACACGATCCCGAGCATATGCTGATCTTTCAGGGCACCCTCAATATCCCATTCAAACGTGGCGCGCGACGCGTACCGATCGATTATCTTGAAGCGGATGAGGTCGAAGCGCTGCTTGCCGCAATAGATCGCACCACAGGAAGCGGTCGACGCGATTACGCGTTGTTCGCGACGATGCTCAATACTGGCGCACGGGTACAGGAGATCCTGGATCTGAAGGCGCGAGATATCCGATTTGATCCTCCCCATCAGGTACGGTTCACGGGTAAGGGCAACAAGGTGCGCTTGTGTCCAATCTGGGAAAGCACAGCGCAACTACTGCACCACCTGGTGTGCAATGCCGATAATCCGGATCAGTCGGATCAATCTGTGTTTCGAAACCGTCGTGGTGAACCGCTTACGCGATTCGGTGTTCGCTACCTCTTGCACAAATACTTGCCCGAACACAGCGGCCAAGGATCGCACGACGCGGCAAGACGACCCCATCCCCATTGCCTTCGACACTATCTACCCTTCCTGATTATGTCGGGTGAACTTGATTGAGTGTCCTTGATCGTTCGAAGATTGCAACTCGGATAGCGGAAGTGCTCAGCCCGTCGCCCGACATAATTCGGGCACCCTACAGACT
>NZ_LFJJ01000422.1 GCF_001189365.1 Candidatus Burkholderia verschuerenii | reverse complement strand
TTGTTTCTTCACCCAACACACACAACTTCAATTCTTGGTGCAATCTTTGAGTTTAGTCATCAAACATCATCATTCTACAAGTGGGGAACAATTTAAACACCAATTCATCCACATTAATCCCAAGAATTGCAAGGTATGAAGTTCACTATTCATCTTCTTCCTCCTTGAAGCCTTGCTAGAAATTTTAGTTTTTTATGCTTTGGTGGACATAAATTGAGTTTAAATGCTATATTTGGGTTGTTGTTGTGCTGATCTACAAATTTTGGGCAAGGGTGCTCGAAGATTTCAAGATTAAACCCTAGTTTCAAACTTGCACCCAAGCCATTTGATAAAAGGACCCAATGAGTTGTTGAGCTTAATATGCTTTAATTCTTGAATGTAAAGTGAAATTGAGTGTTGTAGGATGATGATAATCAAATATAGCTAAGCTTAAGTAGTAATTTCATGTGTTTCTAGTGCAAATAAAGCTAAGTATCTAGGGTTTCAGAGCAATGTTGATGCATAAACCGAGTTCCATGTACTGCTTTTTAATGATTTTTTACATTCTTGTACATGATAGGCATTGTGGAGCTTGAGGAACCAATCCTCAAATCTTTGAAGCTGATTTGAAGCAACATGGCAAAGAAATGGTCAAGTATGGAAGTTTGAGTTCAAAATCGACTAGTAGGGCTTCTGGGACGCGTAATTCGAGATTGGGATGACTTCAAGCAAAAGCGAGACGAGTTCTGGAATCCTGAGACCAAGGAGAACAACTTCTATGAAGAGACCATGGTGCAGAAATGATCAGAAGATGAAGAAAATCAAACAAGAAGTTAGAGGAGATGATGAAGAAATTGAGCAATGAAGAACTCAAGCTTCGTCGGGACGAAGAAACCCTTCGTCCCGACGAAGAGGGCAAGTTCAGAAACAGAAAAGTTCGCTTCGTCGGGACGAAGCCACCCTTCGTCCCGACGAAGGAACAAAGTGACCAAACAGCGAAGCTCGCTTCGTCGCCACGAAGGATTCCTTCGTCGCGACGAAGCTGGCTCTTTTACACATCTGAGGCTGGCGACGGGCGAGCGAGAGGGGGGGGCGGGGGGGGGGGGGG
>NZ_LFJJ01000421.1 GCF_001189365.1 Candidatus Burkholderia verschuerenii | reverse complement strand
GCTTTAATTTTTCTTGATTTTGTTCTAGTTTTATGTGACTTTATGTTTAGGGTAATCTTGTGTTTCTTTTAGACAGTGTGCCCTGCTTTATATTTAAAATGTGAGGCTGTAAATCTGTGTGCTGGTTTGTGATGAATGCTGGCTATGAAATTCTGTGTAAATGCCGAAATCTCAATTTTGAATAAGCTGTGGTGCTATCTTTTTGACTTGATATTTGACTTGGGACTTCCAATGCCATAATTGCTGAACTTTAATAGATGAAATGTGCCGAGATATTTTGCCAGCTGTACCTTGTCTTGCAAACTGATTGAAAATTATTTTTCAGGTACATTATGGCACGTGCACGAAAGAGGCGACAGACAGAGGCCTCAACCAGTCGACAGGAGGAGCCTTTGGTAGGCTGGCGGGAGGCCATGGCAGAGTTCAAAGGGCGAACCATTGTGGAGGAGAGAGGAATAAAGCTCGAACCTCCCCTCCAGGCGTACATCGAGAGACACGGATGGACGGCGTTTGCCAGCCACGATAGACTCTTACCTGGCGACCATAGCCTCATTTATGAGGTCTATGCGCGGCTGCAGGTAGAGAAGGAGGAGGAGATGACCATTGACGGACACACGGTAGACTTCTCCGCTGAGGCAATCAATGCCTTTTTCGACCTGCCCAACCTTGAAATTAACTACGATGCGAGGCAGGTCGATGAGCGGGATATCTACCGTGAGCTGACTGGGGAGGAACAGCGCGAAGCAGATTGGAGATTCATCTACAAGGCGGAGCTGAGAGCGAAGGCAGACTGATCAATCACTTCGTCAGGTGCCGACTGATGCCGACTTCCTCGAATCCAGAGGTGCTGAAGAAACGAGCTCACTTGATATATGCTATCAGCACCGGCGTGGCAGTCGATGTCGGCCAAGTGATCAGTGAGGAGATGATGGCAGCGACGAAGACGTCCAAATCAAAGTTGTCTATCGGCTTCCCGAACCTGATCACAGCCATGTGTGTCAAGGCAGGCATCCGGCCGAGAGGAGATCCCGCGACATTCATTCAGCTGATATCGGATCTCCGCTTCGACACCATCAAGGATCGGCAGCCTCGACC
>NZ_LFJJ01000420.1 GCF_001189365.1 Candidatus Burkholderia verschuerenii | reverse complement strand
CTCGAAGACGCAGGTAATTGAATATCACACGTGCTCCAGAAGTTTTCTGATATCGATCGGCCTGGTCAATCATATCGGCAATACGATACGTCGCTCCACTAGGTATCAACAGCCTTCTTTTTTCGTCCGTTGTGGCATGCAAGGAAATAGATAGCGTATCGAGTGGTATTTCATAAAGCTCGTTGAATTTTGAGAGGATGCACATCGTGGTTATTGTCACACGATTTGCCATTCCCGCCGCCTTAATAGCAATTGTCGCCTTTTTAATCTCTGGCGAATTGAGCATTGGCTCTCCCATGCCTGCAAATAAGACTGTATTGATTTTCCGTATTTCGCCTTTCGTTTCTTGCGAAAGATCATCTAAGCAAACTTCTACTTGCTGGATGATCTGATCCGAATCCAAATTTCCCAAAGGCTTCTGGCGACCGGTTTCGCAGAAAACGCAATCGATTGCGCATCCTGTCTGGCACGACACACATAGATACGAGAGCCGCTGCTCATCCAAATAGAACAAAGTCGACCCAACAGTTTTCGTTAAATCTCCAGTTGATAGTAAGTATTTATATCCACCATCAGTTGATCTTTTTCTTTCTACAATTTCCACATCATGCCCTATTTTAATTTTTGAATGACTATCAGTTGGTACACGGCATAATGACATCGTCAAATGAATACGAAATTGACCAACAACTTCAGTCGACGCTATCTCATATTCTCTTCCACACGCCCTTCATCGATAGATGAAAAGTGACTAATGTGTCACCTATCGGCATCACTTCCACAGCCTCGGTATTCGTTTCGAGCGCCGTGTCAACATTCACGGCGCATTTCCCAAACTCGGTTGCTGCGTGATCTGATGGAATACTCTTCGGCTCGTCCAGCATCCTTTATGAAACAGTGGTTTACCCCGTCCCTGATAAACAACTAAATCTCCTCGGTATATCTATCGAAAGATAAAAATTCCAACCTTGGTTAATTAAAATATCCCATCTATCGGTGAATAGGAGATAGTATGTATCTATTGCTACGCTTGCCATTACGCAATAGTGTTTGCTGTGCCCAGAATTACATCCCATGCGGTAGCCTTGCGGGCCCAGCGCCATCTCCCAACCTCGATCACAAGCCTACGTCATCGCCTGAGCCATCGTCTGTTCTCCAAAATGGATTGGGCCCTTGCTGTGGACGAACCATTGATTTACTAAATTTGTGACAAAGTCAAATTAGCTGTATTAGACGATTACCGTACCTCGATCGTCTCTTTTTAGAGTTGAACGATATTCTTCAGGCAAGTTTGAGCATGAGCGCCGTTCGCTGTTTCGCTGGCTATGGTGTGAGAATCTAATGCAGTGCTCGACCGCGCACACCTGTCCAAATGGACAGGTGATCAACGTCCACGAGTCCGTAGGATGGAGTTGACTAGCAGTTTCCTTGCTAACAGAGGGTATGGACATGGTGCGCTCACGAGCTCAACCCGGTGCTCAGCGAGCCGAAGATTGCGCGTTACGATTTTCGTGCGACTCAAAACTATCGGAGCACCAAGAGTGTGCGGGCTATCTAAATAGTCGGCCCTTCAGAATTAGTCGAAGTCAAGGGTGGCAAGGGGCCGCCGGAAGATCGTGTTTCCCAGAACTCCCAGAAGCAATATTGATCTGAATGGTTTCCTGGGAGTTTGGAACTTCGCC
>NZ_LFJJ01000419.1 GCF_001189365.1 Candidatus Burkholderia verschuerenii | reverse complement strand
GCGGCCTGGTCGATGCCCGCGATCTCGTGCATGCCAACAAGCGTGCGCTTGCCGCGTGCGCCGAGACGGCCGCCAAGGCGAAGAAAGCGCAACGCTGTACGATCAATGTGCCCGCGCCGGAGCAGTATTAAACCCCCTGCGACTTCGCGTTGATCCGGTTTGGGTCGTCTTTTGGTTGGCCTCACAGAAGTTTTGCGCTGGTGCCTTGCTTGGCCAGTAGCGTGACGGCCTTCTTGTCGAATGACACGAATGTTTCGCCACCGAGCCATTGGCCATCAAAAGCAATTACTCCGTCCGCGAAGTCGCCGCCGACATCGAGGACGGCTAGGCCCGCCTCGACGGCGGGACGATTGACGACAACATTTTGCGCGTCGATCAGACCCCGGATCGCGCTGGCGATGTCCTGGCGCGGCATTGCGGCTCGGGTGCTTAGCACCCACGCCAGTTCGCACAGCGAATGCACGCTGATGGCCACGAGGTTTGCGCTTTCCATCGTCTCAACGGCAACGCGGCCTTGTGCTTCGTCGTCTGCGAGGACCAGGCGCAGTAGGACGTTCGTATCGGCTGTGATTTTCATTTATCGTCCAGACCGGCCATGCCCGCCGCCGCGCCCGCTTCTGCGATCGCGTCGTTAATGTCCTCGATCGAAAGCCGCGCGCCGTTGCCCTTGCTTTTGAGCATCCCGTACAGTTCTCGCCAGGCTCCTTTGTGCCGTGCCGCTTTCAATTCCGCCTTGCCATCCGGCAACAAGTCCAGCTCGATCTTTTCACCCGGCTGGATGCCCAAGTGCCGGAGCACGTCCTTGCGGAACGTGACCTGCCCCCGCTCGGTGACTGTTAATGTCGTCATGGTTGCTTCTCCAAAGGATCAGCCTTAAATATAATGTTGTTCTGCATTACATGCAATCATTCTGCCTGCCGTGTCGCGGAACTCGTAAAACCAGCGACATCTCCCTCCTGTCCAGCAAAGCCCCAGCCCGCCTAGGTTTCTATTGTCGCATATCTTTGTCGCACGTTATAGAATAATGCGACATAACTTGCGACAGGTGAGCCATGACCAACAAACCAACGTCCGGCCTGCTGATCGGCTATGCGCGCGTCTCCAC
>NZ_LFJJ01000418.1 GCF_001189365.1 Candidatus Burkholderia verschuerenii | reverse complement strand
TGATAAAGTGGTGAAGTACATAATGGTAGAGCATATGGGTATTTATAGGTGTAGAATGGAAAAATCTATCTGTAAAAAGGCGATGTGGGATAACAATTCGTAGGTTTGAAATCAAAGAAACCAACTCAAATTCGTGCGTGGGACCCGCGAAGTCAAAAGCAGCAGCAAATCCTCTTCGGCGCGCGCGTGAGCGACACGCGCGCGCCACTTCCCTTCAGCACAGCCCGCGCATTGCGCGGGCCTCCTCTTTTTCTCAGGGTGCGTGTAGCGCATGCGCCATGCTTGAAGCCGAATTTGTCCAGCCACGTGCGTGTGTGTCCTGCCAGATTCCTTCTTCATCTTCTTGTTTCTCCCTTTTTTCTCTTTTATTTCTTTTCTTCTTCTTCTTTTATTTTCTTCAATCATCTTCATTCAAGCTCCTTGATCTTCATCAACCAATCTCTTCTTGATCTCTAAAATTCACCATTCAACATATTTGATTAATATCTTCAATTTAAGACCCATTTTGCCTATTTTTCTGAAATCAAACATTAAACCAAATAAAGGCAAATATCCCAAATAATTCACTATAAATAAATTAAAACATGGGTAATTGATATATAAAATATGGAAAAATATGAACTTATCAAATACCCCACACTCAGGTTTTGATCGTCCTCGAGCAAAACAAACTAAGAAAAACACAAAAGATAATTTCATGAAAAACATGGTTGTTTATTCTACACAATAACCAAGAGATTAACCAACATTAGGCAAGCAGAATCACAATTCAAATGCCAATATATTCTCTCTCACAAAAATCTAAGAGTGTGTGTGTGCAATAGCCGTGCAATTAAGTTCAAAAACAAGACACTTAGCTCAACTTATGCAAACTCAAAGAAAAAATGATTTTGAACACCCATTAGACTTACTCTTCTCACAACTCTCCACTGATTGGAGACAACCAGTTCAACTCAAATCAGGTAGGACTTTTAGCTTGTAACGTTAGGCTAGGGACTGGCTAAAGAAGGGGAAAAGGATATAGAAGCAAAGAAAAGAGTTTAACACTTATATGCACCTGGCTCTTATACACATCAGACGCTGCCGACGAGCGACCCAGTTGACACTTCCG
>NZ_LFJJ01000042.1 GCF_001189365.1 Candidatus Burkholderia verschuerenii | reverse complement strand
TTGGCATGCCTCGCCTCACATAACCTCAACTTCCCGAACCGCCCGGTGCGGACCCGCACGCCGGGTGGTGTGGCAGGGTGGTGTGGCAGGGGACCGGCCAGCTTGCTGGCCGTCCCTATGCCGATCGTCCGCCCGGCGCGGCATGCACGCGCGCGCAACCCGCCGTTTCGAGCCTTCGCGATCGTTCGAACTTATAATGATCGCGCGGTCCATGCGCCCGCCGCGGACTCGAGGACCGCGTCAACACCATAGCCTTGCATGGCATGGCGACACAATTAGAAGGAGGCGCGCGTGTCCTTCACGCTGCACGGAATTCCCGTTTCACGCGGCATCGCCATCGGGCGGGCGTATCTGATTGCGCCGGCCGCGCTCGATGTCGCTCACTATCTGATCGAGCCCGACCAGATCGATGCCGAGATCGAACGCTTCAACGCGGCGCAGTCGGCCGTCGCCGCCGAACTCGAAGCGCTGCGCTCCGACCTCGCCGCCGATGCGCCCAGCGAAATGGGCGCGTTCATCAACGTCCACATGATGATCCTGAACGACGCCATGCTCGTTCAGGAAACCTTCGATCTGATCCGCACGCGCCGTTACAACGTCGAATGGGCGCTGACGGAACAACTGGAAATCCTCGGCCGCTTCTTCGACGAGATCGAGGATGAATACCTGCGCGAGCGCAAAGCGGACGTCGAGCAGGTCGTCGAGCGTCTGCTGAAGGCGCTGGCGGGCGCGCCGACCACGGCTTCGCTGGTGGCGAATACGGTGGCGAGCAACGGCCACAACGAGATGATCGTCGTCGCGCACGATATCGCGCCGGCCGACATGCTCCAGTTCAAGACGCAGGCGTTCAAGGGCTTCGTCACCGATCTCGGCGGCCGCACGTCGCATACGGCGATCGTCGCGCGCAGTCTCGGCATTCCGGCGAGCGTCGGCGTGCAGCAGGCGAGCGTGTTGATTCGTCAGAACGATCTGATCATCGTCGATGGCGACCACGGCATCGTGATCGTCGATCCGGCGCCGATCGTGCTCGAAGAGTATTCGTATCGGCAGAGCGAGAAACTGCTCGAACAGCGCAAGCTGCAACGCCTCAAGTTCTCGCCGACGCAGACGCTGTGCGGCACGAAGATCGAACTGTGCGCGAATATCGAGTTGCCGGAAGATGCGCAAGTCGCGGTGGAAGCGGGCGCGATGGGCGTCGGCCTGTTCCGCACGGAATTCCTCTTCATGAACCACAAGGATCAGTTGCCCGAAGAAGAGGAGCAGTTCGAGGCGTACAAGCGCGCAATCGAGCTGATGAACGGCAAGCCGGTGACGATCCGCACGATCGATGTCGGCGCGGACAAGCCGCTCGATTCGATGAGCGCGGGCGACGGCTACGAGACCGCGCCGAACCCGGCGCTCGGCCTGCGCGCGATCCGCTGGAGCCTGTCCGAGCCGCAAATGTTCACCACGCAGCTCCGCGCCATTTTGCGTGCGTCGGCGTTCGGCCCGACCAAGATTCTGATTCCGATGCTCGCGCACGCGCAGGAGATCGACCAGACGCTCGATCTGATCCGCGAGGCGAAGCGTCAACTGGATGAAGCGGGCATCGCGTATGACCGCAAGATTCAGGTCGGCGCGATGATCGAGATTCCGGCGGCGGCCATCGCGGTGCGGCTGTTCTTATCGCGGCTCGATTTTCTGTCGATCGGCACGAACGATCTGATCCAGTACACGCTGGCGATCGATCGCGCGGATAACGCCGTCGCGCATCTCTACGATCCGCTGCATCCGGCCGTGCTGAATCTGATCGCGTACACGCTGCGCGAGGCGAAGAAAGCGGGCGTGCCTATTTCGGTGTGTGGTGAAATGGCGGGCGATCCGACCGTTACGCGTCTGCTGCTCGGCCTCGGCTTGACCGAGTTTTCGATGCATCCGTCGCAGTTGCTGGTCGTGAAGCAGGAGATTTTACGCTCGAATCTGAAGGCATTCGACAAGCCCGTCGCCGATGTGCTCGCGGCCTACGAGCCGGAAGAATTGCAGGCCGCGCTCGCGCGTTTGCAGAAGGTCTGAATCAGCGCGCGCCGCAGACCGGGCAATCCGGCTGCCGCGCGATCTTCATCGTGTTCCATTCCATGCGCAGCGAGTCGAGCATCATCAGCCGGCCCGCGAGCGTTTCGCCGAAGCCGCCGATCACGCGCAGCGCTTCCGCCGCCTGCATCGCGCCGATGATGCCGACCGTCGGCGCGAACACGCCCATCGTCGAGCACGCGACTTCTTCGAATTCCTGATCGGGCGGAAACAGGCACGCGTAGCAGGGCGAATCGGCCGAGCGGAAATCGAAGGTGCTGATTTGTCCGTCGAAGCGCAACGCCGCGCCCGACACCAACGGCACGCGATGCGCGACGCACGCCGCGTTGATCGCGTGACGCGTCGCGAAGTTGTCGCTGCAGTCGAGCACGACAGTTATGCCGGGCAGGTTGGCGTCGAGCCATTCCCGGTCGGCACGCGCATTGATCGCGATGACGTCGATCTCCGGATTCAACGCGTTCAACGTCTCTTTCGCCGATTCCACTTTCGTCTGTCCGACCGAGCGCGTCGCGTGCACGATCTGCCGTTGCAGGTTGGTGAGGTCGACGGTGTCCGCATCCACCAGCGTGATCTTTCCGACGCCCGATGCGGCGAGATACATCGCGGCAGGCGCGCCCAACCCGCCCGCGCCGATGATCAGCGCATGCGCATCGAGAAAGCGCTGCTGCGCCTCGATGCCGATTTCATCGACGAGGATATGGCGGGAATAGCGGAGGAGTTGATCGTCGTTCATCGCGGTATTTTAAGCGCCATAAAGAGAAACGGCTTCGCGGTGATGAACCGCGAAGCCGTTCGAACGACTATCCAGGATAGCTTACTTCGACTGAGCCGTCGGCGACGACACCGGCTGCGCACTCGACGCCGGCGACGAACCCGGCGTAGCCGGCAGCGCGGGCGGCGACACCGTCGGCGCGGATGCCGAAGGCTCAGGCTTCTTCTGCGCCAGCTTGCGCTCGGCGAACGACTTCGACTCGACGACCGGCTTGCCTTCCAGCTTGTTCAGGCCTTGCTGGAGCATGAAGTCGTCCTTGCTGCCGAACTCGACCGGCGGACGCTCGCGATCCTTGCGGCGCTGTTCCGGCGTCTTCTTGTCGTTCTGCTCTTCGAGCAGACGCAGTTGCTCCAGACGATCCTTCTCGCGCTGTTCCTGTTCCTTCTTCTCGTTCGGATCCTGCGTGTTCGCGAGGTGGTTCGAGTAATCCACTTCGCGCGTGACGAGCGCGTCGTCGGGGTCGCCGTCGGCGTATTGATCGACCGGAACGTCGGGATGCACGCCCTGGTTCTGGATCGACTTGCCGCTCGGCGTGTAGTAGTACGCCGTGGTCAGACGCAGCGCGGTGTCGGCGGTCATCGGACGGACGGTTTGCACCGAACCCTTGCCGAAGGTCGTCTTGCCGACGATCAGCGCACGATGATGATCCTGCAGCGCGCCCGCGACGATCTCCGATGCCGACGCCGAATACGCGTTGGTCAGCACGACCATCGGCACCTTCTTGAAGATCTCCGGTACGTTCTTCAACGGATCGGAATCGAAAGACGGCAGGCGATAGTTGTCGTAGGTGTCGCGGAAGGTCTGCTTCGCGTCCGCGATCTGACCGTTTGTCGACACGACGACGGCGTTATCCGGCAGGAACGCGCCCGCGACGCCGACCGCGCTTTGCAGCAGACCGCCGCCGTTGTTACGCAGATCGAGCACGAGGCCCTTCAGGTTCGGCTGCTGGCGCGCGAGGTCTTGCAGCTTCGCGGCGAGGTCCGGCACCGTGCGCTCCTGGAAGCTCGTGATGCGGATATAACCGTAGCCCGGTTCCGGCACCTTCATCTTCACCGACTGCACCCTGATCAGCGCGCGCGTGACGGTGAGCGGGAACGTGCGGTCGTCGCTCTTGCGGAAGATGGTCAGCGTGATCTTGGTGCCCGGTTCGCCGCGCATCTGCTTGACGGCTTTGTCCAGCGTCATGCCGCGCACGGATTTGTCGTTGATGCGCGTGATCAGATCGCCCGGACGGATGCCGGCGCGGAACGCGGGCGTGTCTTCGATCGGCGAGATGACCTTGATGAGGCCGTCTTCGGACGAGATCTCGATACCGAGACCCGCGAAGCGACCCTTGGTCTGCTCCTGCAGTTCTTCGTAATCGGTCTTGTCGAGATACGACGAGTGCGGATCGAGGCTCGACACTATGCCCTTGATGGCGGCGGTGAGGAGCTTTTTATCGTCGACCGGTTCGACGTATTCGTGCTTGATTTGCCCGAAGACTTCGGCGAATAGCCTCAACTGATCGAACGGTAAGGGCGATGAGGCAGCCTGTTGTGCGGACGCGGAAATCTGCAGGGTGAGGAGTGCGCCGGCAGCAACGCCTGCGGCGACCAGGCCGAAGTTTTTCAGGTTCTTTCGCATAGGGGATTGCGGTCGGAATCGAATGGGCTGCATCGTAGGTGACGGGCCAGTATAACCGGTCACCTTAATTGGCGACTTAATCGCAACTTAAATGCCTGAAGGTTTCCCCTTCCGATGTGCACGCGTTCGTCTCGACATGACAGCGGCGCCGACGCTGCGTCAGCGCCGCGTCAGGTCGGTTTTCGATGCGGGCATCGCGCCGTTGCACGACGCCCGCAATGCAGCATCAGCCGGCCTTGCCCTGCTTGGCGACGGCGGCTTGCGCGGCCGCTATGGCATCGGCATCGCCCAGATAGTAGTGCTTGATGGGCTTGAGGTTCTCGTCGAGTTCGTAGACGAGCGGCACGCCGTTCGGGATATTCAGCCCGACGATGTCCTGATCGGAAATATTGTCCAGATACTTCACCAGCGCGCGAATCGAGTTGCCGTGCGCCGAGATCAGCACCTGCTTACCTGCCTTGATGGCCGGCGCGATGGACTCGTTCCAGATCGGCAGCACGCGCGCGACCGTGTCTTTCAGGCATTCGGTGAGCGGCAATTGCTCGCGCGGCACCTTCGCGTAACGCGGATCGTTGAAGGACGCACGTTCGTCCGACGGCTCGAGCACGGGCGGCGGCGTGTCGTAGCTGCGACGCCAGACCAGCACCTGATCGTCGCCGTATTTCTTCGCCGTTTCGGCCTTGTTGAGACCGGCGAGCGCGCCGTAGTGACGCTCGTTCAGACGCCACGAATGGACGACCGGCAGGTACATCAGGTCCATTTCGTCATGAACGTGCCAGAGCGTGCGGATCGCGCGCTTGAGCACCGACGTGTAGGCGATATCGAACGTGTAGCCGCCTTCCTTCAGCAGCACGCCGGCCTGACGGGCTTCGCGGTTGCCTTGTTCGGTCAGGTCCACATCGACCCAGCCGGTGAACCGGTTTTCCTTGTTCCACGTCGATTCGCCGTGACGGATGAGCACTAGCTTGTACATGATATGTAGGTCGGTCAGTTAAAGAAGCGGTGCGCCGATCGCACCCCGTGAAAGCTGCCAGACTGAGCGGGGCGTCGCCATCGGCCGGATGGCCGGAGCCATCGCGGGAAACGGTTATTTTATAATGCGCCGATTGCCCTCATTTCCCTTTCTCCCTTTCCCACTAAATTTCGGCGGCTCTCGATGTGAAGTTTTTCACCGATTACACCAATATCGCACTTATCGTCATCGCGCTCGTATCGGGCGCGCTGCTCCTGTGGCCGGTCCTGCAACGACGGGGACGCGGCGGCGTGTCCGCCGCCGAAGCCACCACGCTCATCAACCGCCGCAACGCCGTGGTCATCGATGTGCGGCCCGCCGCGGAATTCGCGAAGGGGCATTTGCCCTCCGCGCGCAATATCGAGCAGGCGGAGCTCCAAGCAAAAATCGGCCAGATCGCGAAGAATAAGAGCAATCCGGTCGTGCTCGTGTGCCAGACCGGTCAACAATCGCAGCGCGCCAGCCGCACCGTCACGGAGGCCGGCTACGCTGAGGTCCACGTTCTGGAAGGCGGCGTGGATGCCTGGCAGAAGGCAGGCATGCCGGTCGTGAAACAAGGAGCAGTCAAGTGAAGAACGTCATCATGTACAGCACGCAAGTGTGCCCGTATTGCCAGATGGCCGAACGTCTTTTAAAGTCGCGCGGGGTCGAAACCATCGAGAAGGTGCTGATCGACCGTGAGCCCGGCCGTCGCGAGGAAATGATGACGCGCACCGGCCGCCGCACCGTGCCGCAGATTTACATCGGCGACACGCATGTGGGCGGCTACGACGATCTTTCCGCGCTCGACCGTCAAGGCGGTCTCGTGCCGCTGCTCGAATCCGCCTGAACTCAACACACGCGGCCGGTTCGCGCCGGACGCACGGCGCGCGAGCGTCGCACTGAAATACTTAGGAACGAATATGTCCGACGAGAACAACCAGCCGTTTTTCAACATCCAGCGCATCTACCTGAAGGACATGTCGCTCGAGCAGCCGAATTCGCCGGCGATCTTCCTCGAGACGGAAATGCCGGTGGTTGAGGTCGAAGTCGACGTCAAGGCTGACCGCCTCGCCGAAAGCGTCTTCGAAGTGCTGGTCACGGGCACGGTCACGGCCAAGGTCACCGACAAGGTGGCGTTCCTGATCGAAGCGAAGCAGGCCGGAATCTTCGATATCCGCAATATTCCCGCCGAGCAGGTCGATCCGCTGGTCGGCATCGCGTGCCCGACGATTCTGTTCCCGTACCTGCGCTCGAATATCGCCGATGCGATCACGCGCGCCGGCTTCCTGCCGATCCACCTCGCCGAAATCAACTTCCAGGCGCTGTACGAGCAACGTCTGCAGCAGATCGCAGGCGCACAGGAAGGCGCGGCGAACGGCGCGACGCACTAACCCGCTTCACTCTCAGCCTATCCGGAGCCGAGCATGAAAGTAGCCGTTCTCGGCGCCGGCGCGTGGGGGACCGCTCTGGCGGGCCACCTCGCGACACGGCACGACACGATGCTCTGGGCGCGCGATCGCGCGCTCATCGAGACACTCTCCGGCACGCACGAAAACACGCGCTATTTGGCGGGCGTGTCGCTGCCGCACGCGCTTCGTTTCGAAGCGGATTTCGATATCGCGCTGCAACACGCCGCCGCCGATGACGCCTTATGCGTCGTCGCCACGCCCGTCGCTGGCTTGCGCGCGCTGTGTCGCGCGATGCAGCAGGCGGGCGTCGTGCCCGCGCATATTCTCTGGCTGTGCAAAGGCTTCGAAGCCGACACGCAGCAGCTTCCCAATCAGATCGTCGCGGCGGAATTGCCGGGGCATCGCAGCAACGGCACGCTTTCCGGACCGAGCTTCGCGCGCGAAGTCGGCAACGGGCTGCCGGTCGCACTGACGGTGGCGAGCGCATCGGCGGCGCTGAGCGTGCGCACCGTCGAGGTGTTTCATCACGGCGCCATGCGCATTTATACGGGCGACGACATCGTCGGCGTGGAAGTGGGCGGCGCGGTGAAGAACGTGCTGGCGATCGCCACCGGCATCTCCGATGGCCTCGGTCTCGGGCTGAACGCGCGCGCCGCGCTGATCACGCGCGGGCTCGCGGAAATGTCGCGCCTGGGCGTTGCGTTCGGCGGATGCGCGGAGACCTTCACCGGTCTCACCGGTCTCGGCGATTTGATTCTCACCGCCACCGGCGATCTCTCGCGCAATCGCACGGTCGGCCTGCAACTGGCGAGCGGCCGCACGCTCGACGAAATTCTCGCGGCGCTCGGTCATGTCGCGGAAGGCGTGCGATGCGCGCGCGCCGTGCTCGGTCTCGCGCAATCGCACGGCATCGACATGCCGATCACCGAAGCCGTTTGCCGCGTGCTGTTCGACAACGTGACGCCGCGCGATGCGGTGAACGCGCTCCTCAGCCGCGACGCGAAGGCCGAATAAGCGCGTCGATACGCGTCACGCGCCGCCTTCGAAGCCCGCCTGACGCCACGCTTCGAAGGTGACGATCGCCACCGTGTTCGACAGATTTAGACTGCGGTTGCCCGGACGCATCGGCAGACGCACGCGCTGTTCGTTCGGAAAACGATCGAACAATTCGGGCGCGAGACCGCGCGTTTCCGCGCCGAACACGAACCAGTCGCCGGGCTCGAACGCATGATCGAAGAAGGGCGACGAACCGCGCGTCGTGAAGGCGAACATGCGCGCGGCATCGGGCGTTTCCTTCGCGAGGAAGGCATCCCAGTTCGCATGCACGTTTATCTGCACGTACTCATGATAGTCGAGCCCGGCGCGGCGCAATTTCGCGTCGTCGAGCGGAAAGCCGAGCGGTTCGATCAGATGCAGGCGCGCGCCGGTGTTCGCGCACAGGCGGATCACGTTGCCGGTGTTCGGCGGAATTTCGGGTTCGACGAGTACGACGTTGAACATGAGTTGCGTAGATAAAACGTGGGTTAATCCTGCGGCGTGCGCAGCGCGACGAAGTTCGTCACGCGTCGCGCGCCGGCGAGTTTGAGCGTGCGGGCGAGGGCATCGAGCGTCGCGCCCGAAGTCATCACGTCGTCGACCACGCCGATATGCAGGCCGCGCACATCGCGCGTCAGCCGGAACGCGGTCGCGACATTGCGGCGGCGCGCGTCCAGATCGAGCTTCGATTGCGGCGCGGTGTGAATCGCGCGCGTCACCAGCGTGGCATCGGCGCATACGCGCAAGCGCTTGGCGAGCGGACGCGCGATTGCCCACGCCTGGTTGTATCCGCGCGATCAGCCGTTTGGCCGACAGCGGCACCGGCACGATCACATCCGGCGGCAGCAGACCGCTGTCCTCGAACGCCGCATGCAGATGCCGCGCGAACGCCGCGCCCGCCGCGAGCCGGCCGCGAAACTTCAATTCGACGGCGAGCGTATCGAGCGGCGCGCGATAGTCGGCCAGCGTCAGCGTGTCGTTGAACGCGGGCGGATTATCCAGGCAATCGGCGCAATGCAGGCGGATATCGTCGCGCGCGCGTCGCGTCTGTTCGACGTTGAGCGGCATCGCGCAGGTCGCGCAGCGCAGACGCGGCTCGTTCCAGACCTGCGAATCGCAGCCATCGCACAACACTTCTTGCGACATATTGCCGCATACGCGCACTGACCCGGCAGCGCGAGGTCGAAGGCGCGCTTCGTCAGGACCGCCATATGCTGCGCCAGCGCAGGAACACACGCGGGCATCGGCCAAGACAAGCGAACGGCTTTCACGATAACGACCCGTACCAGAACGATGCAGCGCCACAGATAACGCTTATAAGGGCGGTTGCGGCGGCTTATTTCGAGACGACCGAGTATACTTCGCGTTCTCCGCAGAAAACCGTCATGTCCTCACCGTCTCCCAAAACTAGCCGACCGGCCTATGATCCGCGCCGTTTGCGCGAGATCTTCGACTGTCGCGCCGCCGAGTTCGACGACGTCGCGTTCCTGCCGCGCGAGATCGCGTCGCGGATGCGCGAGCGGCTCGAGTACATCAAGGTCGTGCCGTCGCGCGTGCTCGATGCGGCGTGCGGCGCGGGCGCGGACTTGCCGGGCTTGCGCGAGCGCTTCGCGGAGGCATCGGTGACGGGTGTCGATATTTCGTCCGCGATGCTCGCACGCGCGCGCCTGGCCGAATCGGCCGATGCCGAAGGGGGCGCGGGCTGGCGGCGCTTTCTGCCCAATACGCTCGCGAAGGCATTCGGCGCGCGCGGCCCGCAACTCGCGCAGGCGGATTTTTCGGCCTTGCCGTTCGCGGGCGGCGCGTTCGAACTGCTGTGGTCCAATCTCGCGCTGCACTGGCATGCGCGTCCCGATCTGGTTTTCCCTGAGTGGCAGCGCGTGCTGAAGGTCAACGGCCTGTTGATGTTCAGCACCTTCGGCCCCGATACGCTGCGTGAACTCGCCGCCGCGTATCGCGAAGCGGAGCGCACGCTCGGTCTCGACGCGCAGGCTCACACGATCGACTTCGTCGACATGCATGATCTCGGCGACATGCTCGTCGAGAGCGGTTTCGAGATTCCGGTGATGGATCAGGAAGTCCTGACCATCACGTACAAGTCGCCCGAATCGCTGTTCGCGGACGTCACGCGCTGGGGCGCGTATCCGTTCCTGCGCGCCGACGCGATGCGTCCCGCCGACGCGGAAGCCTTGCGCCGCGCGGTTCACGCGAATCTGGACGCGCTACGCCGCGACGACGGCACGATCCCGCTCACGTTCGAGGTGATTTACGGTCACGCGTGGAAGGCCGTGCCGCGCCAGACCGCGGAAGGACATGGCATCGTCCGGCTGGAAGATATAGGGCGTGGCCCGAAGAAACGGTAATCAGGAAGCGCTGAAAGGTTTTGCCCGAGTGGGAAAGAGGGCTGTCGTTATGTCAGAAATTTCCGCTCAAAAGTGGCGCGAAAAGGTGCGTCAAAACGGCGCAGAGGCTTGTGGCATATGGCTTTGCGACGTTATGACCCTTGCTTGTGGTAGCAAACCTATCCGCCTATAATGCGTCAGTTTGTCGCCCGAACTGACACAAATTTGGGCAAAATCCGAGCGAATTTGTGAGGATTGGTGGAGGCAGCGATGCATGCAAGCCACGCACTGACAGATTCCGAGCCGCTCATCAAGGACTGGCTGATGAAGCGGAATTGTTCTGTGTCGCCCCGGCAATTCGTGGGTTTTTACGTGTCGCTCGCGCTGGTTTCCATCGCAATCGCGACATCGCTGTTTTTGAATGGCGCCTGGCTGGTGCTGCCGTTCACCGGAATCGAGTTGACGGTCGTTGGGGTCGCGTTCGTGATCTATGCGCGGCACGCCGTCGATTTCGAGCGTATCCGGCTGTATCAGAACCGGTTGTTGATCGAGCAGATGAACGCCGCAGAGTTGACGCAGTTCGAGTTCAATCCGCGCTGGGTGCGGGTCGAAACGGGCGCGACGCCGAGGGAGCCGCTCACGATCGTATCGCGCGGTCAGTCGGTGAAGATCGGACAACACCTTGCACAGCATCGTCGCAAGCAATTTGCTGCCGAGTTGCAGGCGTCGCTGAGACGCCTTTGAGAGGAGCCGGCAAGCCAGCACGATGCCCACGGGGGTCGAGGGTTTGAATGGAAATTTTGGGTAAGGATGCTATGAAAACAATCAAGCGAGCCCTCTCGGGCGTGCTGGCGGCAGGCGCACTGCTGAATGCCGGCGCGGCCCTGGCGGTCAATAACAGTCCTGGCGGCCCCGCTGTTAACGAGCTGAACTTTCAGCCGCCCGTGACGAAGATCGCCGAGGAGCTCTACGGCCTCCATATCTTCATGCTCATCATCTGTACCGTCATTTTCATCGGCGTGTTCGGGGTGATGTTCTATTCGCTGGTCAAGCATCGCAAGTCCAAGGGTTTCAAGCCCGCCAACTTCCATGAAAGCACGACGGTCGAAATCATCTGGACCATCGTGCCATTCATCATCGTCATTCTGATGGCGCTGCCGGCGACCAAGGCCGTCGTCGCGATGAAGGACACCTCCAACGCCGATCTCACCGTGAAGGTCACGGGTTATCAGTGGAAGTGGGGCTACGACTACGTGAAGGGCCAGGGCGAGGGCATCAGCTTCCTGTCGACGCTCTCCACGCCGCGTAGCGAAACCAACGGCCAGAAGCCGATCTCGGACCTGTATCTGCAGGAAGTCGACAACCCGCTAGTGGTGCCGGTCGACAAGAAGATCCGCATCATCACGACCGCGAACGACGTCGTTCACTCGTGGTACGTGCCGGCGTTCGGCGTGAAGCAGGATGCGATTCCCGGCTTCGTGCGCGACACCTGGTTCAAGGCGGAGAAGGTCGGTACGTATCGCGGCTTCTGTACGGAACTGTGCGGCAAGGAGCACGCGTACATGCCGGTCGTGGTCGAAGTGCTGTCGGCCGACGACTACGCGAAGTGGGTCGATGGCCAGAAGAAGAAAATGTCCGCTTCCGCCGACGATCCCAACAAGACCTACACGATGGACGAGCTGAAGACGCGCGGCCAGCAGGTGTATTCGTCGAACTGCGCGGTCTGCCACCAGCCGACCGGCAAGGGCGCGGGCCAGTTCCCGGCGCTCGACGGCTCGAAGGTCGCGAACGGTCCGATCGCGGGTCACGTGAATATCGTGCTGCACGGCAAGGGCGCGATGCCGCCGTGGGCGTCGACGCTGAACGACGTGGAAATCGCCTCGGTCATCACGTTCGAACGTAATTCGTGGGGCAACCACACCGGCGACATTCTCCAGCCGAAGCAAGTGGCCGACGCACGCAACGGCAAGATGCCGGAAGGGGGCGATCACACGGCGGCAGCGCCGGAAGCGGCCAGCGGCGCGGCGTCGGCATCGACCGAAGCGAGCGCTCCGGCAGCTCCGGCTGCGGCCAGCGGCGAACAGGCCGCGGGTTTGCCCGCCAGCATCTACTTCGAGACGGGCACGCTGCCCGCCGACGCAAACAACGCAGTGCAAGCCGTCGCCTACGCCAAGGCGCATCCGGACGCGAAGCTCTCTCTGTCCGGCTTCACGGATGCGAGCGGCGGCGCCGACCTGAACGCCGATCTCGCCAAGCGCCGCGCGCAAGCCGTGCGCGACGCGTTGAAGGCAGCAGGTGTGTCGGAAGATCGCATCGTGTTGAAGAAGCCCGAGTCGGTCACGGGTGGCACGGATGCGAAGGAAGCTCGCCGCGTCGAAATCAGTCCGGCTGCTTGACATGACCCAATCGCGCTCTTCATTCGCTGCCAAACAGCAACCGAAGAGCCGATGGGAAAGCCAGGTGCCCCGACCCGAGTATTTGCTTTAGGAGATCATTGTCATGTCTAGCATCGGACACGATGTAGGCGCGGGTCACGACCACGCGCACGACGACCACGCGCACGAGTTGCCGACAGGTTGGCGCCGGTGGCTTTGGGCCACCAACCACAAGGACATCGGTACGCTGTACCTGTTGTTCTCTTTCATCATGTTCCTGTCCGGCGGCGTCATGGCGCTGGGCATTCGCGCGGAGCTGTTCGAGCCGGGTCTGCAGATCATGCGTCCCGAGTTCTTCAACCAGCTCACCACCATGCACGGCCTGATCATGGTGTTCGGCGCGATCATGCCGGCTTTCGTCGGCTTCGCGAACTGGATGGTGCCGCTGCAGATCGGCGCATCGGACATGGCCTTCGCGCGGATGAACAACTTCAGCTTCTGGCTGCTGCCGGTCGCGGCCGTGCTGCTGGTCGGTTCGTTCTTCGTGCCGGGCGGCGCAACCGCCGCGGGCTGGACGCTCTACGCACCGCTTTCGACGCAGATGGGCCCGGGCATGGACTTCGCGATTTTCGCGGTCCACATCATGGGTGCGTCGTCGATCATGGGCGGTATCAACATCGTCGTGACGATTCTGAACATGCGCGCGCCCGGCATGACGCTGATGAAGATGCCGATGTTCGCGTGGACGTGGCTGATCACCGCGTACCTGCTGATCGCCGTGATGCCGGTTCTGGCAGGCGCGATCACGATGGTGCTGTTCGATCGCCACTTCGGCACGTCGTTCTTCAACGCGGCGGGCGGCGGCGATCCGGTGATGTACCAGCATATCTTCTGGTTCTTCGGTCACCCCGAGGTGTACATCATGATCTTGCCGGCGTTCGGGATCGTGTCGCAGGTGATTCCGGCGTTCTCGCGCAAGCCGCTGTTCGGCTATAGCTCGATGGTGTACGCAACTGCATCGATCGCGATTCTGTCGTTTATGGTGTGGGCGCACCACATGTTCGCGACCGGCATGCCGGTGACGGGCCAGCTGTTCTTCATGTACGCGACGATGCTGATCGCCGTGCCGACGGGCGTGAAGGTGTTCAACTGGGTCGCGACGATGTGGCGCGGCGCGATCACCTTCGAAACCCCGATGCTGTTCGCGATCGGCTTCCTGTTCGTGTTCACGATGGGCGGCTTCACGGGCCTGATCCTGTCGATGGCGCCGCTCGATATCCAGATGCACGGGACGTACTACGTGGTGGCGCACTTCCACTACGTGCTGGTGGCGGGGTCGCTGTTCGCGCTGTTCTCCGGGTGGTACTACTGGTCGCCGAAGTGGACCGGCTGGATGTACAACGAGATGCGCGGCAAGATCCACTTCTGGGCGTCGATGATCTTCTTCAACATCACGTTCTTCCCGATGCACTTCCTGGGTCTGGCCGGCATGCCGCGCCGCTACGCCGACTACCCGGCCCAGTTCACGGACTTCAACCAGATCGCGACGATCGGCGCGTTCGGTTTCGGTCTGGCGCAGGTGTACTTCCTGTTCGCGGTCGCGCTGCCGACGTATCGTGGCGGCGGCGAGCACGAGAAGGCGTCGAACAAGCCGTGGGATGGCGCGGAAGGCCTCGAATGGACCGTGCCGAGCCCGGCGCCGTTCCATACCTTCGAGAATCCGCCGACGGTTGAATAAGTAATTAGGCGCTGCGAGGCGCATCCCGCCTCGCAGCCCGCATCACATAGAAAGCATGGCCCCGAATCCACCAAAAAGACGTACCCGCGAGGAAATCCGCGCGGGCAACAAGCGGCTCGGAATCATCATGGTGTTGATTGCCGCCGTCTTCTTCGTGGGTATCGTCGTCCATCAGTACCTGTTGTCGCGAGGTTAACGTGTCGACACCGCAAGAAACGCATATCGACCGCTCCTTCAACCGGTCGATGCTGGTGAAACTCTTCGTCGTCGCGGCGATGATGTTCGGTTTCGGCTTCGCGCTGGTGCCGATGTATCGCGCGATCTGCCAGATCACCGGCATCAACAACCTCGTGCAGAAGGATGTCGGCGCGCGCGAGGCGAAGAACACGCAAGTGGACATGAGCCGCAGCGTTTCGATCGAATTCGATGCGAACGCCCGCGGCCCGCTGGAATTCAAACCGGAGCAGAACTCGCTGGACATTCACCCCGGCGAAGTCATGACGGTGATGTATCAGGTGACCAACGATCAGGGCCGCACGGTGAAGGCGCAAGCCATCCCGAGTTACGCGCCGAAGCAGGCCACCGAGTACTTCAAGAAGATCGAGTGCTTTTGCTTTACGCAGCAAACGCTGTTGCCGGGGGAGACGAAGCGCATGCCGGTGGTGTTCGTCGTCGATCCGAAGCTGCCGAAGGACGTCAAGACGATCACGCTGTCGTACACGTTCTTCGAGCTGGACGCGCCCAAGTCGGTCGCGAAGGGAACATGAACGTCATGAACGCAGAAATGCCGAACAAGGGCGGTTTCCTGAAGCTCGTGAAAGCGGTCTTCTGGTCGTTCTTCGGCGTGCGGCGGCGCGCGGATCTGGAAAGCGATGCAGCGCAGCTCAAGCCGCTGCATCTGATCGCGGCGGGCGTCATCGGCGCGGTGCTGTTTATCGTTGTGCTGCTGGTGGTCGTGCGCGCGGTAGTGGGATAGACGGAACATCGCGCGGCGGCAAGTGCGGCTCGATGGAAAAGAAAACTCAAGCAACCAGGATAGAAGTGGAGAATCAACAATGAGCGGTCAAAACGAGAGCCCGTATTACTTCGTGCCGCATCCGTCGCGGCATCCGATCATGGCTGCGTGCGGCCTGCTGGTGATGCTGTCGTCGCTCGCGTCGTGGGTGAACGGCCATAGCTTCGGGCCGATCGGTACGTTCGTCGGCCTGCTGTTCCTGCTCTTCGTGCTGTGGCACTGGTTCGGCGACGCCATCTCCGAATCCGAAGGCGGCATGTACGGCAAACGCGTTGACACGTCGTATCGCTGGAGCATGAGCTGGTTCATCTTCTCCGAAGTGATGTTCTTCGCGGCCTTCTTCGGCGCATTATTCTACGCGCGCCAGATCGCGCTGCACGAACTCGGCAGCCTCGATTACAAGCTGATCTGGCCGGATTTCAGCGCAGTCTGGCCGAACAACGGTCCCGCCGCGCTCGTCCCGCATTTCCGCGCGATGGTGCCGTGGCCGCTGCCGACCATCAACACGGCGCTGCTGCTGTCCTCGGGTGCGACGCTGACCGTGGCTCACCATGCGATTCGTGAAGATCATCGCAAGAAGGCGATTGGCTGGATGGCCGCGACGGTGCTGCTCGGCGTGATCTTCCTCTTCTGCCAGGGCTACGAATACTTCCACGCGTACAACGAACTGAACCTGACGCTGTCGTCGGGCGTGTACGGCTCGACCTTCTTCCTGCTGACGGGCTTCCACGGTTTCCACGTGTTCCTCGGCGGCACGATGCTGGCAGTCGTGATGGTGCGTCTGATTCGCGGCCACTTCACGGCGGAGCATCACTTCGCGTTCGAAGGCGCCGCGTGGTATTGGCACTTCGTCGACGTCGTGTGGCTCGGGCTGTACGTCGTCGTGTACTGGCTGTAAGTGTTTCGAGGGCATCGCGCGAGAGATTCGCGCGAGCCGCAGTGAGATGTGCCGCGACGCCGCCCGGGATTGACTTTCGGGCGGCGTCGTGCTTTTTAGAGGGTCAGGAGACGCGCTGCGACAATAGGCGGAATGTGAATCGCGATTGCGCCGCGTTATCGTCCGATGGGAATGCCGCTCGTCTGAATCCAGCCCATCCAGTGTGCGAACAGGATGAACAGGAACAGCGAGATCGACAGCCCGACGCGCGCGGCGAGCGACCACACCATCCGCTTGGTCCGGCCCTTGTCGGTCATCATGAAATACAGCGCCGACCCCAGGCTGCAGAGGATCAGGATGAAAGCGATAGCGACGAAGATGTGCATGAAACCAGCCAGCGTGTTGCCCGGATACTTCAGCGAGCAGTATTGAATTGAACTATCTCATTATCTCACTCGATGCATCGCTCCGTGCGCCGTGGGCCGGGAGCGCCCGATGAAGATTCGCCTCTGGCCGACGATCCTGATTCTCATCGTCGTCGCGGTGACGGTGCGGCTGGGCTTCTGGCAGCGCGATCGCGCGCATCAGAAGGAAGCGCTGAACGCGCATATCGTCGCGTTCGAGAATGCGCCCGCGCAGCGCGTCGGCGCGAACGCGCTGCCGTTGAAGGACATCGAATTTCATCGAGTGGAGGCGCGCGGAGAGTTTATGCCGGAACGCGTGGTCTATCTCGATAATCGTCCGTATAACGATCAGCCGGGCTTTTATGTCGTGATGCCGCTTAAACTCGAGGGCGGCGGCGTCGTGCTGGTGAATCGCGGCTGGCTGCCGCGCAATCTGTCGGATCGCACGGGCATTGAGCCGTACGACACGCCGAAGGGCATCGTCGATGTGAAAGGCATCGCCCGCGCCAATGCGTCGCAGGCGTTCGAGCTCGGACACGGCGGATCGGCGGCGCATCAGGAAATCCGCCAGAACCTCGACGTCGAATCGTATGCGAAGGAAACCGGCCTCGCGCTGCAGCCCTTCGTGATCCAGCAGACCAGCGACACCGGCGACAAACTCGTGCGCGACTGGCCCGCGCCGACGGTCGGCGTCGAACGAAACTACGGCTACATGTTCCAGTGGTGGGGCATGGCGGCGGCGGCGATCGGCTTCGGCTTGTACGCCGCGCGTCGCGCCGCGAAGAAAGGCAACGCCGTCGCCGACGACGAAGCTCACGCCTGAACAGGACAGAAATCGACGTATGCAAACCCAATCGCGCCAAGCGCCTCGACCGGCGAAGAAAGGCTCCTGGAACAACGGACGCTGGATGCTCCTGCTGCTCGCGCTGGTGTGCGCGGCGCCGGTGATCGCCTCGTATTTGATGTATTACGTGTTCAAACCGGCGGGCGGCACGTCGAGTTACGGTACGCTCGTCGAGCCGCAGCGGCCGATTCCGGCCCAACTCGTCGTCACCGACGAAAAGGGGCAGAGCATGCCGCTCAAGTCGCTGGAAGGCAAATGGCTGATGATCACGGTTAACGGCAGCGACTGCGACGAGCAATGCGCGACGCGTCTGTACTTCATGCGTCAGGTGCGCGTGCTGCAATCCGGCGAACGCGAGCGCGTGGTCAACGTCTGGCTGCGCACGGACGATAAACCGGTCGCCGATCGCATCAAGACGGCGTATCCGCAGCCGGACACGCGCATGCTGGTCGCCGACGAAAAAGCCGTCGCCGCGTGGCTGCCCGTCGACGACGGCACCAAACTCACGGATCACATCTTTCTGGTCGATCCGAACGGCAATCTGATGATGCGCTTCCCGAAGAATCCCGATCCGAAGAAGATCAACGCGGACGTGGCGAAGCTG
This sequence comes from Candidatus Burkholderia verschuerenii, assembly GCF_001189365.1. Lineage (GTDB taxonomy): Bacteria > Pseudomonadota > Gammaproteobacteria > Burkholderiales > Burkholderiaceae > Caballeronia > Caballeronia verschuerenii. Next base: position 14,890 of record NZ_LFJJ01000042.1, on the reverse strand, counting down.
TTGAAGTGGTCCCGCATAGGTTAAAAGCATGTTTCTGGTACAACTCGGGCTGATCGGCATTTGTATTGCGCTGCTGCCGCTTTCCTACGTCTGGGCGAAAGCCGACGACGACAAATTCCGCAAGCTCGTCTGGCTGACCACCTTCCTGACGCTCGACCTGATTATGTTCGGCGGCTTTACGCGCCTGACCGATTCCGGTCTCGGCTGTCCGGACTGGCCGGGCTGCTACGGCACGTCGTCGCCGTTTATCGCGCATGCGGAAATTGCGGCCGCGCATCTGGCGATGCCCACCGGGCCGGTTAGCATGGTGAAAGCGTGGATCGAGATGCTGCATCGCTATTTCGCGATGGCGATCGGCGTGCTGATCATCGCGCAGACGGTGATCGCGTGGACGGCGCGCATCAAGAAGCGTCCGCTGCACGTGTCGCCGTGGTGGCCGACCGGCATTCTCGGGCTGATCGTGCTGCAAGGCGCATTCGGCGCGTGGACCGTCACGCTCAAACTGCAACCGGTGATCGTCACGACGCATTTGCTGCTCGGACTCGCGCTGCTCGGCGTGCTCGGCTGGCTCGCGGCGCGCATGACGCCGATTCCATCGCTCGATTCCGCCGCCGCCCGCTGGATGCCCGCCGCAATGTTTGGCCTCGTGCTGCTCGTCGTGCAGATCGCGCTGGGCGGCTGGGTCAGCACGAATTACGCGGTGCTCGCCTGCACGGACTTCCCGCTGTGCAACGGCCAATGGATTCCGCCGATGAACTTCGAGCACGGCTTCCACCTCTGGCGCGCGCTCGGCATGACCGGCGACGGCGACGTCATCTCACAGGACGCGCTTGTGGCGATCCACTGGACGCATCGGACGTTTGCGATCGTCGTCGTTCTGTACTTGCTTTGGCTTGCGTCAAGGTTGCGTCGATTCGAGTCTCTGCGAAAGCCCGCGAACGGCGTATTGTTCGTCATCGTCGTACAGTTTTTTACAGGCCTCTCGAATATCGTCCTGCAATGGCCGCTGCCGATCGCGGTGGCGCACAACGGCGGGGCCTCCATCCTGTTGCTGCTACTCGTTATGTTAAACTTTCGAATCTCTTCTAGCCGTCCCGGCCGCGCCACGCTTCCCGCGCGCGACGTCGTTTCAGCGTGACTCCACATCATGGATAGCACGACACTCAATTCCCCTCTCGGCAGCCGCGTCCAGCAATATCTCGCGCTGACCAAGCCGCGCGTCACGCAACTCGCCGTGTTCTGCGCCGTCATCGGCATGTTTCTGACCACGCCCGGCATGGTGCCGTGGGACAAACTCGTCGGCGGCGCGGTCGGCATCTGGCTGCTGGCCGGCGCCGCATTCGCGATCAACTGTCTCGTCGAGCAAAAAGTCGATGCGAAGATGCGCCGCACCGCGTGGCGTCCGTCCGCGCGCGGCCAGATCACGCCGACGCAGATTCTGACGTTCTCGGCCGTGCTCGGCGGCATCGGCATGTGGACGCTCTACACGTTCACCAATCCGCTCACGATGTGGCTGACCATCGCCACGTTCGTCGGTTACGCCGTGATCTACACGCTGCTGCTCAAGCCGTACACGCCGCAGAACATCGTGATCGGCGGTGCGTCGGGCGCGATGCCGCCCGCGCTCGGCTGGGCGGCCGTCACCGGCCACGTTCCCGGCGATGCCTGGATTCTCGTGCTGATCATCTTCGTGTGGACGCCGCCGCATTTCTGGGCGCTGGCGCTGTATCGCCGCAAGGACTACGAGAACGCCGGTCTGCCGATGCTGCCCATCACGCACGGCGAGAAGTACACGCTGCTGAACATCTTCCTGTACACGCTGGTGCTGTTCGCGGTCACGCTCATGCCGTATATTTCCGGCATGAGCGGCGTCGTGTATCTGGCAAGCGCGGTGGCGCTCGGCGCGGGGTTCATCGGTTACGCGTGGAAGATGTATCGCGATTATTCCGATGCGCTGGCCCGCAAGACGTTCCGCTACTCGATCATCTATCTGTCGCTGCTGTTCCTCGCCTTGCTGGTCGATCATTACGTGCGCACGGTGATCGGCGCATGACGGTCTTTTTGCGTCGTGCCTTCGCGCTGCTGGTCTGCGCGGTCTTGCTGGCTGCCTGCGATAAAGCGCCCGATTTCAAGAACCTCGATATCACCGGCAACAAGCAGTTCGGCAGCGACTTTTCGCTGCCCGACACGACCGGCAAGACGCGCACGCTGGGCGATTTCAAAGGCAAGGCCGTCGTGCTGTTCTTCGGCTACACGCATTGCCCCGATGTCTGTCCGACGACGCTCGCCGAACTGTCGCAAGCGCTGCAACAACTCGGCGACAAAGCGAAGGACGTGCAAGTCCTGATGGTCACCGTCGATCCCGCCCGCGATACCGCGCCGCTGCTCGGCCAGTACGTGCAGGCGTTCAATCCGACCTACATCGGTTTGCGTCCCGCGAGCGATGCGCAACTCGAAAAGGTCGCGAAGGACTTTCGCGTCTACTACGCCAAGTCGGCCGGCAAGACGCCCGGCGATTACACGATGGATCACACCGCCGCGAGCTACGTCTTCGACAAGGACGGCAAGCTGCGACTCTTCGCGCACGACGGGCAGGGCGTCGAGCCGTGGGTACACGATCTGAAAATCCTGCTCGACTGATTCACGCGAACGCGGCCCACATGGGCCGCTTTTCATTTCAGCGCTCGGCGAACGGCTCCGGCAACTTCCAGCCCGGCGCGAGCCGCGTCGCCTTGAATTCGGTGATGTCGTAATGCGCGAGTTTCTGCTGCGCAAACGGATCTTCCGCGACGATCTCATCGAGCTTGTCGCGCTCGATTCCCGACGCGATGATCACGCCGCCTTCGCGCGGCATCTTCGGCCCCGCCATCACGAACACGCCCGCCTCGAAATAGCGCGTCAAATATTCGCGATGCGCCTCGAGCGCGTCGGTGTAACGCAGGTTGATCACATACATGGTGCTGCCTCCGGTACGTGGCGAATGCCGCGTTTCGTGACTTTGTGTCGCGATTTTATCCGCACAACGAAACGCGTGATATCCACATGAGCATTCTGTATTTCCCCTCGCACCAAAGCCGTGCGAACATTCGCCACCTCGGTTCACACAATGAGCCGATGGCGGTTCAGGCAATCCCGCGGTCATTGATCCGCATCGAAACAGGAACACCATGCAGCGCAGAAACTCGCTCAAAGCACTCCTCGCCGTGGCGGCATCGGCCGCGTTCTTCACGAGCATCGCCGCGCACGCGGACGACAAGGTCATCAAGGTCGGCACCATCAGCGGCCCCGACGCGCAAATCTGGCAAGTCGTGCAGAAGGTCGCGAAGCGCGAAGGCCTCAATGTGAAGGTCGTCGAATTCAACGATTACGTTCAGCCGAACGCCGCGCTCGACGCCGGCGATCTCGATGCGAACAGCTTCCAGCATCAGCCGTATCTCGATAGTCAGATTAAGCAGCGCGGCTACAAGCTGATCAACGCGGGTCTCACGTATATCTCGCCGCTCGGCGTGTATTCGAAGAAGCTGAAGTCGCTGAAGGACTTGCCGCAAGGCGCGAAGGTCGCGGTGCCGAACGATCCGTCGAATAAGAATCGCGCGTTGCTGTTGTTGCAGACGCAAGGCGTGATCAAGCTGAAGGCGGGCGCGGGCACGAACGGCAACAACGCGACGCCGCTCGATGTCGCCGACAATCCGAAGAAGATCAAGCTGGTGGAACTCGACGCCGCGCAATTGCCGCGCACGCTCGCCGATGTCGATGCCGCCGCGATCAACACCAACTTCGCGCTGGCCGCCGGCCTGCAACCGACGAAGGATGCGATCGCGCTGGAGGATGTACACAGCCCGTACGCGAACCTGATCGCCGTGCGCGCGAAGGATAAGGATCAGCCGTGGGTGAAGAAACTCGTCGCGGCGTATCAGTCGGAAGAGGTGCGGCAGTTCCTGAAGAGCGAGTTCAAGGGCTCGGTCGTGCCGTCATTCTGATTGACGCAAAAGCAGGATAAAACCCTGAACGGCGTTCTTCGGAACGCCGTTTTCATAACTAGCTGCCTATAGTCAGCGTAGACCTTTCGCAACTCGCGCCGGAACATCACGCCTTGTCGGCCTTCCTGCACGGGCTTGAATCCGGCGTGCATAAAGAGGCCGCACAGATCGACGTGCGCTTCCGACATATGATACACCACGTTGTCATACCCCGCGCCGTGCGCGAAGTTCGTGCAGGCGGCCACGAGTTGCGCGCCGAGACCGCGACGCCGCGCGCTCGGCTCGACGAACAGCAGATCGATGCGCGCCAGCGATTCCGTTTCCGCCATCAGCACCGCCGCGCCGATACGCGCCGCGCCGCTCTGTTCCGCCACCCAGCAGGCGATCCGTTGCGTGTTCGATTGCATGGCCGACAGAAAGCGCGCGACGGCCGTCGCCGCGTAGCTTTCGCTGCTGAGATTGGAGCGCTGCGCCGGCACGAGATGCGCGTGACGTTCGATCATCCAGCCGAAATCGCCGACGCGCGGACTGCGCAGGCGCGTATCGACGGCGCCACGCGCTTCCAGCGACAGCAGGCGCTCGATATCGGACATGGCCATGATGAGTTGCTCGATTTCGCCCGGATACAGGCGGCTGAGCAGCGAAGTGGTTTCGGCGGAGATATGCAGGTCGATTTCATCGACAGCGGCTTTGGCGTCGTCGGTGATCCTAAGCAGATGGGCGCGCCCGTCGGCCTCGTTCTTGGTGCGCACGACGAGTCCGAGTTTCTGAAAGTTGGTGATTAACCGGCTGAGATAACCGGTATCCAAACCTAGATTGCGCGATAGATCGGCGGCAGTGGTTGCTCGGTCGTGCGCCAATTCATGCAGGATGCGGACTTCAGTCAGCGAAAAATCGCTCTTATGAAGTCGTTCGTGCAATGCGCCCGCGTGGCGCGCATAAAAGCGGTTGAAATGCCTTACGGCTTCCGCGGCCCGACTCGGATCTGAACAGACCATCTGCCTCTACTCTCTCACGTGTTTGATTATAGTTTGGGGGTCGAATTAGTTGCGAATCCGAACTAACGAGCCATTGTGCCAAAGAAAGCACGGTCGTGCTAATGGTAAAAGACTTAAAAAAGACTGAGAAATCAGCAGACAGACCACTTGCGGGCCGCGAATGGTTGATTGGGGAAAATACTGAGACCGGATGTGCTGCCTCGAATCTGCAAAAGTTTTTATAAGTAATAGATTTTAATAAGTTTTTGCCAATTGTCATGAAGCTTTGCGAGAGGTTTGACTGGTATTATGTTGGTTATATAATGGACTCCGATTCGAGGCGCGCTGGAACTCTCGCATGCAAAGAAGCTGGCACGATCTAACGCCCGACGACCGGAGCGACACACCGCTATATCTTCAACTGGCTTCGCGGCTCGCGGCGGCCATTCATGGTGGCAGTTGGTCGGCCGGCGAAGCGCTGCCTTCGGAACGAACGTTGTCGGAAGGCGTGGGCGTTTCGCGTATTACGGCGCGCAAGGCTATTGCGCTGCTTGTCGAACAGGGATTAATCCGACGAGTGCGCGGGGCGGGCAGTTTTATTACGCCGCGCGTGAGCGATCCGCTGACTCGTTTGATCGGCTGTAGCGAAATGCTCGAACAACGCGGCTTCAAGCCCGATTCCGTCTGGCTTGATCGCGGACTGAGAGCCGCGAGTCGCGACGAATCCATGCGTCTCGGGCTGATGCCCGGCGCGTCCGTCGCGAGTCTGCGCAGATTGCGTCGCGCGGACGGCGCGGTGATGGCGCTGGAACAATCGGCGCTGCCGGTTGCGGTGGTGCCGGATCCGCTGGTGATCGGCGCGTCGCTCTATCGGTATCTGGAGGCGCGCGGGCAGGCAGTCGTACGGGCGTTGCAACACTTTCGGGCGGTCAATGCCGGCGCGGACATCGCCCGGCTGATGGGCGTCGCGCCGCAGGCCGCGCTGCTGGTCATCACGCGGATCGGCTCTACTCGGCGGATCAGCGCGCCATCGAATTGACGGATACCTACTGCCGCGACGATTACTACGATTTCGTCGTGGAGCTGCACCGGTAAGCGCCTGCCATCAGGCATCGCGCGCATGACGTAACGAAGCAACACGAAAGCACGAACGAGAATCAGAGGACCCAGGCACGCCAGTCGCACGCCGCGCACGTCTATTGCGCGGCAGCCTGTTCGCAGCATGGCGCGAAGGGCGCTGAACCTCACCACGCATCGCGTACTTCCAGAGAACTTCATGCTTAAAGGAAATATCCTCACGACGGACGGCTGGATCAACGGCACGGTCAGCGTCGAGAACGGGCGCGTGATCGCGCTCGAAGGTCATATCGCCGATCCGCTCGCGAACGACGATCCGTACATCCTGCCCGGCTTCATCGATCTGCACGTTCACGGCGGCGGCGGGCGCGACATCATGGAAGGCGGCGACGCAGCCGATACCGTCGCGCGTCAGCACGCGCGCCACGGCACCACGAGCCTGCTCGCCACCACCATGACCGCGCCGCGCGACGAACTCATGCAGGTCGTCGCCGGTCTCGGCGAACAGGCCAAACGCTGCGCTGCCGGCAGCGCGCGCGTGCTCGGCGTGCATCTCGAAGGCCCGTATATTAATCCCGGCAAACTCGGCGCGCAACCGGACGCGGCCGCCGTCGCCGTGCGCGACGAGGTGCTGAAGTACCTCGAACTCGCGCCGATCCGCGTCGTCACCATTGCGCCGGAAATCTCCGGGCATCTCGACATCATTTCGGAAATGGCATCGCGCGGCGTGCGCGTGCAGCTCGGCCATTCGCTCGGCACCTATGACGACGCTGTCAACGCGCTCAAGCACGGCGCGCGCGGCTTCACGCATCTGTTCAACGCGATGTCGCCGCTGCATCACCGCGATCCGGGCATGGTCGGCGCGGCGCTCGCGCACGCCGAATATGCGGAACTCATTCCCGATTTGCTGCACGTGCATCCGGGCGCGATCCGCGCCGCGATGCGCGCCATTCCGCGTCTGTATGTCGTGACCGACAGCACGTCGGCGGCCGGCATGCCCGACGGCGAATATCGTCTCGGCAGCCAGCACCTGACCAAATGCATGGGCGGCGTGCGTCTCGCGGACGGCACGCTCGCCGGCAGCACGCTCACGATGGATCAGGCACTGCGCAATCTCGTTTCGCTGGGCATTCCGCTCGCGGATGTATCCAATCGCCTGTCGCGCTTTCCCGCCGACTATCTCGGACTCGAAGACCGCGGCCGTATCGCGCGCGGCGCGTGGGCCGATCTCGTCGTGCTCGACCGGGAACACGCGCTGACGGCCACGTATGTCGAAGGAGAATCAATTGTCGAATATGCTTAACGAGGCGCTGGAGTCCGCGAATGTCGTCGCGGCCCAGCTCGCCGATACCTCGCACATCGAGGAACTCGCGGTCAAATTGCGCGAACAGCCGCGCCATGTCGCGCTGACCGTCGCGCGCGGCAGTTCCGACCACGCCGCCAGCTATTTCGCCAGCCTGACGATGAGCCGCCTCGGCGTGCCGGTCGCCTCGCTGCCGATGTCCGTCGCCACGCTCCAGCAAGCGCCGTTGCGCGTGTCGGGCCAGCTCGCGGTCGCGTTCTCGCAGTCGGGCAAGAGCCACGATCTGGTCGGCACGATGCAGGCGCTGCGCGACGCGGGCGCGTTCACGGTCGCGGCGGTCAACGTCGCGGGCTCGCCGCTCGAAACCGCGTGCGAATACTATCTGCCGCTGCTCGCCGGGCCCGAACTTTCCGTCGCCGCCACCAAGAGCTATATCGCGATGCTGTCGCTGTCGGCAATCGTCATTGCGCACGTTCAGCGCGATCACGAATTGCAAAACGCGCTCAGCTCGCTGCCCGACGCGTTGCGCGCCGCCGGCAAGCTCGACTGGTCGCGCGCCGTGACCGAACTGAAGGACGTCGATCGCATGATCGTGGTCGGGCGCGGGCTCGGGCTCGCCATCGCGCAGGAAGCGGCGCTGAAGCTCAAGGAAACCTCGGGCATTCAGGCCGAAGCGTTTTCCAGCGCGGAAGTGCGTCACGGCCCGATGGAAATCATCGATCGCGACTATCCGCTGCTCGTATTCGCGCCGCGCGGACCGGAACAGGCCGGGCTGATCCAGCTCGCCGCCGATATGCGCGCACGCGGCGCACGCGTGCTGCTCGCCGCGCCCGACGACGTGCCGGAAGCCGAATTGCCGCTGGTCGCGACTCAACATCCGGCGCTCGATCCGATCGCCGCGATTCTTTCCTTTTACGTGATGGCCGCGAATCTGGCCGCCGCGCGCGGGCGCAATCCCGACGCGCCGCGTCACCTGAACAAGGTCACCGAAACCCATTGAGCGAGAAGACGATGCGTCGTGCCGAGGAGTCTCTGTTGAATCATTCCCCCGATAACGCGAACGATGTCGTTCTGCTCGCGCCGTTCGCCGGTCCCGTCGTGCCGCTCGCCGACGTGCCCGATCCGGTGTTCGCCCAAGGCATGTTCGGCGATGGTATCGGCATCGATCCGCTCGATAACGTGCTGGTCGCACCGTGCGATGGCGTCGTCACGCATCTCGCGCGCACCCATCACGCCGTGACGCTGCGCACGCCGTACGGCGCGGAAGTGCTGGTGCATATCGGCATCGATACGGTCGAACTGGGCGGCGAAGGCTTCGCGCCGATGGTCGAGCAGGGCGCGTCGGTGCGCGCCGGTCAGCCGCTCATCGAGTTTAACGCGGATTTCGTCGCGCAACACGCGCCGAGCCTCGTGTCCGTGATCGCGATCGCCAACGGCGATGCCTTCGACGTGATCGATCGCGCCGGTCGCGGCGTGCTGAAAGCGGGCGCGCGTCTGCTGGTGCTGCGCGCGAAGGACGGCGAAAAAGCCGAAGTCGCGCGTTCGGGCGCGATGGTGCTGGAAGAAGCGCGCCGCAGTCTCACGCTGGGTCACGCGGGCGGTTTGCATGCGCGTCCGGCAGCGCGTGCGCGCGAAGCGGCGCGCGGTTTCGACGCCAAGGTAGAAGTGCGTTACGCGGGCAAGAAGGCGCCGGTGGAAAGCGTCGTCGGTCTGCTCGGTTTGGGCGCGGGCGAAGGTTCGACGATCGAACTGGTCGGTATCGGCTCGCAGGCGCAGCAGGCGGTCGAAGCGGTCGCCGCCGAACTGTTGCGCGCGGCGCACGGCGAAGTGGAAGAATCGCCTGCGCGCGCGAAGTCGCCCGCGCCGGTCGCGGTGGCGCGCGCATCGGGCGAACCGCTGCCGCCGAATACGCTCGCGGGCGTGTCGGCGTCGCCGGGAATCGCGGTCGGCACGCTGGTGCGCTGGGACGATCAGGACATCGTGCCGCCGGAACAGGCGAGCGGTCCGTCGGCGGCGGAAAGTCGCGCGCTCGATAAAGCCATCGCGCAAGTCGATGCCGAACTCGACGAAACCGTGTGCACCGCCTCGCAACGCGGCGCGGTCGGCGAAGCGGGGATTTTCGCGGTGCATCGCGTGTTGCTGGAAGACCCGACGCTGGTCGACGCCGCGCGCGATCTGATCAGCCTCGGCAAGAGCGCCGGTTTCGCGTGGCGCGAGGCGATCCGCGCGCAAATCGCGCTGCTGAACAACGTCGACGACGAACTGCTCGCGGAACGCGCGGCGGATCTGCGCGATATCGAAAAACGCGTGCTGCGCACGCTCGGCCTGACCAACACGGCCGCGCGCGAATTGCCCGCCGAAGCCGTGCTCGCGGCGGTCGAATTCACGCCGTCCGATCTGTCCTCGCTCGATCGTCAGCGCGTCACGGCGCTCGTGATGTCGCGCGGCGGCGCGAAGTCGCATGCGGCGATCATCGCGCGGCAGATCGGCATTCCGGCACTGGTCGCCATCGGCGATGCGCTGCACGCCATTCCGGACGGCACGCAGGTCGTCGTGAACGCATCGGCGGGACGGCTCGAACACGCGCCGACCGAACTCGACGTCGAACGCGCGCGCACCGAACGCGATCGGCTCGCGGGCGTGCGCGAGGCGAATCGCAAGTTGTCGAAGGAAGCGGCGTCGACCAAAGACGGCCGGCATATCGAAGTGGCCGCGAACATCGCCACGCTCGACGACGCCAAAGCCGCCGTCGAAAACGGCGCGGACGCGGTCGGCTTGCTGCGCACGGAACTGCTGTTCATCCATCGTCAGGCGGCGCCCACGGTCGACGAACACGCGGAAAGTTATCAGGGCATTGTCGATGCGCTGCAAGAACGCACCGCGATCATCCGCACGCTGGATGTCGGCGCGGACAAGGAAGTCGATTATCTGACGCTGCCGCCTGAGGAAAATCCGGCGCTCGGCCTGCGCGGCATTCGTCTCGCGCAAGTGCGTCCCGATCTGCTCGACGATCAGCTGCGCGGTCTGCTCGCGGTGAAGCCGCTCGGCGCGGTCCGCATTCTCCTGCCGATGGTCACCGATTCCGGCGAACTGCAACGCCTGCGCGTTCGTATCGACGAACTCGCGCGCGAAATGGGCCGCACGGAACCGATCGAAGTCGGCGTGATGATCGAAGTGCCGTCCGCCGCCTTGCTCGCCGATCAACTCGCGAAGCACGCGGATTTCCTCTCGATCGGCACCAACGATCTCACGCAGTACACGCTCGCGATGGACCGCTGCCAGCCCGATCTCGCCGCCCAATCCGATGGCCTGCATCCGGCCGTGCTGCGCCTGATCAAGGCGGCGGTGCAGGGCGCGGAGAAGCACGGCAAATGGGTCGGCGTGTGCGGCGCGCTCGGCGGCGATCCGGTCGCGGCGCCCTTGCTCGTCGGCCTGGGCGTGACCGAACTGTCGGTCGATCCGGTGTCGGTGCCGGGCATCAAGGCGCGTGTGCGCAATCTCGATTACCAACTGTGCCGTCAGCGCGCCGAGGATTGCCTCGCGCTCGAATCGGCGCAGGCAGTAAGAGCGGCCAGCCGCGAAATCTGGCCGCAAGACTAACCCTGCAGTCCCCGAAGCAGTCACGACAAGACTTATATTTTTGGAGAACCCGATGGACGCCAACCCGTTTGCAAAAATGCAGCGACTAGGCCGTGCGCTGATGCTGCCGATCGCCGTACTACCGGTGGCCGGCCTGCTTCTGCGACTCGGCCAACCCGATGTCTTCAACATCAAGATGATCGCCGACGCCGGCGATGCGATCTTCACGAACCTGCCGCTGTTGTTCGCTATCGGCGTGGCGGTGGGTTTCGCGAAGGACAACAACGGCACGGCGGGTCTCGCCGGCGCGATCGGTTATCTCATCGAGATCGCCGTGATGAAGGACATCAACGACAAGCTCAATATGGGCGTGTTGTCGGGGATCGTCGCCGGTATGGTCGCGGGTTATCTGTACAACAAGTACAAGGACATCAAGCTGCCCGAGTACCTCGCGTTCTTCGGGGGGAAGCGCTTCGTGCCGATTGTCACGGGCGTCGCGTGTCTGGTGCTCGGTATCGTGTTCGGGTACGTCTGGCAGCCGATTCAAGGCGCCATCGACATGGCCGGCAACTGGCTGACGACGGCCGGCGCGCTCGGCACCTTCGTGTTCGGCGTGCTGAACCGGATTCTGCTGGTCACGGGTCTGCACCACATCATCAATTCGCTGGCGTGGTTCGTGTTCGGCTCGTTCACGCCGCCGGCGGGTGGCGAAGTTGTGCACGGCGATTTGCACCGCTTCTTCGCGGGTGATCTCACCGCGGGCGGCTTCATGACCGGCTTCTTCCCGATCATGATGTTCGGTCTGCCGGCCGCGTGTCTCGCGATGTTCCACGAAGCACCGAAGGAACGCCGCGCGGTCGTCGGCGGCCTGCTGTTCTCGATGGCGCTGACCGCGTTCCTGACGGGCGTGACCGAGCCGATCGAATACAGCTTCATGTTCCTCGCGCCGGTTCTGTACGCAATTCACGCGGTGTTCACCGGTTTGTCGCTGGCGATCTGCTCGGCGCTTGGCGTGCATCTGGGCTTCACGTTCTCGGCAGGCGCGATCGACTACGTGCTGAACTACGGCCTGTCGCAGCGCGGCTGGCTGGCGATTCCGATCGGCCTGGTCTACGGCATCATCTACTACGGCCTGTTCCGCTTCTTTATCCGCAAGTTCAATATGGCGACGCCGGGCCGCGAACCCGCGATGACCGATGCCGAAATCGAAGCGACCGGCGCAATCGGTGGTGGCGTAATTTCGCCGCTGCCGGGCGCGGCGTCGGCCAACTCCCGTGCCGCGCGCTACATCGCGGCGCTGGGCGGCGCGTCGAATCTGAGCCTGGTCGATGCCTGCACGACGCGTCTGCGGCTGTCGGTGGTCGATGCGGAGAAGGTGTCGGAAGCGCAGTTGAAGAGCATCGGCGCGCGCGGCGTGCTGAAGCGCGGCACGACCAGCGTGCAGGTGATCATCGGACCGGAAGCGGATTTAATCGCCGATGAAATTCGCGGCGAATTGGAGCACTCGTCGACGCGCGGCGCGACGCCTGCATCGTCGGCTCCGGCTCAACCGGTTGCCGCTGCTGCCGTGAGCGCAGCCGATCAAACCGCCGGTCCGCTCGATCCCGATCCGCTGCGCTGGCTCGCGGTGTTCGGCGGCGCGACCAACGTCGTCTCGCTCGATGCCGTGGCCGCGACGCGTCTGCGCGTGGTCGTGCGCGATCCGTCATCGGTGGATCGTCAGCGTCTGTCGTCGCTCGACGTGGCGTGGGTGTCGGCGGATACGTTCCATATCGTCGTGGGCGCGGCGGCGCAGCGCTATGCAGCGCAAATGGCGACGCGTCTGACCGGCAACGGCGGCGGCGCAGCGCCGATGCCTGCGTAAGCGCACACGCGAAGCACTACGAAAATCGGCGTCTTCGGACGCCGATTTTTTTTGGATGCGTCTCTAAGCGGAAATAAAAAAGCCCGCCATCTTTCGACAGCGGGCTTTTACCTTCTCTTTCAACGCGCTAGGCGTTACGCATATTCATTCAGCGCCGAACGCATCTTCTTCATCGCGCTCGCCTCGATCTGGCGAATGCGCTCAGCCGACACACCGAATTCGTCGGCCAGTTCGTGCAGCGTCATGCCGCCCGATCCGTCGTCCTGCACGTCCAGCCAGCGCGCCTTGATGATGCGGCGGCTACGCTCGTCCAGCTTCTCCAGAGCTTCGGTCAGGCCATCGCTTTGCAGCTTGTCGAACTGACGCGCCGCGATGACGTTGGTCGGTTCGTCGTGCGAATCCGCCAGATAGGCGATGGGCGCGAACGCTTCCTCGCCGTCCTCGACCTGACCTTCGAGCGCGATATCGCCGCCCGACAGACGCGTTTCCATCTCCACGACTTCTTCGCGCTTGACGTTCAGCTCGTTCGCGAGCCCTTCGATCTCGTCCGGCGTGAACGCCGACGTACCGGTCTTGTGGCTGCGCAGGTTAAAGAACAGCTTGCGCTGTGCCTTCGTGGTCGCGACCTTCACCATGCGCCAGTTGCGCAGGATGTACTCGTGAATCTCGGCCTTGATCCAGTGCATGGCGTAGGACACCAGGCGCACGTTTTGCTCGGGGTCGAAACGCTTCACGGCTTTCATCAGGCCGATATTGCCTTCCTGAATCAAGTCCGCGTGCGGCAGGCCGTAGCCGAGATAGTTACGGGCGATCGACACGACCAGACGCAGATGCGACAGCACGAGCTGGCGCGCGGCGTTCAGGTTGCCGTTGTCGCGGAATTCGGTGGCGTACTGACGTTCCTCCGCCTGCGAAAGCATCGGAATACGGTTCACTGCCTGAATGTAGGAATCGATGTTGCCGATCTGGCCGGTCAGCATCGACGACTGTGCGTACGTCAGCGCGCCTGCCGAAGATGCCTTGGCAGGTGCCGAGCTCAACACATTCGGAAGGGTCATCGCATTGGTCACGCTCATAAGCTCCTTATCAACAATTCGCTCGCCGCTTAACAACTGCGGAAAGCCAGTCACGATATTAGCACTCCCGCCCAGCGAGTGCTAAGTGTTAGAGGGATGCTGAATGTGAGAGTTCCCACAAAGCTATCGGCTTGGCGGGATTCATAGCGGAAATCGGCTGACGAAAATCGTCGTATTTACCGATTCGCAGGTTCGATTCGCATGAGTTACCGCAATTGTGCGGCGCGAAGGCAGATTATTCAAATAAATGGGATGTGTTCGGCCGTTTGTGCAACTATATCGGCGCGGCACTACAATCGCCGGGTTCAGTTCGGCATATGAAACACAACCCATACTTGGGGTGCTCATGCAGAAAAATAAAGGTCTCCGGCGCAACAAATTTGCACAAGCCGCACTTGCGCTGACACTGGGCCTCGCTTCTGCCGCCGCCCACGCCGATCGCTGGGGCGTGCAGTTCGCGGGAGGCGTCGCGAATCACGATATCAAGAAGGCCGATGTCGGCGTCGTGTGGGACCCCGGACTGACCTGGTGGGAAATCGGCGGTTTCCACTTCACGCTGCTGGGCGAAGGCCACGTTTCTTATTGGCATACGACCGAAGACAACGCGGTGCACCCGAACATCTGGGAATTCGGCCTGACGCCGGTGCTGCGCTTCGTGAAGAGCTCGGGCTATATCCGGCCGTTCATCGAGGCGGGCGTGGGCGTGCGGCTGCTGTCGCATACGCGCATCACGAACGACTTCAGCGTGTCCACGGCGTTCCAGTTCGCGGATATGGTCGGCGTCGGCGCGATCTTCGGCGAGCATCAGAACTATCAGGCGGGCTTCCGTTTTCAGCATCTTTCGAACGCCAGTATCAAAGAGCCCAATCCTGGTATAAATTTCAGCCAGGTTTATCTGCAATACAACTTCTGAGTGCGCCGGTAGACCGGCAAGGAGTAGGTGGTGAAAGTCCACTGCGATGAAGGAGTAGCGAACCACATCGGCCCCGAGCCGTGCGCAGGTCACCGCGAGGTGATCGGCGAAGCGTCGGCAG
>NZ_LFJJ01000416.1 GCF_001189365.1 Candidatus Burkholderia verschuerenii | reverse complement strand
ATTTTGTATTATAATTTTGCACGACCATGATATAAATCCACGTTTTGTGAACCTGTCTGTCCAACTTGCATTATTAAGTTTGTACTTAAGAAAGTAAGTTGTATGTATTCTAAATCTTCTGAATACAGATGGATCCAACAAGAACTAACCAAGACCCACCGTGGAACACCCCAGAGGAAGGTCAGGGTAGCACTCGCAATAATGGGGCTAATCCCTCTTATGAGGCCACAATGGCCGAGATGATGGAATTCATCAAGAGGCAAGAAAGTCAGATAGCACGGCTAGGAGAAACGATTGAAGAAATGCGACAGGGAGGAGAGCAACGAGAGACGGGCATTGTCAGTAATGGTAGGGCATTGAAGGAATTTCTTAAGTTTCACCCGCCTACCTTCAGGGGCATTGGAAATGAGGAAGACGCAGAGTTATGGTTGGAAAAGATAGTAAAAATTTATGCCCCGTTGCACTACAGTGAGGAGAGAAAGATACAATTTGCAGCCTTTCTGTTGGAAGGATCGGCTGAGGCTTGGTGGAGGGTAACCGAGCAAAAATGGGTACAGACGGCAGTGCAGAGATCGTGGCAAGCTTTTCGTACTGAGTTTGAAGCTAAATATATACCTAAAGTGGTCCGAGAAAAGAGAGGAGAGGAGTTTCTGCACTTTAAGCAGAATAACCTGACTGTTTCTCAGTACGAGGGGAATTTCACTCGGTTGTCTAAGTATGCACCCGAGTTAGTAAACACAGAGGAGAAGAGGAGATGGCGGTTTGTGCAAGGACTGAAAATAGAAATTCAAAATGCCATGTTGCCAGCCACAGTGAGTACATATGCTGGGGCAGTGGACCTCGCGCAACGATTGGAGGACGGCCAAGCGGGTCTTCGAGATCTCCAGAATAGCAGGAGAATAGCCTCATGTAGCGTGACGGCTACAGGAGAAGAGGGCTCACAGGAGCAAGGGACGGAGCCTCCGAGAGGAACCAGAGGAGTTAAGTGCCCCGCGGCAGAGGGGATAGGGTCACTTGAGAATAGGGAAACATCCTCAGTTAGATGTCGCTACTGCGATAAAACCAACCATGTGGAGGCCGATTGCTGGAAGAAGAATGGTAGATGCCTGCGTTGTGGAAGCA
>NZ_LFJJ01000415.1 GCF_001189365.1 Candidatus Burkholderia verschuerenii | reverse complement strand
ACTCGCTACTGCTGTGCCAAGTCTAAATTCCTGTGCCGCGGCCGCTCAAGAAGGTGCTTAGGATCGGCCAGCGGCTTTCTTTGGTTACTTTCTTTGCCGCCGCAAAGAAAGTGACCCCTCCGCCGGGAAGGCGGCTACTGAATAAAAAGCCGCACTCACGCATCCAGAGCAAACCAAAATCATTCAGCCCGCAACACAACGGTGGCTAAGGGAGGAAGCGTCAAAGCCGCCGACTCCCCCCGTCCATGACTAACCTGCGCATCAGCATAAATAACCCCGCCATTGCCCAAATTAGAACCACCATAAATCGAGGCATCGGAGTTAAGAACTTCGATCCACCGCCCCCCGCGCGGAAGCCCGATCCGATACCCCTCACGAGGCACCGGCGTCATATTGCAGACCACAACGAGATCACGCCCTTCGGCATCCGTCCGCCGATACGCATACACGCTATTCCCGTTGTCATCGCCGACGATCCACTCGAACCCGCGCGAATCGCTATCGAGCTTATGCAAAGCAGGCTCGGAAACATAAAGCGCATTCAGATCGCGCACGAGCTTCTGCAAGCCTCCGTGCAACGCATCGTCGAGCAAATGCCAATGCGGCGATTCATCGTGATTGAACTCGGCGAATTGCCCGAATTCGCCACCCATGAACAACAGCTTCTTGCCCGGATGCGTCCACATGAAGCCCAAGTACGCACGCAGATTGGCGAACGTCTGCCACCGGTCGCCCGGCATCTTGTTGATGAGCGATCCCTTGCCGTGCACGACTTCATCGTGCGACAACGGCAGCACGAAGCGCTCGGAATACGCGTACACCATCCCGAACGTATAGAGATGATGGTGATACTGCCGATACACCGGATCTTCCTGCATGTAGTGCAGCGTATCGTGCATCCAGCCCATGTTCCACTTGAAGTCGAAGCCGAGCCCGCCGCTCTCGACACTCGCCGTCACGCCGGGCCACGCAGTCGATTCTTCGGCGATGGTAATCGCGCCCGGGACCTGCCGCACTTCGTGATTCAAGCGCTTGAGGAACGCGATCGATTCGAGATTCTCGCGCCCGCCATACACATTCGGAACCCACTCGCCCGCCTTGCGCGAATAGTCGCGATACAGCATCGACGCGACCGCATCGACTCGCAAGCCATCGACGTGATAGCGCTTGAGCCACGCCAGCCCCGACGCGATCAGGAACGCGCTCACCTCGTTGCGGCCGAGGTTGTAGATCATCGTGTTCCAGTCCTGGTGATACCCTTCGCGCGGGTCCGCGTGCTCGTAGAGCGGCGTGCCGTCGAATTCCACGAGGCCATGCGCGTCGTTCGGAAAGTGTGCGGGCACCCAGTCGATGATCACGCCGAGTCCCGCCTCATGCGCGCGATTCACGAACTCCGCGAACTGCTCGGGCGTGCCGAAGCGCGCGGACGGCGCGAACTGACCCAGCGGCTGATAACCCCACGATCCGCCGAACGGATGCTCCGCGATCGGCATGAATTCGAGGTGCGTGAAGCCCATGCCCTTTGCATAGGGAATCAGGCGCTCCGCGAGCTCGTGCCAGTTCATGCCACGGTTTTCCTCTTCGGGAATACGTAGCCACGACTCCGCATGCGCTTCATAAATCGCGATCGGCGATTGCGCCGTCTGCTTGCCGCCGCGCGTCGACATCCATTCGGCGTCGGTCCACGCGTAGTGATCGATCGCATTGCCGTCGGCGACGACGGATGCGGTCGATGGCGGCTTCTCGCTCTGCATCGCGCAAGGATCGGCCTTCAACGGCAGCGTGTGGCCTTCGCGCGTGACGATCTCGTACTTGTAACGCGTGCCCGCGCCGATGCCCGGAATGAATAGCTCCCACACGCCCGCATTGTGACGCAGACGCATCGGATGACGCCGCCCATCCCATGTGTTGAAGTCGCCGACGACGGAAACGCGCTTCGCATTCGGCGCCCACACCGCGAAGCGCGCCGCGACGTTGCCATGCGTGATCGGTCGCGAGCCGAGGCATTCGAGCACCGCATACGGATCGGCGTGCGACAGACGCGCGAGCCATTCGTCCGACAAAACCGGCCCGAACGAATATGTATCGTGCGTTTGTTGCGGCGTGCCGTGCCAGTCGATATCGAGCCGATAAGCCGTCGGACGATCGACGAATCCCGCGTACAGGCCCGCATCGTGGATGCGCGCGAGCGAACCGATGTGCTCGCCGCTCGCCGCATCGATCACGTTCACGCCCGATGCATTCGGCAGGAACACGCGCACGATATGACCCACGTCCGTTTCGTGCATGCCCAGCATCGAGAACGGATCGGGATGCCGCGCGTCGATCAGCGCATCGATATCGAGCGGATTAAGTCCGTGCGCCGGATTTCTCGTTTCCGCTCCGTCGCTTCGATTATTCATGATGGGTTCCATCCGGGTTGTCCTTGTTTGCTTCGAACACGGGCCGCGTGCCGGGCGCGGGCGGTTCGCCCGTATCGCTGAGCAGGCGACTCGCGAGCGACGCGAGGCCCCGCAACGGAAGGCCGATCCACGTCGGCCGGTTCGCTGCTTCGTAGCGAATTTCGTAACCGGCTTTCTCGATCAGGAACAGATCGAGCAAAGGCTCGAACACGTCGTCAGCCGCGATCGGTTCAGGCGAAACCGCGATCGCTTCCCGGTACTGACGCAAGAAACTCTCCTCGGCATACGCACGCAGACGCTCGAACAACGCGCGCTTTCTGTCTGCTGTTTGCGCGGGCGCGTTTTCCGTCGTCGACTGCGCGGCGGCGCTCGCATACGACAGCGAACGCAGCAGCCCGGCCACATCGCGCAGCGGGCTCGTCTTGCGACGGCGTTCGTCGAGCGTGCGCGCTGGTTCGCCTTCGAAGTCGATCAGATACGCATCGCCTTGCGCCATCAGCACCTGACCAAGATGGAAGTCGCCGTGGATACGAATGCACAGCGCGTCGGCTTCGCCCGGCACGAGATTCTTCACGGCGTCGTCGAGCATCGCGCGGCGGTCGAGCAGACTTTGCGCGAGGAAACGATCGTGCTCGCTGAATTCGCCGATCTTCTGCGCGACGATATCGAGCGCGGAATCCAGCAGTTCCAGCGTGCCGCCGATCCAGCTCTTCACGTCGGCCTTGGTGGCACGTTGCGGCGCGAACGCCTTGTCTTCCGTCGGCGATGCCAGTGCGACATGCAACTCGCCGAGTCGGCGTCCGATCACGCCCGCGATATTGCCGTAGCCCTCGAAGCCTTCGAGCTCCTTCTCGTGCTCGGGCATGTTCTGCTCGGTATCGACCGATACCGCGAGTTCATCGACGGTGCGGCGCAGATAGTCGAGCGCGTAGTTCCACGCATCGCCCTGATTGTCGATAAAGCTCTGCAGAATGATGAGCGTATGCGGCACGCCTTCCGGATCGACACGCACGACTTCGCCATACAGCGGCCCCGTGTTCTGATAGCCGAGCTGCGTCAGATAGCGGCTCATTTCCGCTTCCGGATGCACGCCGCCGACAATACGATGCACCAGCTTCAGCACCACCTTGTCGCCGACGACGAGCGAGCTGTTGCTCTGCTCCGCCGCGAGCCAGCGGATTTCGGGCGGCTCGGCCGGATCGAAGTCGAGCGTCGCGAGTCGTTCGGTCGGCAGGAAGCGAATTTCGCTCTTCTGCACGGTCGGCACGACAGCCTTTTCCGCGAGCTTCTTCAACACGCCGTACGCGAACGACGGCACCGAGAACGCGTCCGTCAGATGCCCGATATTGCGATTGCGACGCACGCGCGCCAGCGCGAGTTGCATGTACAGCGGCGATGTGGTTTCGCTGCCCCATGCGATCGACAGCGGCAACACGTAGCGTTCGGTGTGATTGCCGACATCCGCTTCGACTTCCGTGAACGCGAAGCCCGCGCCTTCGATCGTCGTCAATGCGGCGAGCCGCACCGCATGCAGTTGCTGATCCTTCGATGCAAACCAGCGCCGCTTGCTCAAATAATTCGGCAGCACTTCCGATTCGAGCAGACGCACGTTTTCCGGCGTCGGACCGGTTTGTCCCGCGCGAATCACCATCGTGACGAACTCGGGCAATTGCTCGGACGGCGCTTGCGCCCATGCCGGATGCATATTGCCCGGACAGAGCTGGAACCACAGGAAGCCGTAGGGCGGGAACGTCAGCAGATACGTGAGTTGACCGATGGGCGGGAAGGGCGAATCGGCGGTCATTTCGAGCGGCACCGAACCCGCGAACTCCGACAGATCGAGCTCGACCGCTTGCGGCGCGCGCGACAGATTCGCGACGCACAGAATCGGCGGCTCGCCTTCGAGTTCGCGCAGATACGCGAGAATCTTGCGATTCGCGGGCCGCAGGAAACGGATCGTGCCGCGTCCGAACGCATGCTTCGAACGGCGCACCGCAAGCATCTTGCGCGTCCAATTCAGCAGCGAATGCGGATCGCGGCTTTGCGATTCGACGTTGACCGCATCGTAGCCGTACAGCGAACCCATCACGGGCGGCAGCACGAGTTGTTCGGGATCGGCGCGCGAGAAGCCGCCATTGCGATCCGACGACCATTGCATCGGCGTACGCACGCCGTTGCGATCGCCCAAGTGGATGTTGTCGCCCATGCCGAGCTCGTCGCCGTAATAAATCACGGGCGTGCCGGGCATCGACAGCAGCAGCGAATTGATCAGTTCGATACGGCGGCGATCGCGTTCCATCAGTGGCGCGAGACGACGGCGAATACCCAGGTTCAGACGCGCGCGACGATCGCTCGCATAGGTGTTCCATAAGTAATCGCGCTCGGAGTCCGTGACCATTTCGAGCGTGAGTTCATCGTGATTGCGCAGGAAAATCGCCCATTGATTCGTCTCGGCGAGATCCGGCGTTTGCCGCATGATGTCGGTGATCGGAAAGCGGTCTTCGCTCGCGATCGACATGTAGATGCGCGGCATCAGCGGGAAGTGGAACGCCATATGGCATTCGTCTTCTTCGCCGAAGTATTCCTTCACGTCTTCCGACCACTGATTCGCTTCGGCGAGCAGCATGCGGTTCGGATATTCGTCGTCGATGGTCGCGCGAATCTTTTTCAGAATCGAATGCGTTTCCGGCAGATTCTCGTTGTTGGTGCCTTCGCGTTCGACGAGATACGGCACCGCATCCAGACGCAGACCGTCGATGCCCATATCGAGCCAGAAGTGCATCACGCTCAGCACTTCCTTCAGCACCGCCGGATTGTCGAAGTTCAGATCCGGCTGGTACGCATAGAAACGGTGCCAGTAGTATTGGCCCGCGACCGGATCATGCGTCCAGTTCGACGGCTCCGTATCGATAAAGATGATGCGCGTCTCTTCGTACTTCTTGTCCGTATCGGACCACACGTAGTAGTTGCGATGCGCCGAACCGGGTTTCGCGCGGCGCGCGCGCTGAAACCACGGATGCTGATCCGACGTGTGATTGATGACGAGCTCGGTGATCACGCGAATGCCGCGCGCGTGCGCTTCCTGAATGAAGCGCTTCACATCGGCGATGGTGCCGTAATCCGGATGCACGTTGCGATAGTCGGCGATGTCGTAACCGTCGTCGCGCCGTGGCGACGGATAGAACGGCAGCAGCCAGATCGCATCGACGCCCAGCTCCGCGATGTAGTCGAGCTTCGCGAGCAGGCCGGGAAAATCGCCGATGCCGTCGTTGTTCGCATCGAAGAACGACTTGATATGCACCTGATAGATGATCGCGTCTTTGTACCAGAGCGGATCGTCGCTGAGAATCGAGGCCTTCTTATTGCGCTTCACGCTTGTGTCCACAGTTCGCTCCAATGTCTTCTCGGGTTAGCTGCCACCCTTGTTATGGCTGTGCTCTCGTATGTCGCCGAAGACGACTCATCCTTCGTCTTTCGGCTGCGGCTTGGGCAATCCCCACGTCGGCGCGATACGCCAGATCGCGAACGGCAGCGAATGCGGATTGAGCCGCACATGCTGACGACGCCCGCGCCATTCGAAGCGTTCGCCCGTCACCTGATCCTCGACCGCGACCGCATCCCAATCATGCACGCCCCAGCCTTCGAGCGTCTGCCATGGCAGTTCGATATCCGCGCCTTGCTCGTTGAACGGATCGAGATTGATCGCGACCAGCACGACATTGTCGCGCGCCGCATTGGCTTTTTCGAAGAACAGAATATGGTCGTTATGCGCGGGCAGGAAGTTAACGTCCAGATGCGTCTGCAACGCGGGATTCGCACGGCGAATGCGATTCAGCGCCGTGATTTCCGTGACGATATTGCCCGGCCGGTTCCATTCCCACGCGCGTAACTGATACTTTTCGGAGTCCAGATATTCTTCGCTGTTCGGTAAAGCCGCCGACTCGCATAGTTCGAAGCCGCTATACACGCCCCACAATCCCGACAACGTCGCCGCCAGCGCCGCGCGAATCACGAAGCCCGGGCGTCCCGAGCTTTGCAGAAAGCGCGGGTTGATATCCGGCGTATTGACGAAGAAGTTGGGACGGAAGAATTCCTTCGCGTCGGTCTGCGTCAGATCGTGCATGTACTCGATGAAATCGCGCTTCGACTCGCGCCACGTGAAGTACGTGTATGACTGCGAAAAGCCGAGCTTGGCCAAGCGATTCATCACGCGCGGACGCGTGAACGCTTCGGCCAGGAAGATCACATCCGGATGACGCGCGCGCACATCGCCGATCACCCATTCCCAAAACGGGAACGGCTTCGTATGCGGATTATCGACGCGGAAAATACGCACGCCCGCGGCGATCCAGTGCAGGAACACATCGCGCAAGGCGGTCCACAGTTCGGGCTTCGCATCCTTCGCATAGAAGTCCGGATTCACGATGTCCTGATACTTCTTCGGCGGATTTTCCGCATAACGCAGCGTGCCGTCGGGCCGCCAGGCGAACCATGTCGGATGCTCCTTGAGCCACGGATGATCCGGCGAGCATTGCACCGCGAAGTCGAGCGCGATCTCCATGCCGTGTTCATGCGCGGCGTCGAGCATGCGCTTGAAGTCATCGAGATTGCCGAGTTCGGGATGCACCGTATCGTGGCCGCCTTCCTTGCCGCCGATCGCGTACGGACTGCCGACATCGCCCGGCTGCGCGGTCAGCGTGTTGTTCTTGCCCTTGCGATTGGCGACGCCGATCGGATGAATCGGCGGGAAATACAGCACGTCGAAACCCATTTCGCGAATGCGCGGCATCTTGCCGATCACGTCAATGAAATTGCCGTGACGCTTGACATCGTCGCTCATCGAACGCGGGAAGATCTCGTACCAGCTCGCGAAGCGCGCCGCCGCCCGTTCCGAGTCGATGCGATACACCACCGGATCGCGCGACAGGAACGGCCGACGCCGCGCCGCCGCGATCGCCTTCGCGGTCGCAGGCGCGAGCACGAGTTCGAGCTTGCGTGCGTCGTTGGCCTTGGTGAATTCCTTGACGATCTTTTCGAGCGGTTCGCTGTCGGCATCCTCGACCGTTTTCACTTCCGCGAGAATCAGCGCGAACAGATGCTTGGCTTCCTCGACTTCGAGCTCGACGCCTTGCCCCGCCTTGATCTTCTTCTGCATATGATCGACGAGCGAGGCGAAGTCGTCGCGCCATGCCATCACGACGAACTCATGACGGCCCACGCGTTCGAGCGGAATGCTTGCGCTCCACAGATCGAGACCGGCGGGTTGCACGGCGCTCATCGGCGCTTCGTGCCATTCGGTTTCGTCGGCGGCGCGCCATTGCACGGCGGCGGCGATCTTGTCGTGACCTTCGGCGAAGATCGCGGCCTGAATCCGCACCGCTTCACCGACGATGCGCTTCGCCGGGAATCGCCCGTTGTCGACCGAAGGCGTGACGCTTTCGATCGACACGCGCGGCGCTTCGATAGCGGCCGCGACGGACTTCTTGTCGGCGGCTTTCGCGCCGCGTTTCACTTGCGGCTGCGCGAGCAGAACGAAGGGTTCGGCTTCCGCGCGGAACAGGCGCACTTCGCCGGCCTTCAGCGTGAACGGCGCGAGTCGCGCGGCCTGACCCTGGGTGTCGTCGATCAGCGCGAAACGCGTGTAGTTGCCGGGCACCGATTCGAGCAGATGCAGCGTATCGACATGCACGGGCGCGACGAGATCGGGATTGACGATCATCAGCACCGCGTTTTCGCTGCGACGCAAGTCGCCGCCTTCGGCGCGAATCAGCGCGGCGTACGGCGTGCCCGCGCCCGTCAGCGAACGCAATTCGCCGACGCTCGACAGCGTCGCGACATTGCGCTGCAAGGCATTGGCGCGCCTCACCTGCGCGGTCAGATCGATGCGGCGCTCGTTCTTCGCACGCTCGTATTCCGCCGCGATGCCGTATTGCGGCGACATCGGCAGGCCGATGCCGTATTCGAAGCCCATCGGCACCAGCAGGCCGGTGCCGAGCGCGGTCGCGGTATCGAGCACGCGCGAATAGGCGCGTTCGATCAGCAAGGTATCGCTGGTATCGCTCAGATCGCTGATCAGACGCGTGCCGAACGGATCCTCCGGAAACGCGATCGGCGGCGCGATACGCGCGAGCGCCGCGTGCTCGTCGATCAGCCACGCGCTCTTGAAATCCCACCAGCGGGTCGATGCGAACACGGCGTCGAACGCGGCGTCGGTCAGGCTGTAGATGTCGTGACGCGTGAGGCCCACGGTCCACGCGAGCCAGCGCGTATCCGGATGCTTCTCGCGCACGGCCGCGCCGAGTTTGCGCCACACATGCGCGGGCACCGTATGCGGGCAATCGAAGCGAAAACCGCCGACGCCCGCTTCGGCCATCGTGCGCAATTCCTTCGCCCACCATTCGGTCAGATGATGCGCCGCTTCGCCGTCGTTGAAGTTGCCGTACGCGACATCGCGCTGACGCGGCGGCTTGCGCGGATCAAGCCGCGCATCGGCGCTTTCGAACGGCTGGAACCAGTGCTTGTTGTCCTGATACAGCCCGCCTTCCGCGCTCACGCGATCGACGATGACATCGACCAGCAGCGTGAGTTTGTGCTTCTTCGCGGCATCGGCGAGCTTGCGCAATCCGTCGGATGCGGGGCCGTCGAACTCGAAGATCGGATGCAGACGGTGATGATCGGCAACCGCTTCGCGATGCCCGTTGCTGCCGGGCACGAACGGCGCGCCGATCAGGACATGATCGAAGCCCAGCGACGCGGCATGCTCGAACTGGGCGGGCCAGTTCGCGAGCGGGCCGACGAGCAGCGGGTCGATGAAGTAGATACGAGGCGCATACGCATGATGAACTTGATGGTTTTCCATCGTTTGTCTTTTCCAGAGTCGTCCTGCGGTGGCGGGGATGCGGGCTTCAATCGCGATCACGCTCACGGGCCAAACTGGCTGAAGAGCCGGTCCGTGCGAGAGCGATGCGTGCGCGCGCGACGGACCTTGAATACTGACACACCTCAACGCCGGTGAAACGACGCTGGCCTCGTCCGCGTCTCGCGATGCACCGTGTTTCTCGTCGGTGGGCGCCACGGGTCCCGATGTCTCTCGTCGGGGAATCGCACGGAAGGCGTGGAGCAGGTTACGTGCCGCGCCTTCATCAACCGTGGTCGCGCCTTGACTTCCTTACTTTAGTCGATGCCGTTACGCACTCTTGACCGCTTGCGTCTTGCCGCCGGCCAAGGCCTGATCGTCGCGCGCGGGCGCGGCGCTCTCGACGACGCGACGCGCGCGCAATGCCGTGCGGCTCGGACGCACGTGACTGACATCGACATACAGTGCGACCATCTTCGCGACGGCTTCGTTCCAACCGAAATCGCACGACATCGCGTTGCGCTGCAGCGCGCGCCACGTCGGCGGGCGCATGTAGGCATCGATTGCGCGGCTGGCGGCGTCGATTACATCCTGCGCACGCTCGCCGTCAAACAGGAAGCCGGTGGCGGCGCGCGAAGCCCGATGCGTCGGCGCTTGCGCAATGGGCTGATCGTACGTGCCGTCGCGCAGATAGGCGGCGGGACGCAAAACATTGCGCGTCATTGTTTCCGTCAGACGATCGGCGTTTTGCGCCGCATCGACGATCGTGTCGGCGAGGCCGCCCACGCGCGATGCAACCGGCAGCGTGCCGTAGCGCATCGCGTAAAGTTGCGTGAGTCCGCACGGCTCGAAGCGGCTTGCGTGCAGCAGAATGTCCGCACCCGCATGCAGCGCGTGCGCGCGTCTTTCGTCATAACCAATATGCACGCCGACGCGATCCGGCCACTCCTGCGCGAGCTTGCGGAAACCCTTCTCGATATACGCTTCGCCCTTGCCGATCACCGCCAGTTGCAAGCGCGGATGCTTTTCGAGCAGGCGCGGCAGCGCGTCGAGCACGACATCGGCGAGCTTTTGTCCGGTCATGCGGCTGCCGATCGCCATCAGCGGCGCGAACGGATCGGCCGGCAGGCCGAACATGCGTTGCAGTGCGCGCTTGCAGGCGTGCTTGCCGCGCATATCGTCGAACGAATAGTTGCGTGCGATGGTTGCATCGACCGCGGGATTCCACGTCGTATCGTCGATGCCGTTCACCACGCCCGACAGTTTGTCCTGGCAGCTTTGCAGCACGCCTTCCATCAGATGACCGAAGCGCGGCGTCAGGATTTCGTGCGCATACGTTTCACTGACCGTCGTCACGCGATCGCTATGGACGATACCCGCCTTCATCAGACTCAGCGCGCCGTAGAACTCGATGCTTTCCGGATTGCTGAACGCATGCGCGAGCCACTTATCCGGCACGCCCAGCGACGGTCCGACCGACAGCGCGTAGTTGCCCTGGAATGCCAGATTGTGGATCGTGAAGACGCTCTTCGCCTGGACGCCCGCGTGCTTCATCAGAAGCGGCGTGAGGCCGGTATGCCAGTCGTGCGCGTGAACGATGTCCGGCTTCTTCACGCCATGCACGCCCTGCGCGATCCGCACGGCGGCGGACAGCTTCGCGAAGCGCACGGCGTTGTCCGGATAGTCGCGGCCCTGCGCGTCCTGATAGAGACCGGTGCGCGCGTACAGCGCATCGCAGCGCAGCAACAGCACGGGCACGCCGGTGTCGGGCATGCGTCCGCGCAGAAGCGCGGCATCTCGCCGCCGGGCAGGCCGGTCAGATTGCAGATTGCCGACCTTGCTCAAACCAACGGTGGCGGCGATGGCGTTCGGATAGGCGGGCAGAAGAATCGTGGCATCGACGCCGGCTTCGCGCAGGGCGGCGGCG
This sequence comes from Candidatus Burkholderia verschuerenii, assembly GCF_001189365.1. Classification (GTDB taxonomy): domain Bacteria; phylum Pseudomonadota; class Gammaproteobacteria; order Burkholderiales; family Burkholderiaceae; genus Caballeronia; species Caballeronia verschuerenii. The sequence goes on along the minus strand of NZ_LFJJ01000415.1, from coordinate 18,534 downwards.
TAGGCGCTGACCATATCGCCGAGGCCCCCGGTTTTGGCGAGCGGGACGGCCTCGGAAGCGACCAGCAGAACGTTCAAGGGCAAGGTGTGCTCCAGTGCGGGAGATGCGCGAGGCCGGATCGATGAGCGTGAGCCGCGCGGTCGGTGCTGATCAGGGTAATCACGGAAAGCTTGGCGCAATGCAGCAATCGCTGTGCCACGCGCGATTCCGCCAAAGCATCGCGAAGCGTCGACGATCAACCGAAAAGCACGATCGCGCCGCGTGTAAAACTGACTGCGGCGCGCGGCCGGTTTTTACACGGCAAGGGATCGAGCTTAGGGAGCGCTTATGCAGCGCGTGTGACAGCGATGTCGGGCATCGACATCGGCGAAAAGGAACGATGCGCGGCGTTCAGCCGCCGACCATGCTCGCCGCGATGTTGATCGACAGCCCGAGCACCGCGAGGTTGAAGAAGAACGACAGCACCGATTGCGCGAGCGCGGTGCGACGCACTGCCGTGGAGCACAGCGCCACATCCGAGGTCTGCGAAGCCACCGCGATGGTGAACGAGAAGTACAGCAAATCCCAGTAACCGGGCTTGAGATGCTTGTCGGGAAACTGCAGCGCGGGCTGCTGCCGGTCCGATCGATATAATGACGCGCGTAGTGCAGCGTGAACATCGTCGGGATAAGGAACCATGCGCCGAGCATGGTCGCGCCGGTCAGCGCGTAGTGGAGCCAGGCATCGTGACCGTGATTCTTCGCCGTCGCGAGCTCGGCGACGATCGCCACCAGACTCGCGATCGCCGCAATGCTCACCGCGACCAGCACGGCGGCGGCGTTCTGGTCCTCGCGTTCGGCAAGCGCCTGCACGTTGGATTGCTGCGACGTGCCCATCTGAATCCAGATCAGCAGGAGATAGAGCCACACGGCCGTGTCCCAGCCGATCAGCGCGCGCACCACCGCGCCGTGTCCGGTCACCAGCAAGCCGACGCACAGGCCGACCAGAAGGCCGATCAGCGCGCGCGGGCGATTGCGCAAAACCTGCGGGAGCATCTTCATCGTCGTTGGAGTGTCATGTGGGCGAAGCTCGCTCGGCGAGTGCGATTATGGGCGATACGGCTTTCATTGCGCCTGTAACGTTTGCGTGCCGACGCGCAACAAATCCCTGTCTTGCCACATGGGAAGCTCTATAACCGGCAGGTTTTGCGGCATTATCATCGTTTATCTGCGGCGCGCGCGAACCCGTTCGACACGCGCGCCCGATTCGTTTCGCGAAAGCGACCCACCCCGCACAACGGCTCGAATTCTGAAGCTAAGATCGGTCGCATGAATGATCCTACGTTTCCTCTCGTTTGCAGGCATCCGGCCAACGAGGTCGGACGCGATTTCGTCGTCGGCGATATTCACGGCTGCGTCGACGCGCTCCGCTATTTGTTGCGCGAAATCGACTTCGACGGCACGCGCGACCGGCTGTTCTCCGTCGGCGATCTGGTCGATCGCGGCACGGACTCGCTCGCGGCCATCGATCTGATCGACAAGCCGTGGTTCTATCCGGTGCTCGGCAATCACGAAGATTCGCTGATCGCGGTCGCCACCGGCGCGATGAGTCGGCAGGCGTGGTACGCGATTGGCGGCGCATTGGCCGAGACGCTGCACGACGACCAGCTCGGCGATCTCGCGCTGCGGCTGTCGAAGCTGCCGCTGGTGCGCGTGGTCGGTCAGGGCGCGCGGCGCTTCAATGTGCTGCACGCGGAATTCTTCGGCAGCGACGCCGATCTCGATGCCGCCAATTACTCCGACGAAGTGCGCAATCTGCTGCTGTGAGGCCGCGGTCTTGCGCTCGGTAGCGGCGATCCGACGCGTCAGCGCGGCCTGTCGCCGACCTATTGTGGCGACACGCCGACGCGCGCGGTCAAGCAGATCGGCTCGCAGATCTATATCGACACGGGCGCGTTCGCATCGGAAGGGCGGCTGACCATCGTGCAGGCGGGCACTGACGAGCGCTGGTCCGTGAAGGAGCGCTGGGCGGCCGCCGAAGGCGCGCGCGAACTCGCCTTGCCCTGAGTTTCGGCGTCGCGCGCGCGAGCGGCACGGCCGTTGCTCGATCCATCGCTATCGCAGCTCAATGCAGCAGAACGATAGCGAGGCGCACGGTGGCCAGAATCGGACGACAACACGCGACAGGCGGCGGCTCGGCGGATGCGCCGGGCGGCGTGCAGGGCTGCCCGGAAGATTTGCCGCCGGGCTTGCGCTACATGGACGACTCGCGGCGCGGCTATTCGCGCGAGTGGATCGACGGCGCGTTCGTGTACTTCAACACGCAAGGCAAGCGCATCGACGACGAAGCGGAAATCAAGCGCATCAATGCGCTGGCCATTCCGCCCGCTTATGTCGATGTCTGGATTTGCCCCGATTCGCACGGACACTTGCAGGCGACCGGCCGCGATGCGCGCGGGCGCAAGCAATACCGTTATCACCCGCAATGGCGCGAAACGCGCGACGCCACCAAATACGAGCACGAGCGCATGCTCGCGTTCGGCGCGTCGCTGCCGAAGCTGCGCGCTCGTGTGGCGCGCGATCTGTCGCTCGACGGCATGCCGCGCAATAAGGTGCTCGCGACCGTCGTCCGTCTGCTCGACACGACGCTGATTCGCGTCGGCAGCGAGGAATACGCGCGCGAAAATCGCTCATACGGATTGACGACACTGCGCAAACGCCATCTGAAGGTATCGGCGAAGACGCTGCGGTTCCGGTTTCGCGGCAAGAGCGGCATCGAGCACGACGTTGCCGTCAGCGATGCGCGCGTCGCGCGGATCGTCAAGCGCTGCATGGACTTGCCAGGCCAGGACCTGTTTCAGTATCTCGACGCGGACGGCACGCGCCACGCCGTGAGTTCATCCGATATCAACGACTACTTGCACGAGATCACCGGCGCGGAATTTACCGCGAAGGATTATCGGACGTGGGCGGGCAGCGTGTTCGCGCTGGCGGCGCTGCGTCAGCTTCAGTGGGAAACGGTGACGGAGGCGCGCAAGCATATCGTCGGCACGATCAAGGACGTCGCGCAGTTGCTGCGCAATACACCGGCAGTGTGTCGCAAGTGCTATGTGCATCCGGCGGTGATCGAGGCGTTCGAGGCGGGCGAACTGGCCGATGCGATGCCGGCATCGCGCCGTCGCGGGTTGCGCACCGACGAAGCCGCGTTGGCGATCTTTCTGGAAAAGGACACGAAGCGCCGCGCTCGCGAGGCGACGCGCCAGAACGGCAAGGGCGATGCACGTCTCACCAGCTTGCTGAAGGAATCGAGCCGCAAGGCGCGCGCGGGTGCGCTCAAGACGAGCGCGAATGGCGCGGCGGATCAGGCGCTGGAGAGCGCCGCGCGCAAACCGGCATCGAAAGCCGCGCGGCCCGCGACGAAGAAACTCGCCCGGACGCGCTCTTCTGCGGCAGTCGCGATGAGTTGAAACGTTTAACCGACCTGGTTGAGTTCGAACACGTAATCGATCGTTTCGCCGTTCCAGTTGTATTCGAGGTAGGCCGCGTGCCGGCAGTCGTGCAGCATCGTCGTGCGCCGCGCCGCGAGACATTCGCCCTGCGTATCCCGGCACCGATGGATTCGCGATGCCCGGCGCGCCTGCGCGCCGCACCGCGCGACCGAGCGCGTAGTCGTCGGGATCGAGCAGCTTCGGATCGAGGCCGGCTTGCGCGATGTTGCCGCCCGCAGATCATCGATGACTTCGCCGCGCGCCGTGACCGTGTAGAGACGCATCTGCGTGCGCAGCGGCGCTTCCTTCGTCGCGGCGAGGAACAGTCCCGAGTGATATCGCGTCTCCGCGATCGCCGTGCTTTTTCCGCGCGCGCAGTAGAACACGCCGTAGCTGCCGTCGGAAAAGCGGCTGCCGCTCGGGTTCAGATGCGTGAACGCGGCCATGATCGGTCCGCATCCCGGTCCGAAGCAGCGTTCGTCGGCGGGCACGAGATCGAGTTCGCCGACTTCGGTGCGCAGCCGGTCGTTGGTCATGGCTTCGAGCGCGTAGAGCGCTTCGAAGTCCTGCGCCGACGCCACGCGATCGAACAGATTGACGGCAGGGAAGCGAGTGGGAATCACGCGATAAGCCGGCGACCAGTCGAGATCGCTACGCGGCCAGCGCTCGCGCCAGTCGATACTGCGATGAGTGATGGTCACGCCCAGCCGCCTCGCATCGCATCGAGATATTGGCGCACGGCGACCAGATCGCTGACATTGCCCGCCAGCATGCGATCGAGCGCCGGACGGCCGCCGAACGGCGGCGCGTTGTTGGCGCGTTTGATCCAGGTATCGGCGGCGGTGGGTTCGGGCAGGAGGATTTGCAGCGCTTTATAGATGCCCAGAATCAGCGACAGGCGTTCGAGCGTATCGCGCCCGAGACGCGCGGATTCCGGCGTCTGCTTCCATTTGAAGAAGGTAGAGCGGCCGGGCGTGCCGAGCAGGATGATCTGCTCTTCGGTCGATAGCGACCAGGCCTCGGCGATCCTGAAGAACGCGCGCAGGCCGGCCGCTGACATCTCGCCATAAGCCGGAGCGAGACGCGGCGCAATTCGCCCGCTCTCGGCGGAAGTCACGCGGGCGGCGTGGGACATGATTGAGTCTCCAGAGGAACTTATCTTGCATATTAGTCCACATTTGGATTATTGCAAGTTCCACGTAGCATTCGCGCGATGCCAGAGGTGTCTCAATCTTCGTCGTTCGGACCGTAATGACGGCCGGGAATGTGCGCCTTGATCTCGTCGGCGAGTTGCGAGGGCGTGCAATCTGCCGACACCACGCGTCGCTGCAGGCGCGGATCGTCCTTGAAGATCCACTCGGCCATGCGATACGTCTGGCCCCATAGCGGCTCGATCGGCTGCGACAGGCGGCAGGTCTGCAGCTTGAGCGCGTACTGGCTGCGCATCGTGCGGGCGAGATTGGCGAAGGTTTGGCGCGCGGCGGTGTGGGCGGGCATGGCACAGTCCTTTTGACGACGGCTCGGGTTCGAGCGCGGATCGAGTGTGGACGTGCAGAATTAAGTGCGGCTTAATCCGATCGCATGGTGCGCGTAAGTGCGCCGGGTGCGTCGAAACACCGCTCCCGCCGACGTATCTCAAAACTACGGCCGCGCGCCGGTCAAGAGGCGCTTCGGCATTTTCACCACGGCGCGCCCGGCGTGTGACCGGTCGCGAAGAAACGTGCGCGCCGGCGGCTTTCCGCTTCGTACGCGTTGACCGGGAAGGTCTGTAGTTGCGCCCGCCCGGATGCGCGACATGATACTGGCATCCGCCGATGCTGCGTCCCGTCCCACGTATCGACGATATCGAACGTGAGCGGCGCATGCACGCCGATGGTCGGATGCAGCGACGACGACTGTTGCCACGCGCGATACCGCACGCCCGCGACGTATTCGCTGACGCGGCCGGTCGATTGCAGCGGCAAGGGCACGCCGTTGACCGTTACCACATGACGGCTGCCGTTCATGCCGATGGCGCGCACTTCGAGCCGCTCCACCGACGAATCGACGTAACGCACCGTGCCGCCCGCCGAGCCTTCCTCGCCCATCACGTGCCACGTTTCCAGCGCGTTGCGGATCTCGAGTTGCATGCCGCTGACGTCGTAGGAGCCGACCATCGGAAAGCGGAATTCGAAATGCGGCGCGAACCAGCTTTTCTCGAACGCGAAGCCCGCTTCGCTCAGATCGGCCAGCACGTCGTCGAAATCCATCTGCACGAACGTGCTCAGCATGAAGCGGTCGTGCAGTTCCGTGCCCCAACGCGTGAGACGCGCGGTGTACGGCGTCTCCCAGAATCGCGCGACCAGCGCGCGCAGCAGCAGTTGCTGCACCAGACTCATGCGCGCGTGCGGCGGCATTTCGAAGCCGCGCAGTTCGAGCAGACCGAGACGCCCGGTCGGGCCATCCGGCGAATACAGCTTGTCGATGCAGAACTCCGCGCGGTGCGTGTTGCCCGTCACGTCGATCAGGATATTGCGCAGAATCCGGTCGATGAGCCACGGCGGCACGGTCGCGCTGTCGCGTCCGCCGAGCAGATCGAGCTGATGCTGCAGTTCCTTGAATGCGAGTTCGAGCTCGTAGACCTGATCGTTGCGCGCATCGTCCACGCGCGGCGCCTGACTCGTCGGGCCGATGAAGAGGCCGGAAAACAGCATCGACAGCGACGGATGGTTGTGCCAGTAACCGATCAGGCTCGCCAGCAGATCGGGACGGCGCAGAAACGGGCTGTCGGCCGGCGTCGCGCCGCCCAGCACGAAATGGTTGCCGCCGCCGGTGCCGGTATGCCGTCCGTCGACCATGAACTTCTCGGGGCTCAGATACGACTCGTGCGCGGCGTTGTAGAGAAATTCGGTGTGCGCGACCAGTTCGTCCCAGTTCGACGCCGGATGAATATTCACTTCGATCACGCCCGGGTCCGGCGTCACCTGAAGCATCTTCAGGCGCGGATCACGCGGCGGCGGATAGCCTTCGATGATAACCGGCATCGCCAGTTCGGCCGCCGTCGCTTCGATGGCCGCGCGCAGATCGAGGTAATCGTCGAGCTCGGTCAGCGGCGGCATGAAGATATGGATCAGCTTGTTGGTCCGGCCGTTCTTCGCGAAGGCTTCGGCTTCCGCCTTCGGACCGGCCGCGCGCGCCGGATCGCGTGCCTCGACGCACAGCGCGGTGCGCGTGATCTCGCCCGCGGATTGGCCGCGCTTCGACTCGGCTGTCCCGTAGCCTGCGGCGACCCGCGTCACACGGTCTTCGCTCGCGCGGTTTGCATTTTGCATGCTGAATGCATCTTCACCGGTCGCGGCGTTTGCATATTGCATGCGTAATTCAGACGCGCTGCGCAAGGGCGTCGGCGGCGCGAACGGATCGTGTTCGTGCTGATACGGGTAATCGGCTTCCGACACCCACGGCAGCGAATCGAGCGGTAGACGGTAGCCCATCGGCGAATCGCCCGGAATCAGATACATGCGCTCGTCGCGGAAGAACCACGGCCCGCTGATCCAGCGGCCGGGCTGCAGCGCGGGTCCCTCTTCGCGCGCGATCGGCAGCACGTAACCGGTGACGGACGGCAGCCCCGCATCGAATACGCGGCGCAGACGGGCGCGCTCCAGTTCGTCGTCCAGACGGGAATCGAACGGATCGACGTTGACCGGCAGACGGCGTTCGCGCCACAGGTAGTACCAGGTGTCCTCGAAGGCCGGCTGGACGAAGCTCGAATCGATGGAAAGCTTGCCCGCCAGATGACCGATGAAGCGCGCGGCGTCCTCGGACGTGTAGTTTGCGGGCTGGCGCTCGTCCGCGAACAGCGACGAATCGTGCCAGCACGGCTCGCCGTCCTTGCGCCAGAACAGCGACAAGGCCCAGCGCGGCAACTGCTCGCCCGGATACCACTTGCCCTGACCGATATGCAGAAAGCCGCTCGCGCCGTATTCCGCGCGCAGCTTGTCCATCAGCGAAACGGCGTAGGCGCTCTTGGTCGGGCCGAGCGCGTCCGTGTTCCATTCGGGTGCATCGCGGTCGCGCACGGCGACGTAGGTCGGCTCGCCGCCCATCGTCAGGCGCACGTCGGCGGCGTTCAGTTGCGCGTCGACCTGCTCGCCAATGCGCAGCATCGCGCTCCAGTCTTCCTCGGTGTAGGGCTTCGTCACGCGCGGCGTTTCCAGCACGCGGGTGATCGTCATCGAATGGCCGAACTCGACTTCCGATTTGTCGACCGCGCCCGATACCGGCGCGGTGCTGTCCGGCTCCGGCGTGCAGGCGACCGGAATATGGCCTTCGCCCGCCAGGAGCCCCGAAGTCGGATCGAAGCCGATCCAGCCCGCGCCCGGCAGATACACCTCGCACCACGCATGCAGATCGGTAAAGTCCACTTCCGTGCCGCTCGGACCATCGAGCGATTTGGTGTCCGGCGCGAGTTGCAGCAGATAGCCAGACACGAAGCGCGCGGCCAGACCCAGATGGCGCAGCGTTTCGACCAGCAGCCAGCCCGAATCGCGGCACGAACCGGATGCGTTGACCAGCGTTTCCTCGGGCGTCTGCACGCCCGGCTCCATACGGATCAGATAGCGGATTTCACCCGCGAGCCGCTGATTCAGCGCGACCAGAAAGTCGATCGTTGCCACCGGCGTGAGGTCGATACTGTCGACGAATGCGGCAAAGCGCGGCGTCGGCTCGCGCTTGATCATGTACGGCGCGAGATCGTGCTGCAATTCCGGCGCGTAAGCGAAGGGAAATTTTTCAGCCGACGGTTCGAGGAAGAAATCGAACGGGTTATAGACGGCCATTTCGGCGACGAGGTCGACCGTCACCTTGAATTCGCGCGTCTTCTCGGGAAAAACAAGCCGCGCCTGGTAATTCGCGAAGGCGTCCTGCTGCCAGTTGATGAAGTGCTCCTCCGGCTCGACGCGCATCGAATACGACACGATGGGCGTGCGGCAATGCGGGGCGGGACGCAAGCGCACCACTTGCGGCGAGAGACCGACCAGCCGGTCGTAACGATACTGCGTGACATGATTCAACGCGACACGAATGGACACTCCGCACTCCTTTTATTCAAATGACGCCGCGCGACGTTTGCTTCCGACGCCACGGCGTTTTCTTTCCGATGTCCTGCCGACGCTTGACTTGAAACCGTCTGAAAACCGCTTGAAACACGACACTTTTCTGCGGCACGATGTTTGCGCATGCTCCGCCATTTCAACGACGCAAGACGGCGCGCGACCGCGCAACAATCCTCTTTCAAGCCCAGACGATGAAGACCTTCCACTGCAACCGCTGCGAACAACTGGTGTTCTTCGAGAACACGCACTGCGAAAACTGCGGCGCGCAACTCGGTTACCTTCCCGAGATCAAACAGATCAGCGCCTTCGAGGTGATAGAGGACGGCCGCTGGAAGAGCCTGCATCCCGAAGCGAAAGATCAGTTCTTTCGTCCGTGCCACAACTACGCGGTCGAAAACGTCTGCAACTGGGTCGTGCCCGCCGATTCCCCCGAGACCTTGTGCTGCTCCTGCCAGCTGACCAGCACCATTCCCAATCTGTCCACCCGATAACCGCGTGTACTGGTATCGGCTGGAGCAGGCCAAACGACGCCTGCTCTACACGCTTTCCGAACTCGGGCTGGACGTGAAATCGCGTCAGGCGGATCCCGAACGCGGCCTCGAATTCCAGTTCCTCGAAGCCGATTCGCAAGGCCACGGCGTCATGACGGGGCATAACAACGGCCTGATCACGCTCAACATCGCCGAGGCGGACGACGCGCATCGCGAGAAAACCCGCACCGCGATGCACGAACCGTATCGCACGCTGCTCGGCCATTTCCGCCACGAAACCGGCCACTATTTCTTCGACCGGCTGATCGGCGATACCGCGCGCATCGCGCCGTACCGCACCGCGTTCGGCGACGAGCAGCAGGACTATCAGGCCGCGCTCGATCGCCACTACAACGAAGGCCCGCCGCCCAACTGGGAAGAGAACTTCGTCAGCGCCTACGCCACGATGCATCCGTGGGAAGACTGGGCGGAAACGTGGGCGCATTACCTGCATATCGTCGATACGCTCGATACCGCCGTGTCGTGCGGCCTCGCGCTGGTGCCCGATACGCCGAACGAGCCCACGCTGACCGATCAGACTCCGGTCGAAGACGCCGACTTCGATGATCTGATGAAACGCTGGTTCCCGCTCACCTATGTGCTGAACAGCCTGAATCGCAGCCTCGGCCAGCCCGACGGTTATCCGTTCACGCTCGCGCCCGCGGTGATCGACAAGCTGCGCTTCGTGCATCGCGTCGTCGCGGCGGCCGCGCGGCGTTGAACGCATCGCTTCAGGTCGAGCTTTGCGACTGACTTTGCGTGCCTTGCGACTGTGACTGCGTTTGCGATTGCGTTGGTGTTGGAGCCGGGGCTTCTTCGGGAGCTTCCGGCGCCATCGGCAAGAGAAATTCCTGGCTGACGGCGCTGGCCAGTTCGTTGACTCGCGCCAGAAAGCTCACCAGAAACGCATGCAGACCGCCCTGCAAGATATCGCCGATGCGCCCGTTCTTTAGCTCCGCGCTCAATTGCGCCGCCAGCCGCGCCGCCTCGGTGTCGCGTCCTTTCGTTACCTGACCGATCAGCAATTCCACTTCGGCGATGCTCGCGGCAAGCGAACGCGGCCAGTCGCCGTACAGAATCAGCAGGCCCGCCACGCGTTCTGGCGTAATCACATCGCGATACACGCGCCGATACACCTCGAAGCCCGACACCGAGCCGAGGACCGCCGTCCAGTGGTGATAGTCGAACGGTTGTGCGGACGTGTCGGCGCGCTGCTCCATCATCTCGAACTTCACATCGAGAATGCGGGCGGTATTATCCGCGCGTTCGATGAAAGTCCCGAGACGCATGAAATAAAACGCATCGTCCTTGACGAGCGTGCCGAGCTGCACGCCGCGCGACAAGTGCGAGCGATGCTTCACCCACTCGAAGAACGAATAACGGCTCGCGTTCGAGAATGCCGTCGCCCAGAAGACGCACGTATTCGAGCCAGGTCGTATTGAGCGATTCCCAAAGTTCGCTGTTGGTCGAACTGCGCACCGCGCGCGCATTCTCTCGCGCGGCCCGCAGACAGCTCGCGATCGACGACGGATTCGACATGTCCGCCGCCATGAAATCGACCACCTCGCGGCTTTCCATGCCGTGATGCGCGGCTGAATAGATGCCGCTCAACTCGGAGATGGACAGCATCGCGCGCCAGCCCAGTTCCGCGTATTCGTCGGACTGCGGCAACAGCGAGAGCTGATAATTCGCGTCCAGCATGCGCGCGGTGTTTTCGGCGCGTTCGGTATAACGCGCCATCCAGAAGAGATGATCCGCGGTACGGCTCAGCATGGGTGTTCCCTGTTATCGGTATGGATGATCGCGGCTTTTTAACGTTCGAGAACCCACGTGTCTTTCGTGCCGCCGCCTTGCGACGAATTGACGACGAGCGAACCCTCTCGCAACGCGACACGCGTGAGTCCGCCCGGCACCATCCGCACGTCGTGACCCGAGAGCACGAACGGGCGCAAGTCGATATGACGCGGCGCGATGCCCGCTTCGACATAGGTCGGGCACGTGGAAAGCGCGAGCGTCGGCTGGGCGATGTATTTCTCCGGATGCGCCACGAGCACCGCGCGGAACTCCTCGATCTGCGCCGTCGTCGACGCCGGGCCGACCAGCATGCCGTAACCGCCCGCGCCGTGCGTTTCCTTCACGACGAGTTCAGCCAGATGATCGAGCACGTACTTGAGATCGTCGGCCTTGCGGCACATGTAGGTCGGCACATTGTTGAGGATCGGTTCCTCGCCGAGATAGAAGCGCACCATGTCCGGCACGTACGGATAGATCGATTTATCGTCGGCGATGCCCGTGCCCACCGCGTTGCACAGCGACACATTGCCCGCGCGATACGCCGAAATCAGGCCCTTGACGCCCAGCGCCGAGTCGGGACGGAACACGTCGGGATCGAGAAAGTCGTCGTCCACGCGGCGATAGATCACATCGACGTGCTGCGGTCCTTGCGTCGTGCGCATATAGACCAGATCGTTCTCGACGAAGAGATCCTGCCCTTCGACCAGTTCGACGCCCATTTGCTGTGCGAGGAACGCATGCTCGAAATACGCCGAGTTGTACATGCCCGGCGTCATCACGACGATGGTCGGATTTTCCGCGCTCGCCGGCGCCGACGCGCGCAAGGTATCGAGCAGCAGATCGGGATAATGCGCGACCGGTGCCACGCGATTGCGGGCGAACAGATCGGGGAACAGGCGCATCATCATCTTGCGGTTTTCGAGCATGTACGACACGCCCGACGGCACGCGCAAATTGTCTTCGAGCACGTAAAACTCGCCCTGTCCCGCCCGCACGATATCGATGCCGGCGATATGCGCGTAGATATCGCGCACGACGTCGACGCCCTTCATCTGCGGCCGATACTGCACGTTGCCGACGATCTGCGCTTCGGGAATGATGCCCGCGCGAATGATGTTCTGCTGATGGTAAATATCGTGGATGAAGCGGTTGAGCGCATTGACGCGCTGCCGCAAGCCGCGTTCGAGCGCCTTCCACTCGTCGGCGGGAAAGATGCGCGGGATTACGTCGAAGGGAATCGTGCGCTCGGGGATCACGCCTGGCAGATCGCTGGTCCCGTACACCACGAAGGTAATGCCCACGCGTCTGAAGTTGAGATCCGCCTCGGCCCGCTTGAGGCTCATCTGCTGATCGTTCTGCGCGGCGAGCCAGCCCATGAAATCACGATAATGCGTGCGGGTCTCGCCTACGTCGCGAAAGGCCGCCGCCGTGACGCCGCGCGCGTCCACATCGTTGAGCTCGAACATCTCGTTGAAGAATGCTTGCGTCATAGCCGATCTTCCATATGAAGTGCATGCCGGGGTGGCGCGCCCCCTTCGCTGTCATTCTGGTCGCACTTGCAAACGCTGTTCGAAGAGCCTGATCGACGCGGCATGCCCGGTCAAGCCGAGCATGTCGTGCTGTGTGTTAGGCGACCTCGAAGCGTGATGCCAAGTCATTGTGCATCGATTGCGCAGGCTGCCCAGTGCCGTCAATAAAAAAGCAACTTCAGTGCCAATGAGTTTAACCACACATCGGCATTAAACGAATGCTGGATTTCGCCGAGATGAAAACGGCGTGCACCAAAATGGTGCAACATTTCGAACCAGTGCACAGTCTGGTTCAACCGCATGCCGCAAGACGGTGCGCGCGTTTCAATGATCGACCTCGACGCCGGTATGATATGCGTCTCTCTGCAAGCATAAGATCGCTCATGAATACTCCGTCCGATGCCGCTCCCCGCCCCGCCTTGCGCGAACTGACGCCGCTCGAAGCGCGCGTGCTCGGCGTGCTGGTGGAAAAGCAGCACACCGTGCCCGATACCTATCCGCTGTCATTGAATTCCCTGACCGCGGGCTGCAATCAAAAGACGGCGCGCTCGTCCGTGATGAATGTCAGCGAAGACGAAGTGCTGACCACGCTCGACAGTCTCAAGCGTCTGAGTCTCGTCTTCGAAGGCAGCAGCAGCCGCGTGCCGCGCTTCGAGCACAACGTCAATCGCGTGTTGAGCGTGCCGAGCCAGTCGGTCGCCCTGCTCGCGACGCTGTTTTTGCGCGGCCCGCAAACGGCCGCCGAGCGGCGCGCCAATAGCGCGCGCTTGCATTCCTTTGCGGATATCTCGTCGGTCGAAAGTTTTCTCGACGAACTCGCCGATAATGAACCGCCGCGCGTCGTCAAACTCGCGCGCGTGCCTGGCGAACGCGAAAGCCGCTGGATGCATCTGCTGTGCGGCGAAGTCGCCGCAAGCGAAGCCGCCGTGCGCGAATCGTCGGGCGGCGGTGGTGAAACGTATTCGCTGTCCGAATTCGAAGCGCTCAAGTCGGAGCAAAAACGCCTCGCCCATGAAGTGCAACAGTTGCGCGCGCTGGTCGAGCGCATGGCGGCCGAACTCGGCATCTCGCCCGACGAACCGGCTTGAGCGTCGGCATGAGCGTGCTGCTTGCCGCTGAGCTGGTCTTTCGTGCAGACGGCACGCCTTATTCACCTTTGCATGACGATGTCTATCACAGCCCGGCCGGCGCGCTCGCCCAGACGCGGCATGTCTTTCTAAAGGGCAATGGCTTGCCGGATGCCTGGCGTCTCAAGCCCGCCTTTACCGTGCTGGAAACGGGCTTCGGCATGGGCATCAATTTTCTGGCGACATGGGCCGCGTGGCGTAGCGACATCGAGCGATCTGCGGCGCTGGAATTCGTATCGATCGAAAAATATCCCTTTAGCGCCGACGATTTGCGCCGTGCGCATGCGGCGGTCATCGACGATCCGTACGTCATGCCATTGGCTTTACAACTCGCCGATGCTTGGCCTCCGCTTGTGCCCGGCATACATCGCCTGAGCTTCGATTCAGATGCGGTCGGCTTGACGCTTATCTTCGGCGATATCGCGGACGCACTTGCTTCGTTACGCGCTCAAGCGTTTATCGCCGATTCGCTTTATCTCGATGGCTTTGCGCCCGCCAGAAATCCGGACATGTGGACGCCTTCGGTCATGGCATCGCTTGCCGCGCTTTCTAGCAATGAAACGACCTTTGCCACTTATACGAGCGCGGGCAGCGTGAAGCGCGCGCTAAGGGAAAACGGCTTTGAATTTCGCAAGGTGGCGGGCTTTAGCGGCAAATGGGCGATGCTGACAGGCAAGCGCGCAACCAGCCCGATCGAAACCAATTGCGTTATAGATTAGTAATTTTTAATTAAGCAAATTTAAAGCGTTCTTTAGCCTTAGTCCTTATCGGCAACAAAAACCATTTTCTTGGATAATGCGCTCCCGTTGGCGGCGCGGCGCTTGCTAAGCAGCAACGGGACAAAGCAACGCCGCAGCACGCCGGCCCGTTCCGATCAGCGCAGATTCAAGAGGAGAATGCTTTGGAAGCCGATAACGATGCGCCGCGCCGACCCTGGCTTTGGGTCACACTTTTGATTCCCTATATCGCCCTGCTATGGCTGCCGTTTTATAACGATACGCGTCCGGCAGTCGCGGGTTTTCCGTTTTTCTACTGGTATCAGTTTCTTTGGGTGCCGCTCACGTCGCTGCTGCTTTACGTCGTGTACAGGGGACTCAAATGAACGATCTCAATCCGGTCGATCCGGTCGCGATGACCATCTTCATCGCATTCTTTGCCCTGGTCACCGTGCTGGGCTTCGTGGCCGCGCGCTGGAAGCGTGGCGATCTCACGCAGCTTCATGAATGGGGTTTGGGCGGGCGTCAGTTCGGCGTGTTGATCTCGTGGTTTCTGGTCGGCGGCGATTTCTACACGGCTTATACCGTGATCGCCGTGCCCGCGTTGGTCTATTCGGTCGGCGCTTACGGCTTCTTTGCGCTGCCTTATACGATCATCGTGTATCACTTCGTCTTTGCGGTGATGCCCAAGTTGTGGAAGATCGCGCACGCGAAAAATCACATCACCGGGGCCGATTACGTGCAAGGCGAATACGGCGGCAAATGGTTTCCCGCCGCCGTCGCGTTGACGGGTATCGTCGCGACGATGCCGTATATCGCGCTGCAACTCGTCGGCATGCAAGTGGTGATCAAGGGACTCGGCGTCACCGGCGAATTGCCGCTGATCGCGGCCTTCGTCATTCTTGCGGTCTATACGTATTCGAGCGGCCTGCGCGCGCCCGAGATGATCGCGTTCGTGAAGGACATCATGATCTATATCGTCGTGATCGCGGCGGTGTGGCTCATTCCGCAGAAGCTCGGCGGCTACGCGCACGTATTCGATTCGGCCGATCAGTTCTTCAAGGCCAAGGGCGGCGCGACGGGCATCACGCTCAAGCCGGCGCAATTCACGGCGTATGCATCGCTTGCGTTAGGGTCGGCGCTTGCCGCGTTTATGTATCCGCATACGATGACGGCCGTGCTGTCCTCGTCGTCCGCGACGACGGTGCGCAAGAACGCGATCTTTCTGCCCGCCTATACGCTGTTGCTCGGCTTGATCGCGTTGCTCGGCTATATGGCCATTGCAGCGGGCGTGCATGTGAAGTCCGCTTCGGATGTCGTGCCGACCTTGTTCGGCACGCTGTTTCCGTCGTGGTTCGTCGGCTTTGCGGCGGCGGCCATTGCGATCAGCGCGCTGGTGCCGGCGGCGATCATGTCGATCGGCTCGGCCAATCTGTTCACGCGCAATTTGTGGCGTCCGCTCATCGCGCCCGATATGTCTCCGGCAGCGGAAGCATCGTGCGCCAAGCTCGTGTCGCTGGTCGTGAAATTCGGCGCGCTGCTATTTATCGTGTTTCTGCCGACGCAATACGTCATCGACTTGCAACTGCTAGGCGGCGTGTGGATTTTGCAGATCTTCCCGGCTATCGTGTTCACGCTCTTTACGCGTCGCCTCACGACGCCCGGCCTGTTTCTCGGCTGGCTCGTGGGCATCGTGCTCGGAACCGGGCTTGCGATCGCGCAAGGGCTCAAGCCGGTGTATGTCCTGCATATCGGCGATGCATCGTGGCCGCTTTATATCGGCATCATCGCGCTCGTGGTGAATATTGTCGTGACGTTCGCGGTGTCGCTCGTTTCGCCGCGCAGGGTTCCTGTTACGGCTTAAGCATTTCATTTGCTTCGCTAAAGCCCGGCGTGTAGTACAGCGCCGGGCTTTTTTGCGCCTCGAAGCCGAAGCGAATGGTTCGACGCGGTGATACCATCGGCGACACGTCACGACAAGGCATGCTCAAATGAACGAATCGTCCGCTCGCGATATCGTCGCGCTAGACGCCATCGCGTTATCGAAAGCCATTCACGCGCGCGATGTGTCCTGCGTCGACGTGATGAACGTTTATCTCGATCAGATCGATCGCCTGAATCCGCGTGTGAACGCTATCGTCGCGCGAGAGGAACGCGAAGCCTTGCTGGCGCAAGCCACGGAGCGCGATGCTCAACTGGCGCGCGGCGAAAGTCTTGGCGTGCTGCATGGATTTCCGCAAGCGCCTAAAGATATTCTTCCCGTCGCCGGCATGGTGACGACCAAAGGGTCGCCGATTTTCGCGGGTCAGGTCAGCGCGACGGATGCAATCGTATTCGAACGCATGCGTAAAGCAGGCGCGATTTTTATCGGCCGCACCAATACGCCGGAATTCGGACTCGGTGGTCACACCTATAACCCCGTGTACGGGACCACGCGCAATGCCTTCGATCCATCGCGTTCGGCCGGCGGCAGCAGCGGCGGCGCGGCGGTCGCGATGGCCTTGCGCATGCTGCCCTTCGCCGACGGTTCGGACATGATGGGATCGCTACGCACGCCCGCCGCCTTTAACAATGTCTTCGGCTTTCGTTCGACACCGGGATGCGTGCCCTACGCGCCTAGCGACGACGTGTTCTTTCAGCAATTCAGCGTCGCGGGACCGATGGCGCGCACTGTTCCCGAACTCGGCATGCTGCTCGCCGTGCAGGCCGGGTTCGATGCACGCGCTCCGCTTTCGCGTCGAAGCGATCAAGCCGCTCATTACGCAAGCGGACTCGAGCGCGATATGCGCGGTACGCGTATCGGCTGGCTCGGCGACATGAACGGTCATTTGCCACTGGAAGCGGGCTTGATGGATCTCTACACCAACGCGCTGCGGCATTTCGAAACGGCGGGTTGCATCGTCGAAGCGGCGGCGGTCGATTTCAATGGCGAGCGTCTCTGGAAAGCGTGGCTCGATCTGCGCAGCTTTACGTTTGCCGGGACGAATGCCCCGCTCTATCGCGACGAAGCCACGCGTGCAAAGCTCAAGCCCGAAGCGGTTTGGGAAATAGAACGCGGATTGGCGCTATTGGCGGAAGACGTGGCGCGCGCCGCGCGGGATCGCTCGGCGTGGTATCAGGCGATCAATGCGCTCTTCGAGCGCTTCGAT
Organism: Candidatus Burkholderia verschuerenii; assembly: GCF_001189365.1. Classification (GTDB taxonomy): domain Bacteria; phylum Pseudomonadota; class Gammaproteobacteria; order Burkholderiales; family Burkholderiaceae; genus Caballeronia; species Caballeronia verschuerenii. Next base: position 1,130 of record NZ_LFJJ01000415.1, on the reverse strand, counting down.
TTTCTCGCGATGCCTTCCGCCCAAGTGTTTCCGTTCGATGCCGCGCTAGACTGGCCGCACGCCATCGGCGACCGTGCAATGGACACGTATCATCGCTGGATGGAAACGGTGGTGCCCGCGACGATGGCGTCAATGCCGGCTCTTAGCGCACCAGCGGGTTTCGGGCCGAATGGCTTGCCCGCTGGAATACAGATCATCGGCCCGACGCAAATGGATTTGCCTGTCTTGCAACTAGGTCTGGCTTATCAGCTTGCAAGCGGCTTGACGGACGTACGCAGTCCGTTGCTCGACTAGCGGGCCTTAAGAAAAAGAGGCCAGCATTCATTTAAGCAAGCGCGGCGAGACGCTCTCAAGCCGCCGTGCTTTGCACACGCTTTCTCGTGACCTTCTTAGCCGCTTTGACCGTCTTCGTGGTCACGCGCTTGCCGTTTGCTTTAGCCTCTGCGCCATCGATCAAGAACACGCTGCGATCGGGAGCGTCCTTGATCCATGCCGGCGGCCGCGCATGACCGCTCCAGGTGAGACCCGAAACCGGATCACGATATTTCGGCGGCATCTTGGACTTTGCTGCGAGCTTGCCTGCGCCGTTTGCGCCCTTTGCGCCCTTTGCGTCTTTAGGAAGGTTCTTCGAACCAACCGGACAACCACGCTTTTTCAAACCGTTCACGCCGCGCTTGTCGAGATCCGCCGTCGTCAAACCATACTGTTGCATGAGTGCGCGAATATTCGCGATGACTTCAGCGGATTTCCGTTCGCGCAATGAGTCTGCACGGCGCCGCAGTTTTTGAATCTGGGTTTCCAGACTGTGCCAATGTGGCCATTTTTCCTCCTTGATCGTTTTATCGAAGTCTAAGACCTGACAGAGCCTCGAGCGTTCAATGCAGGTCAAGGCGATGCTTTTGAAACGCAAGCGCAAAGCTTGCAATGCACCTTCTTTGACACTGCATGCTGCCATGGCGACATCTTAAAGGCGCTTGCGAAGTGCGACGCCGTTTTATCAAAAGAAGTTGTGTGCGTCAAGTTGTGCAGAAATCGGATGCCGGTGGTTTCAGTTGATCCTTCTGTGCGACGTGCGGCGCGAAGGGCGTAGCCCGCAGCGCCGAACGCCGCGCGGCCGCTATGCAGCAGCG
>NZ_LFJJ01000414.1 GCF_001189365.1 Candidatus Burkholderia verschuerenii | reverse complement strand
CCTCCATCCAGGATTGTACTGATTCGAGTAAGGATCATATCTCCTTTGTGGCTGATTCAAAAATCCTCCAATTACATTGGCTTTGTGAACTTGATCCTCTTGAAGTGTTGGACACATATCAGTGGGATGTCCAGATACAGCACAAATCCCGCAGACCCTTACATTAGACACCTGACCTGTAGCCAATTGTCGAACCAAAGCAGTTAGATCAGCCATTTGACTTTCAAGAGTAGATGTATGTACCTCATTCACTCTCTTTGGAGCTTCATCAGCATGTGCACCATATTGTTGTGTATTCTCTGCCATGTTAGAAATCAACTCTCGGGCTGCTGCTGGTGTCTTGTTCACTAAAGCTCCTCCACTAGCTGCATCAATCATCCTCCTGTTGGCTGGCAGAAGTCCCTCGTAGAAGTATTGGATCAATAACTGATCTGGAATCTGATGCTGAGGACAACTGGCACAGAGTTGATTGAATCTTTCCCAATACTCATCCAAGTTTTCACTACTGAACTGCCTTATTCCACATATGTCTTTCCTTATGTTGGCAGCTCGTGAAGCAGTGAAAAACTTCTCCAAAAATGTCTGCTTCATTTCGTCCCATGTCCGGATAGATCCTTCAGGTAGATAGTACAGCCAATCCTTCGCCTTATCCTTCAAAGAAAAAGGGAAGGCTCTCAACTTGACATGCTCCTCAGTCACTCCTTGAGGTTTGAAACTCGAGCATACTACATGGAGTTCCTTCAAATGTTTATAAGGATCTTCACCTGCAAAGCCATGAAAATTAGGCAATAAGTGTATCAAACCAGATTTCAATTCAAATGCTCCCGCTATCTCTGGATACACAATGGACAAAGGTTGTTGATTAACAGCCGAAGCTGCTAACTCTTTTAAGGTCCTATCTGCTGCTGCTGCTGCTGCCATTGGTTCTTTTTCTTCGTCAAAGAGTGGATTCTCAAAAAGAGGTGTTCCTTCAATTAGTGGATCAACTTCTGAACTCTCTGAGGTGGCTGACAATACTCTCTTCAATTTTGTTTCCTTTGTCAGTCTTCGTGTTTCATTCTCAATCTCTGGATTGTATATCAAGTCTTCTTGTTTCTGGGAAGAACGAGTCATAAACAAAAGAAATT